>JAOBWO010000189.1 GCA_025463415.1 Acidimicrobiales bacterium | reverse complement strand
CTGGAGTGAGGCGTGGCCTTCGCAGTGCGGTGCACCGTACAACACCGGCTGAACGCCCCGAAGACAATCGCCCAACGCCGCGGACGTTCATGCTGCCTCGTGCCCGCTGGCCTGGTGCTGTGTCGTCTGGTCCTGTGCGGCGGCGCTCTGCGTGGTGGGTCCGCGTGCGGGGAGTGGCATGGTTCTGCCGTCGGGGAGTGTGATGCTGAGGTTGTTGGCGTCGCCGTGGAGGTGGACGTCGGGTCGGTGTCTGAATGAGTGGTGGTAGACGCACCACAAGACCAGCAAATGAAGATCTGTTGGGCCGGTTTGTGCTGTCCATTCTTGGATGTGGTCGACCTGGCACCAGTCGGCCGGCATGTTGCAGCCCTCGAACCTGCAGCCGCCATCACGAGCCAACAACGCTTTGAATTGGTCGTCGGTGGCGAGTCGTTGTGATCGCCCCATGTCGAGTGGCACCGAGTTGGAGGTGAGCAGGCGGACGATGTTGGCGTTGGTGCACATCTGACGGACGATCTCTGCCGGGATGATCTGCCCGGTCGACGAACGCCCCGCCCCTGGGCTGCGGCCCTCGAGGACGTCGATGTCGATCGTCACGACCACGGTCGGACGTTCCCGACCGCCGCGCACCTGACCTTTGGCGTAGGCGTCAGCCAGCATCACGAGCGCGTCGGCGTTCTTCTGCTCACGTGTCCGGTCATCCCCGTCGAGCGGTTTGCCGGTGATCGCGCGCAGTGCGTTCTCGACCGTCATCGCGTCCGACGTTGTGAGTTGTCCGTCGACCCGGGTCATCCCGTCACCGAGGTCCGAGAACCGGATCCCTCGCCGCTGGCGCTTGGCCTGCTCACGCTCCGCATCGCTCGGACCCTCGGGCGGGTACAAGCTTTGGAACATGTTCCCTGCGTCGCGGGCTTCGGCGGGGTTCGCGCCTTTGCAGATCTCAACCAGATCGGCGTTGCTTCCGGAGTGGTCCGAACCCAACGCCGGCAACAACGCCGCCGCCGTGTCCGGAGAGATCTCACCCGCGTGGACCGCGTCGGCCAAGTCCTTGGACTTGTTCAATGCTTCACCGAGCTGCTTCTGCTTGGACGCCGCAGTCTTGGTGGCCTTGCCTTTGGCAGCGAGCCAGTCCTCGATCGACCGGTGCCCGGACAGCTTCCAGATCCGATGCCGGTCCGCTTCCAGCAACAGCCGAGATTGAGCGACCCGGATCCTGTCCATCTCTGCCTGCATCGACAAGACGTGCGGCCCGATGTCATCGACCGAGACGAGCGCGATGTCCGCACCGAGCAAGGCGGTCGTGCCCTGGTGGAGGAGATCGAGTGCCGCTCTCATGCCAATCACGCTATCGAACACCTGTTCGAGTCACAACCGAAGCGCGCGGATCACGGAGGCGGGCTCGTGCCCGGCCGCGGGCGTTTTCAAGGGGCGTTGCTCAACTCTTGATCAAGTCGTTTCAAGAGCCCGCTCCCGAGGGCCGATACGTTCAACGTGATGGACCTCGCTGCGCCCGCTCGGTCGGCGCCCCGCCGTCCTTCCCGCTCGCTCGTGCGGGTCCGTGTGCTCGGCGCCTTGGGTGCAGTCTCCCTACTCGGCCTGGGGATCGTCGCCTGCGGGCGCGTTCGAGCCGACCCGCAGATGCTCGAGTCGTCGGCGCCTTCCGGCAAACCCGCGCTGCCGATCGATCTGCCCGCCGCCGATGTGCTGCACGCCTCCTCGAAGAAGGTGTTCGCGCACTACATGACGACGTTTCCGGTGTCGATCGACAACGAGCCGCCGGGGTCGGACTACTACGCGTCGCAGTACCTCCTCCCCTCGGGCGAGGACGGCAAGTTCGCAGCGAGTGGCGGGTTCATCCGCGAGCGTCCGCTGACCCGGAACGTCAGCAGCGCCAGCACCTGGCAGCTCGACGACATGGAGACCGAGGTGCGCCGCGCGAGCGCCGCCGGCATCGATGGCTTCAGTGTCGATCTCCTCTCGCTCAACGGCGACGAATGGGCGACAGTGCAACGACTCATCACTGCCGCGCACGCGGTGGATCCGCAGTTCTCGATCCTGCTGATGCCTGACTCGACCACCGACACCGTGGACGACCCGAACGTGCTCGCTGCCAAGATCGCCGGCATCGCCGCGAACCCGGCGGTCTACCACCTCGCCGACGGCAGGTTGGTCGTGTCCCCCTTCGACGCCGAGAACAAGAGCGCTGCGTGGTGGCAGAGCTGGATCGCGCTGATGAAGTCGAAGTACGGCATCACCGTCGCGTTCGTGCCGACGTTCCTCGACTACGACTCTGCGGCAGCGTTCACCTCCTTCTCGTACGGGCTGTCCGTCTGGGGTGACCGCAGCCCCGAGTCGATCGTCGACACCGCGGCCCAAGCTCGCGACGCCCATGCCCGCGGCAAGCTCTGGATGCAACCGATCGCCGTGCAAGATGTGCGTCCGACGGCCGGCTTGTTCGCCGAGTCGAACAACACGGAGACGCTGCGGACGCTGTGGCAGACGGCGATCGACACGAGCGCCGAGTGGGTCCAGATGGTGACCTGGAACGACTACGCGGAAGGCACGGAGTTCTCGCCGTCGAGCCACATCGGATGGGGTCCGCTCGACATCTCCGACTACTACATCGCCTGGTTCAAGACGGCGGCGCGACCGTCGATCGTGCGCGACACGGTGTACCTCTCGCATCGGATCCAGCCATGGGCAGCGCGGCCGACCGGACCGCAGACGGAGTTCATGGAACTGAAGGACGGCAGCAGCCCGGCTCGCGACACGGTGGAGGTGTTGACGTTCCTCACCCAGCCGCAGACGATCGAGGTGACGATCGGCGGCTCGAAGCGGACGTACCAGGCGGCCGCGGGCGAGTCGGCCACGACGTTCCCGCTGGCGACAGGGACCGTGTCGGCCACCGTGCGATACAGCAACGGCGCGACGCTGACGATCGCCTCCGTCGATCGCGTGGTCGACCGTCCTGCCGTGCAGGACCTGCAGTACCACTTCGCGTCCTCGGGCCGCGATGGCGTCGCCTCCGGCGTGCCACCGACATCCAGCGCCCCAGCCTCGAGCGCCCCGCCGACGAGCACACCAGCGACGAGCACGCCAGCGACGAGCACGCCAGCGACGAGCCCGGTGCCGACGAACCCTCCGCCGACGAGCCCGCCGCCGACGAGCCCGCCGTCGACGAGCCCGCCGTCGACGAGCCCAGCTCCCTCGGGCATCATCTCGACGACAGTTCCCGCGCCGACAGTTCCGGTGACCACCGCTCCCGCTCAGACCGTTCCGGCGACCACCGGTCCCGGCACGGGTGCGTCGGTCAGCGGCGTGGCGGTGGGGCTGCCTCCGGTGCCCGGCTCGCTGCATCAGCACTGACGTCCAGCGCGGACAACTGCGCGCTCAACGCAGCCATCAGCCGGCGGCGGTCCTGCGGCCCCTCGAGCGAGTGCCCGAGGTGGTCGTACGCGCTGACCTGCAACGTGCCGTCATGCAGGTCGCGGTTCCAGCGCTCGGGCATCCGCTTGCGCAGGTACAGCAGCCCGGGGTCGTGCGCGTCGAAGTGCATGAGCACCGTGACGCCGTGTCGCAACAACGATTCGGTCCAACGCATCGGCACGCCGGGCAGTGGCAGTGTGCGGTACATCCGATGGAACAGCTTGGCGCGCCGATTCGGTGACAGCCGCTGATCGAGCAGGCGGAGCAGGCGTGACCGCGGCACGACGTTGAGCGCAGAGCTCGCGCCGTCGGACACGTAGAGGTGGACGTTCAGTGCGGCGACGACTGCGACGTCGGGCCGTGGGCCGGCCTGCAGCGCCGACCACGCCGACGAGCAGAAGCCGATCACTGCCGCGCGCCTGGCGTGCCGTGCGGCGGCGTGGTCGAGCGCGGCGGCGACGTCGAGACTGCCGGCGTGGGAGTAGTGGCTGTTCCAGATCTGACCCGGCCGCCGCGGGCTGGTGCCAGAGCCCGAGAACTCGAAGCGCAGGCTCGACCGGCCTGCCGCGGCTTCGTCGCGGGCGAACTCGACGAAGCATCGACCGGGGCCCACGGGCGCTGCCAGCACACGGACCGACGCCTCGATCGCATCGGCCGGCTCCGGTTCACACCACACCCCGAACAGCTCGCCGGCGCCGATCCCGACGAGCGTCTCGGTGATCGGTGTTCCGTCGTGGACGAACGCGCGCGTCGTCGGCAGCCGATCGAGCGCGAGCTCGATGCGATCCGTGGCGTAGGGCTCGATCGTGCGGTTGATCCAGCCGAGGAGGCGCCCGATGTCGTCGACCGGCACGTCCGATCCGTCCATCGACCGCATCAGCCACGCATCGGTGCCGGCCGCCACGGTCTCCTCGACATCGGCGCCGAGGCTGCACCAATGGGCTGCGATCTCGTCGTGGTTGCGCTCGCCGTCGTCGAGGATCAGCACGCGAGGAGCGGGCGCGACCTTCAGCTTCAGCAGTTCGAGCCGACGCAACCCGGACAGCACGTGTCGGGGGATCGCGAAGCCGGCGATCTCGATCTCGGGTGGCGGTCCGTCGTCAGCCGGCGTGGCGGTCGAGTTGGAGATGCCCCGAAGCAGGGCGAGCTCGCGACCGAGCCGCCGCCCGGACGTGACCGGTGCCCACAGAACCATCGCGTCGGCGATCGGAGCGTCGACGGCCGCACACGACGCCGCCAACGCGCCGCTGCGCACGGCGACGGCGATGACGTGCCCGAAGCCGGCGCTGCGGACGTGGTCGACGACGACCCGGACATCCTCCGGCCAGCGCTCGACGATGTCGTCTGCGGTCAGCGCGTCGGCGCTCTGAGCGACGCCCTCGAGGTCGAACACGATCGCAGGGATGCCGGCCTCTGCACAGGCTTCGGCGATCGCCGCGAGGCCGGTGGCCATCGTGCGTTCTTCGACGGCGAAGCCCGGCACGATCACCACGGCGGCCTTGGCTCGGATCGGCGCGCTCGGCGTCGAGGTATCGGCGACCGGCCAGAACCACGTTGCGGCGACGAAACCGCGCGGTGTGTCCAGCCAGAACCGATGCCGTCGCGCGGTCATGCCATCCTCGCCCGTGCAGAGTCGCGGTCGTCGAGTTCGGGCTCCTCGATGCGCGTGACCGGACGGGTGAACCGGACCGCGCCGAGGAACACGGCCACCAGCGCCGTGGCCTGCAGCAGTGAACCGCGCAGGATGATCATCATGTAGAACGGCAGGTACGAGCCGATCACCGAGAACGGCAAACGATGGTCGAACAGGCGCACCAGTGCCGTGTCCGCACGCCGGATCCAGTGCCCGACAGCGACGAATCCGGCGAGCACCGCGCCCACCCCGCCGATCAGGTAGAACTCGGCCCACAGCGGCGCGGACAGGTTGGTGAACGAGTAGCCGCGCTGCTCGGCGATGAAGATGCCGGTGTCCTCCGGCTTGCTGGGCCAGACAGACCGCGGCACCCAGAAGAACGCCACGCCGAGCGGCTGCTGCAAGAGCGTGAACCCGTGATCGTGGGTCACGGTGATCGTGTTGTGGATCTGTGCGAACGCGTCGTAATCGCCGTTGCCCTGGTACTCGCTCTGGAAGTCGATGCTGACCGCCGCGGTGGCCTCGCGGCGGACCAGGTCGGCGATCGGGAAGACCAGGAACAGCGCGGCGAGCAGGCCGATCATCGTCCGGCGCGTCCGCCGCTGATCACGGAAGCCGCCGAAGAGCACGACGAGGCTCAGGGCCATCGCTCCGAAGATGTAGCGCGCGCTGCTCAGCGGGTTGTTGACGACGATGATCAATGCCGCGGCGATCAGCAGCGTCAGCCACTCCGAGGCGCGGAGTCGGCTCCTGGTGCCGTCGGAGTTGCGCGTGCCGTTGACGATGCGATGCACGACGACGAGTGCCGGGACCCAGCTGAGCGTCGCGAGGATCGCCGCGGTCGTCGAGTCGGCGATGGAGATCGACACGAGGTGGTCGCGGAGGTCGCGGCTGGCGAAGAACGCCGACACGCCGACGGCATGCACGTAGTAGATGGCGCACAGGGTGGTGAGCCCCATCAGCGGGACGATCCGCGCGAAGAGCGGGGTGCGCTGTGACGTGCGCACGCCGATGAGCGGCTCCTCGACCTCCAGCAGCTGCCGTGCCTCGAGCCTCGTGCGACGGGTGCGTTCGGTCAGCGCGCCGATCTCGAACCCGACGATGCCGAGCACGACCACCGTCGCGGCAGCCAGGTCCCCACCGGCGAGGACGAACGGGGTCGTCGAGGGCATCTTGTCGGTGCGGAGCTGAGCCGCCGGGGCGATGCCCATGAAGATGTAGCAGAACAGCCAGAACATGAACTCGTACAGTCGCGGCAGGGCGTTGGCGATCATCCCGGACAGCCGCCAGCCCGACCACATCGCGATCCCCACGCAGATGATCCACACGGAGCCACGAGTGCCCTCGGCGCCGACCGAGACGACGAGGTACGGGATCACCGCGACCAGGACGAGTGCGGTGACGGAACGGACGAGACCCTTGGACGTCATTGCCGGGCCGTCCGGTAGGTCTGCTCCAACTGCTCGCCGATCCGGCGCATGCCGAGGTGCTCGTCCACGGCGCTCCGCCCGCGTGCACCCATGGCGACACGCTCGCAGGGATCGGTGACGAGCCGGTCCACTGCTGCGATCAGTGCATCGAGATCGTCGCCTGGCACCACGATCCCGCATCGGTTGTCGGTGACGAAGCTCGCCAGGCCGCACGTGTCGGTGACGACCACCGGTCGAGATGCGGCGAGCGCCTCGAGCACCACCATCGGGAAGGGCTCCTCGACGGAGGGCAGGACGAGAGCGTCGCAGCGGGCGAGGCGTTCGGCGACGGCATCGGGCTCGATCGACTCCTCGACCGTCACCTCGCCGCCGTGCTCGCCCGTGGCGAGGGCGATGCGCACCGCTGGTAGTTCGCCCTCGTCGGAGCCGACGATCGCGAACTCGGCCTCGACACCACGGTCGAGCAGCGCGACGGCTGCTCGAGCGAACAGTGCAGGCCGCTTGCGGGGATGCAGGCGTGAGCAGAAGAGGATCTCTGGCGCGCCGCCCGCCGTGCACGAAGCGGGCCGCTCCAGCTCGGGCACGGGCACCCCGTTCGGAAGCTGCTGATACGCGAAGGACTCGCCGGGGAACGCCTTCTCCATCTCCTCGCGCTCGTGATCGGTCAGCACAAAGACGGCCGCTGCGGAGCGCAGCACGCGACGCGTCAGGAGCGCGTCGAGGGCCCTGGCCGAGCGTCGCGACGACGCATCCACCATGCCGTGGCACTGGACGACATACGGCACCTTGCGCCAGCGGACGATCGCAGCGAAGGGAAGGGTGACGAGGTCGCGCGCGAGGTGCACGTGCACCAGGTCGACCCGGCGGCCGGCTCGCCAGGCGAGCCGGAGAATCTTCGGTGAGGTCACCCCGCTGAAGCCGGCGCCCGGCAGGACGCGGAACGCATCGAAACCTTGCACGCCGAGCTCGCTGCTGCTCCAGCGGCCGCGAGCGGCCCGACGTGGTTGCGCCGCGACGAGTCGGACGTCGTGGCCACGGCGGCGCAGCTCCTGGACGTGGTTGAGGGCCACCCGTACGGGGCCGCCGAACGGGTTGCCGGGCGCGACCCAGGTGACGACCTGGAGGACCTTCATGCGCGCACGTCGTCGCGTCGGCCCGGCGTCGCGAGCACGGTGCCACCTGCCGGCACGTCGGAATGCACCAACGCGGTTGCGCCGATCAGGGCTTCGTCGCCGATGGTCACGCCGCGCAGGACGGTCGCGCGCGCGGCGACCCAGACCCCGTCGCCGATGACGATCGGCGCGTTGTCGAACTCGAAGGTCGGGGAGCGGTGATCGTGGCTCCCGGTGCACAGCAGCACCTGCTGGGAGATGCAGCAGTCGTGACCGATCGTCACCGGCTCGAGGTTGAGGATCCACGCGCCGACGCCGATCCAACTGTGGTCGCCGATGGTGAGCTTCCATGGCCAGTGGATCGTGACGTCGCCGCGCAGGTTCACGCCCGTGCCGATCTGCGCGCCGAAGCAGCGGAGGATCGCGACTCGGCCGGCGGACGGCATCCACGCCCGCTTGACGAGGAGGGACTGGCACACGACCCATCCGGCCTGCCACACGCGGTTGCGGCCGCGGTCGTAGCCGCGGCCGGTGAAGCCCTGCAGTGAACGCATGCCCTCCGGCCCCTTTCTCACGATCTCGTCAAGTGTCCAGAAGGATGTTCGGTACGAACGTCGGCGGACTTGAGGTGCCTTCCTCCTCGCGAGCAATCGAGCGACGTGTTTGAGGCGCCCTTCGCGCAAGCCCATTCGTCAAGGTTTCGTCAAATCACCTGGAGTCGGTGCCGGAACGGTCCGACATGCAGTGGACACCGGTGTTGCCCCGACACACGATGGATAGGAACTCGCCCCTCATGTCACGCTCCTGGCCCTACCTGTCGGCCGTCGCCGTCGTCGGCGTCCTCGCTGGAACGGCGATCGGCGGCAAGCCTGTGGCCCGCGACGAGTTCGTGATCTCGCCGGACCAGATCCCCACCACCACGGTGGCCGCAGACGACACCGTGACCTCGGTCCCGAGCGCCTCCGCGCTGCCCACCCCCGTGACCACCACGACGAGCACCGCCACGACCACGACGTCGACGTCGGGCGGGTCGGCCACCGGTTCGGCCACGACCACGACCACCGCCACCACCAGCACCGGCGGCGCGGCGGGTGCGGCTGACGGAACGGACGTCACCGGATGAGCTCCTACGATTCGAAGGAGATGAACCTGCGCGACTTCTGGCGCACGCTGACCCGCCGATCCTCGGTGGTCATCGTCGCGCTGGTCGCCACCGTCGCTCCCGCGATCACGCTGTCGCTGTTGCAGGCGCCGATCTACGAGGCCAGCGCGCGCATGCTGCTGCAGACGTCGCAGAGCAGCACCCTCTTCGGGGACAACGGCCAGAGCCCCACCAAGGCCAACCTGGTCAACAACGAGATCCAGGTCGTCGAGGGCGAAGTCGTGTTCCAGCGGGTCAAGACCGATCTCGGGCTCACCGCTGACCCGCCCCGCGCCACGGGTGCTCCGTTCGGCGACACCGATGTCGTCATCGTCACGGTCAGCAGCAGCGATCCGGTCACGGCGGCCGCGCTCGCCAACGCCTACGTCGACGCCTACGTCAACACGAAGCGCTCGCAGGCGATCGGCAATCTGGTCGCCGGCAGCAAGGTGCTCCAGCAGCAGATCACCGCGCTGCAGGATCAAATCGACGCGGTCGACGTCACCATCGCGGCCTCGGCAACCGACGACGACACCACGGCGGAGGCTCAGCGGCGAGTGCTCGTCGACCAGCAGACCCTGTTCAAGCAGAAGATCGACCAGCTCCAGGTCGATGCAGCGCTGACCACGGGCGGTGCCCAACTGGTGCGGCCGGCCGAGGAGCCGACCGATCCTGCCGAACCGAACCCGGTCAAGACCGCGTTGCTGGCGATCGCCGTCGGGTTGATCCTCGGGGTCGGCGCAGCCTTCGTGCTCGACTACATCGACGACTCGGTGCGTGATGCGACGGAGCTGACCAAGCTCGGCAACGGCCTGCCCGTGCTGGCCATGGTGCCCGGCGTCTCGGCTCCGGACAAACGTCCGATCGCGCTCAGCCGGCCGAACGACGTGGCGGTCGAGGCCTATCGAACGCTGCGCACGAACCTCCAGTTCATGGGCGTGGAGCGGATGATGCAGGTCTTCGAGGTCACCAGCAGCCTGCCCGGTGAAGGCAAGACCACCACGGCGGCGAACCTCGCCGTCGTGCTGTCCCAGGCGGGTTCCTCCGTCGTCCTCATCGATGCCGACCTGCGCAAGCCGCGCGTGCACCAGATGTTCGCGATCGAGGAGAAGGAGGGTCTCACCGATGCGCTCGTCGGCTCGCAGTTCGGCCTGATCGTGCGCAAGATCGACGAGAACCTGTGCGTCATCACTGCCGGTGCGATGCAGCCGAACCCGAGTGAGATGCTCGGGTCGAACCGGATGCGCAGCGTCATCGAGGAGCTCAAGTTGCGCTTCGACTACGTGATCATCGACTCCGCACCCGTCGTCGCGGTCAACGACTCCGTCGCTCTGGCCCGTCACGTCGACGCGGTGATCCTCGTCAGCCAGCTCGGTCGGACGAAGTCGCCACAGGTCGCCGAAGCCGTGCGTCTGCTCGAGCAGGTGTCGGCCCCGCTGATCGGCTTCGTCGTCAACCGGGCCAAGGCCAGCGACGTCGCCGGCGGCACGGGCTACGGCTACGGCTACGAGTACGCCACAGCCGCTCACTGAGCGGCGGTCGCCGCAACCGACGTCCGGCTGGGGCCGCGACGGGATCTCCGATCCGTTGGTTGTTGTCGACGCTCCGCAGGTAACGTCAACCGGCGTGCAGGTGATCACCGATCTCAGTGAGTCGCCCTGGCCTGGTCAGCGCTCCGTCATCACCATCGGCGCCTACGACGGCGTGCACCTCGGCCATCGTGCCGTGATCGACGACGTCAAGCAGTTGTCCGCCGCGCTCGGTTGCCGGTCCGTGGTCGTCACCTTCGACCGCCACCCGGCCAGCGTGGTGCGGCCGGAGTCGGCACCCAACCTGCTCACCGACCTCGACCAGAAGCTGGAGCTGCTCGCCGGCACCGGTGTCGATGCCACGGTGCTGGTGCGGTTCGACGAAGCGCAATCGTTCGAGTCGGCTACCGACTTCGTCGAACGGGTGCTCGTCCGCTGCCTCGCGACGCGCACGATCGTCGTCGGTGAGGACTTCCACTTCGGCCGGCAGCGCTCCGGCAACGTGTCGTTGCTGCGCGAGCTCGGTGCGCTCGACGACTTCGAGGTCGCACCGCGCGACCTCGTGCCTCGCTCCGACGGCATCGCCGAACCGATCAGCTCCACCGCAATCCGCCGTGCGTTGGCGGGTGGCCAGGTCGAGCTCGCGGCCGGCATGCTCGGACGCCCCTTCGAGGCACGTGGTCCCGTGGTCCACGGCGACCAGCGTGGGCGCCTGCTCGGGTTCCCGACGGCCAACGTCGAGGTGCCGAACAAGGTCTGCCTTCCCGCCGACGGCGTCTACGCCGGGAGGTACGTGCGTCCCGACGGGCACGCGCACCCCTGTGCGATCAACCTCGGTCGGCGGCCGACGTTCTACGAGCACGCTGATCATTCCCTGCTCGAGGCCCACCTGCTCGACTTCGACGGCGAGCTCTACGGCGAGTCGGCGCACGTGCAGTTCAGTCACTTCCTGCGCAGCGAGCGAAAGTTCGACGGCATCGACTCGCTGATCG
>JAOBWO010000161.1 GCA_025463415.1 Acidimicrobiales bacterium | reverse complement strand
GCGCCGAGGACCGCCGCAAGATCATCGACAAGGTGGCTGCGGCCGTCATCCTCCAGTCATGGCTCGACCGCCGGGCCGATCAGATCGCCCGCAACACCTCCGTCGAGGACGGCGGATCGTGAGGCTGACCGGCGCGATGCTGCGCCCTCGCCCACGCGAGGTGGAGTGGACCTCCGACGAGTGGGACGACCCGGACCTCACCGAGGCCGCCGTCGTCGAGAAGTCTCCGCGGCGACAGCGCATCCTGAAGTGGCTCGTGTTCACGTTCGGCACACTCGCGATCATCGGCATCCTCGCCGGTGGTGCCGTCGGTTGGTGGTACATCCGCCAGGTCAACCCGTCGGGTGACGCACAGGAGACCCTCAACTTCACCGTCAACGCCACCGACACCCTGGATTCGGTCAGCGTGCGGTTGCAGGACATGGGCGTCATCACCAACGCCCGGGTGTTCCGCTACTACGTCACCAGCAAGGGCGGGATCGTCTTCACGCCCGGCTACTACGAGCTGAAGCCACGCGACCACATGGGCAACCTGATGCGCGTGCTCAACACCCCACCCGCGGCGACGTACAAACGCGTTACCTTCCCGGAGGGCTTCACCGTCGCGCAGATGGCCAAACGGGTGCAGCGCGACCTGCCGCCGATGACCGAGGCGGCCTTCCTGACCGCCTCGTTGTCGCCCGAGCTGCACTCGTCGCTGGCCCCCGCCGGCACGACGAGCCTCGAGGGACTGCTGTTCCCCGACACCTACCAGGTCGCCGGCGACGAGTCCGAGGCCCAGGTGATCCAGCGGATGATCAGCCTCATGGAGCGCGTCGGCCGCCAGGAGAACATCGAGAAGGGCGCCGCCGACCTCGGCTACACGCCGTACCAGGTGCTGATCGTGGCCTCCATGATCGAACGCGAGGCCAAGTTCGACGAGGACCGCTCGAAGATCGCCCGGGTGATCTACAACCGCCTTGCCCTCGGCATGGACCTGCAGATCGACGCGACGCTGCTCTACGGGCAGCCGACCGGCACCAAGGTCTCGGCTGTCCGCTACGTCGACACGCCGTACAACACCTACATGCACGAGGGCCTGCCACCGACCCCGATCGCCAATCCCGGCCGCGCATCCATCGAGGCAGCGCTCCACCCCGCGACGCCATTGTCGATCGGCGACCCGTTGTGTCGCGACCTTCCCGCCGGCTCGACGTGCGAGCTGCTGTACTACGTGGTCGCCGACGCCGATGGACACCACGTGTTCGCAGCCACCGTGGCCCAGCACGAGATCAACGTGCAGAAGGCGCGCGCCGCCGGGTTGATCGGCTGATGATCACCGGCACCACCCGCCTCGCCGGCGTGATCGGCAGTCCTGTGCGGCACAGCCTCAGCCCGGTGATCCACAACGCGGCGTTCGCCGCGGCGGGGCTTGACTGGGCGTTCGTCGCGTTCGAGGTCGTGCCCGGTGCGGCCGCAGCGGCGCTGGCGGGCATGCGCGCCTTCGGCATCGCCGGCCTGTCGGTCACGATGCCACACAAGGACGACATCGCTGCCGCGGTCGACGTGCTCGACCCCGCGGCCGCGGCTTTGGGCACGGCCAACACCGTGGTGCTCCGGCCCGACGGCAGGTTGGCCGGGTACAGCACCGACGGCGCGGGTTTCGTCGCGTCGTTGCGCGACGCAGGCGTGGATCCCCTCGGCATGACGGTCGCCGTGCTCGGCGCGGGTGGAGCAGCGCGTTCGGTGATCGACGCGCTGGCCCGAGCCGGCGCGGCACGGATCACCGTCGTCAACCGTTCGGCGGACCGCGCTGCCGTGGCCGCCTCGCTCGCCGGCGACCGGGGTTTCGTCGGCATGGGGGCCGACATCGCGTCGGCGGCGCTCGTGGTCAACGCGACCTCGATCGGGATGGGCGCGACCCCCGGCGAGCGCGGCGCATCGCCCTGCGATGTGGAGCTGCTGAGCGCATCTCAGATCGTGGCCGACCTCGTCTACCACCCGCTGGAGACAGCGTTCCTGGCCGCGGCTCGAGCGTGCGGTGCGCAGGCCATCGACGGGCTCGGCATGCTCGTCCACCAGGCCGCGCTGCAGCAGGAGCTGTGGACCGGTGTCCGTCCGGACCCTGTCGTGATGCGCGTCGCCGCCGAGCAGGAGCTTGCCGCGCGCGAGCTCGCCGCGCGCGAGTTCGCCGGGAACGCACTGCCCGCCCGCTAGCAATCAGCCCGGGGAGCCGCAGTTCGGCCGGATAACCTGCTCGCGTGCTTCGCTACCTCACCGCCGGAGAGTCCCACGGTCAGGCGCTCGTCGTGATCGTCGAGGGCCTTCCCGCCGGGTTGGAGATCACGGTCGAGGAGATCCAGGCCGAGATGGCTCGCCGCCGGCTGGGTTACGGCCGCGGTCCCCGGCAGCGGTTCGAGGTCGACGAACTGACGCTGATCGGCGGCGTTCGCCACGGCCGTACGCTCGGTTCGCCGGTGGCGATCGAGATCAAGAACTCCGAGTGGACGCGCAGCGACAAGTGGCACGCAGAGATGTCGCCCGCGCCTGGCGCGACGCTCGATCCGCTGACCCAGCCACGGCCGGGTCACGCCGATCTCGCGGGGATGCAGAAGTACGGCTTCACCGATGCACGCGATGTCCTCGAACGAGCCAGCGCCCGTGAGACCGCGGCGCGGGTCGCCGCCGGCGCGTTGGCCAAGAAACTGCTCGGCACGATCGGCATCGGCGTGCTCTCGCACGTGATCCAGATGGGGCCGGCACGGTCCAAGTCCGGTGTCGAGGGCTCGCGGCTGCCGACGATGGACGATCTCGCCACGATCGATGCCTCGCAGGTGCGCTGCTTCGACGCAGCCGCGGAGGAGGCCATGATCGAAGAGATCAAGGCCGCGGCGAAGGACGGCGATTCGCTCGGCGGCATCGTCGAGGTGCTCGCCTACGGGGTGCCGGTCGGCCTCGGTAGTCATGTCCACTGGGATCGCAAGCTCGATGCCTTGCTCGCCCAAGCGGTGATGAGCATCCAAGCAGTCAAGGGTGTCGAGATCGGCGACGGGTTCGAGGTCGCGGGGCGTCGCGGCAGTGCCGCTCACGACGCGATCTCCTGGGATGCCGCCACCGAGTCGTACCGACGCGAGACCACGCTGGCCGGCGGGACCGAAGGTGGGATGACCACCGGTGAGGTCGTTGTCGTGCGTGCCGCGATGAAGCCGCTCGCCACGCTCAACAAGCCCACGCTCGGCACGGTCGACACCGTCACCAAGGAGCAGACCGTCAGCTTCAAGGAACGCACCGACGTCACGGCGGTCCCCGCGATGGGCGTCGTCGCCGAGACGATGGTGGCACTCGTCCTCGCGGCCGAGGCGCAGCGCAAGTTCGGCGGGGACTCCGTCACCGAGTTCGTCCGCAATGCGCAGGCCTTCGACGCATCGCTGCGATGACGGGTGCACGCACCCTCGCCGGACGGCACCTCGTCCTCGTCGGTCTGATGGGATCGGGGAAGACCACGATCGGACGTGTGCTGGCGCAGCGCCTGCGCCGCGAGCTGCTCGATTCGGATCTCATGATCGAGGCACGCGAGGGCAGGACGGTGCGCACGATCTTCCAGGACGACGGCGAGGAAGCGTTCCGCAAGATCGAGACGGAGGTCCTGATCGAGGCGTTGGCCGCCGAGCAGAAGGCCGTCATCGCTGCCGCCGGGGGAGTGGTCCTGCGCGCCGAGAACCGCGCCGCGTTGCGTGCAAGTGGGGCCAGGGTGGTCTGGTTGCGCGCCGACCCCAGCACGCTCGTGGAACGGGTCAAGAGCGGGTCGCACCGACCCCTGCTCGACGACGACCCGAAGGGCACGTTGCAGCGGATGGAAGCCGAACGATCGGATCTGTACCGCGAGGTGGCCGATGCCATCGTCACCGTCGACAACCGCAACGTCAACGATGTGGTCGAGGCGGTGCTGCGGTGACGCGCACCGTCCGGGTCGAGCTCGGTGAGCGCAGCTACGACGTGATCGTCGGCCACGGCACACGCTCGGAGCTGGCTGCACTGCTCCCGCGCACGGCCAAGCGCGCGGCGATCGTCACCCAGGACGGCATCCCGATGACGGTCGATCCCGGCCTGCCGTTCGAGGTGTTCACGATCGGTGTGGGTGAGGAGCACAAGTCGCTTGCCACGATCGAGCGGCTGTGCGACGGGTTCGCCGCTGCCGGCATCACCCGCAACGACGTCGTCATCGGCGTCGGCGGCGGGATGGTCACCGATGTGGCCGGGTTCGCCGCGGCGTCGTGGCATCGGGGCATCCCAGTCGTGCACGTGTCGACGACGCTGCTGGGCATGGTCGACGCGGCGATCGGCGGGAAGACCGGGGTCAACCTGCGGGCCGGCAAGAACCTCGTCGGTGCGTTCTGGCAGCCCGCCGGCGTCATCTGCGACCTCGACGCGCTGGCCACTCTGCCTCCCCGGGAGATGCGCTGCGGCCTCGGCGAGATGGCCAAGTACCACTTCCTCACCGGTGACGATCTGCTGTCGATGGAGCTCGTCGATCGTGTGGCCCGCTGTGTGCGGATCAAGGCCGACATCGTCGGCGCCGACGAGCGCGAGGGCGGCCGTCGGGCCCTCCTCAACTACGGCCACACCCTCGCCCACGCGCTGGAGATCGCCGGCGACTTCGCGCTGGCCCACGGTGAGGCCGTGGCGATCGGTCTCGTCTACGCCGCGCACCTCGCGCGGGTGCTGGGGCGGATCGACGACGCCCGCGTCGCGCAGCACTACGAGGTGGTCGGTGGGGCGTATGAGCTCGACACCGAACTGCCCGGATCCGACCCGCAGCAGTTGCTCGAACTGATGGGCCGCGACAAGAAGGCGCTCGACGGCCTGACCTTCGTGCTCGACGGGCCGGACGGCGTGGAAGTGGTCCCGGGGGTCGATCCCGACGCAGCGCTCGCAGCCCTTACCATCATGGCTGAGCTGCGCTGATGCTCGATTGCCCAGGTTGCGTCAACCTCGTCCGGTAAGGTCGATTCCACGGCGCGGAGCCCGGTACGCCGGGACTGGCAGGACTGGCAGGACGGTTTCCCACAGTGCAATCAGATCAGAACATCGGCGTCAGCATGTCCCGACGCAGCATCCTGGCGCTCGCCGCAGCAGCGCCGTTCGCAGCAGCGCTGACCACGACCACCGCCGCCGAGGCGGCGCGGCCACGGGCAGCAACCCTTCCTCAAGGTGCGTCGTCCTTCGTCTCGGTGGCGCCGTCGCGCCTCGCCGACACGCGGCCGGAGCAGAACATCGGCGGGTTCGCCCGCCTCGACGCGAACACGATCCGCGTCCAGATCGCGGGTCGAGGCAACGTCCCGCCCACTGCCACCGCAGCCGTGCTCAACGTGACGGCGGTGAACACGACGCTCGACGGGTTCGTGTCGGTCTACCCGTCCGGCGCCGACCGACCGACGGCATCGAGCCTCAACGTCGAGAAGGCGGGCCAGGTCATCCCCAACCTCGTCACGGTCCGGCTCGGCACCAACGGGTCCGTCGACGTGTACACCCAGCGCGCGGCCGATCTGATCGTCGACATCAACGGCGCCTACGTGCCCGCCACGGATCTGGTGTCGGCCGGTCGGTTCGTCGGTCTGGAGACCGCGTATCGGGCCATCGACACCCGCAGCCTCGGGGCCAAGGTCGATGTCAAGAGCGTCGTCCGCGTCGATCTCACGGCAGTCGTGCCGGCGACAGCGTCGGCCGTCGTGGTCAACCTCACCGTGACCGAGTCCAATGCATCGGGGTTCTGGACCGGCTATGCCGCCGGTAGCGCCCAGCCCGGATCGTCCAGCCTGAACACCGACGACGTCAACCAGACACGTGCCAACCAGGCGATCCTTCCTATCGGAACCTTCGCGGCGTCCAAGCGTGGCATCGACGTCTACTCGTCATCGGGCGGCCACCTCATCGTCGACGTCGCCGGCTACTTCACCGGCAGCCTCGATCCCTTGGCGTCCGACGGACTGTTCGTGCCCAGCACGCCGTACCGCACCCTCGACACTCGCGGCGTGCCCTCGTACGGGCGGATGTACGCCGGTTGGATCGCTGAGTTCGACTACGCCGGCCGTGACCAGTCCCAGGCGGTCGTGGTCAACCTCACCACCACCGAGACCCGCGCCGGCGGCTACTTCACCGGCTACGCGGCGCGCACCGTTCGGCCGGTGGCCTCGAACCTCAACGCCACGCATGCCAACCAGACCGTCGCCAACCACGCGATCCTGCGCGCATCCACCGCCGGAGTCGCGGTGTTCACCCAGGGCGGCGGCCAGTTGATCGTCGACGTGGCGGGCTACTTCATGGGCACACCCACGCCGGCCACACAGCCGATGGCGGTCAACATCATCCCGCCGCCGCCTCCGCCGGCTCCTCTGCCGTACGTGCTGACCATCCCGTCGCAGGGCAAGGCGGCGAACGTGCTCGAGGGCATCGGCAACAACATCGTCGACCCCGGCAACGTCGGGCACTGGCCGGGAACGGGCTTCGCCGGCGAGCAGAGCCACATGATGTTCTTCGCCCATCGCACCACAGGGATCGGGTTCTTCCGGAACATCCACCTGCTCGGCGCCGGCGACCAGATCTCGTTGTCCAGCCCCGATGGCCGGGTCTTCCACTACACCTACTGGGGCCGCGCGATCACGAGTCCCGACGCCGCGGAGATCTACAACGTCGGGCTGCCCGCGCCGATCCCCAGCGTCTCGTTGGTGGCGTGCTCGAAGACCAACTTCTTGCCGACCAGCACAGCGTTCCGCATCGTCGTCACGTTCACGTTGATCGGCATCGACGGCTGACGACCCGACCCTCGCGTCTACGACACGTAGACGTTGCGGATCACCTCGTCGATGGTGGTGACGTCGTTGGCCACCAGCGCCATCGCCTCGGTGCCCATCGTGCGCATGCCCTGCTGAACCGCGACCTCGCGCACCTCGTGCGGCGTCGCCCGATCCACGATCAGCTGGCGGATCTCGTCGGTCACCTCGAGCACCTCGTACACGCCGACGCGGTCGCGGTAGCCGGTGTCCGAGCAGTAGTTGCAACCGGTGCCGCGAAAGTACTTCTCCTTGGGCTGACCACCGAGCCGCTGGTACGCGAACATGTCTGAGGGCGTCGGCTCGTACGGCGCGGTGCACGACGGGCAGATCTGACGGACCAGGCGCTGTCCGACGATGCCGACGATCGACGACGAGACGAGGAACGGCTCGATGCCCATGTCCAGCAGGCGGTACAGCGCCGAGCTGGCGTCGGTGGCGTGGAGCGACGACATCACCATGTGTCCGGTGAGCGCTGATTGCACGGCGATCCGTGCCGTCTCCTGGTCACGGATCTCGCCGACCAGGATCACGTCGGGGTCCTGACGCAGGATCGACTTGAGGCCGCCGGCGAAGGTGACATCGGCCTGCAGGTTGATCTGCATCTGGTTGACGGCGGGAAAGACGTACTCGACCGGATCCTCGATCGTCATCACGTTGAGGTCGGTCCGGCTGATCTCCGCCAGCGTCGCGTACAGCGTGGTGGTCTTGCCCGAACCCGTCGGCCCGCTGCAGAGGATCATCCCGTACGGCTTGTGGACGATGCGCAGGTACCGGTCGTGGGTCGCCGTCGGCATGCCCAGCTCGGCGAGCTGCTTCATCGAGCGCGACTTGTCGAGGAGGCGCAGCACGGCGGTCTCGCCGAAGATCGTCGCGCCGGTGGCCACGCGGATGTCGACGCCGGATCCGTCGATCATCATCGTGAACTGACCGTCCTGAGACCGCCGGCGCTCGACGATGTCCATCTCGGCCAGGATCTTGATCCGGCTCACGACCTCGGGCCCGGTCGAGGCGGGCAGGTCGAGGACCTCTCGGAGCGCGCCGTCGATGCGGTACCGGATCCGCACCCTGCCTTCGGTGGGCTCGACGTGGATGTCCGAGGCGCGGTCGCGCAGGCCTTGGGTGATGATCTTGTCCACCAGTCGGATGATCGGCGCGTCGCCGCCGGTTCCGGCGACGATCGCCGGCTCGATCTCGATCCTCGGCGTTGCCGAGGCCCACAGGTTCTTGACCGAGTCGTCGCCGACGGACAGCACCCGGTAGTAGGTGTTCAACGCGATCGACACGTCGCCGGGTGGCGCGAGGTACACGTTCACGGAGTGCACGGGCAGCGAGGCGAGCGCCTCGCGCACCGCCGGGCTGGACCCATCGGCGACGGCCACGTCGAGGACACCGTCGATCAGGCGCAACGGCACGATGTTGAACTCGCGGGCGAGAGGTTCGGGCACCGCGCCGAGGGCTTCGTCGGTCGGGCGTTCGCGGCGGAGGTCGACGGTGGGCAGTCCGAGCTGGGTGGCCAGGGCGCGGGTCAGCGCACGTGAGTCGAGGAGGCCCTGATCGACCAGGATCGAGCCGAGCTGACGACCTGACTCCATCTGCAGGTTGAGCGCAGCGGCCAGCTGCTCGGGGGACAACGCCTGCTCGGAGATGAGCACGTCGCCGAGCCGCATCCGCTCGTCGCGCGAGATCATCGGGGTGACCTCGGCGGCCACGGGCGGTGCGAACACCACCTCTTGCTTCGGTTGGCGACGTTTCATGGCGGCCCGGTCCCTCGGAGTGGAAGGCCGCCGATCCGCGTCAGACCGACGTTTCCAACGTCATATGTCGCCACATCCGGTGGATTCTTGAGGGAAATCACACAACTGCCAGAGCGAATGCAGACGAGACGCCGACACAAGAATTCGTCAACGATCCATCAACAAGTTCTCAAGTTCGTCTCGACAGGGCCCGACATAGACGTCGTGATCAGCTCCCGTCCACGCTCCAGCGCCGCGTTTGCCGCGCCGGTCGAGCAGTGATGCGGCGCGCCTCCACTCCGGTGGCCGATCCGCCGCCGGACCCCTCATCGGACCCCTGCTCCGTCGTCGACGGGGCGCTCGCGGACGCAGCGCCGGAGCAATCTGCGCCGGTCGCCGACCCGGGCTCCACGCCGTTCCTCGCGCCCACGCCCGCGCCCACACGGTCCGCTGCGCCGCTCGCCTCGCTGGCGTCGCTCGACGGACCCTTCGCCGACGTGTCCCGCGCCGCGCCCGCCCGCGCCGCATCGGCCAGTGCCGTCGCCGACCCGCTCGACACCGTCGAGGCGTCAGCGGACGAATCCGCTGCAGGATCGCGGTCGGACTGGCTGCGCGCCCAGTTCAGCTTCAGCATCGGGCGTTCGGTCAAGGGCGACGTGATCATGGCGTTCTCCCGCCAGCTCGCCTCGTTCCTGGAGGCCGGCATCCCGGTGCTCGAGTCACTGGAGATCGTCGGTGCCGAGACATCGTCGGACCAGATGCGCCGCGTCATCACCGACATCCGCGAGTCGATCCAGCGCGGCATGAGCTTCTCCGACGCGGTCGCCAAGCATCCCAAGGTCTTCCCGTCGTACTACCGGGCGATGGTGCTGTCGGCGGAGTACACAGGCCGCCTCGACGTCGTGCTGAACCAGGTGGCGACGTACCTCGAGCGTGATCTCGGCGCACGTCGCCAGATCAAGAGCGCGCTGACGTACCCGATCGTGGTCCTCGGGGTCGCGATCATCGCGATGATCGTGATGTCCCTGTTCGTCCTGCCGAAGTTCAGCGGGCTGTACCGCAGCCTCGGCGCGAAGCTGCCGCTACCGACCCGGATGCTGCTCGGCATCACCGACTTCTTGACCAAGGGCTGGCCGATCCTCCTCGGCGGTGGCGGGTTGATCTGGCTGGCGACGTACGCCGTCATCGGCGGCGCCCGCGGCAAGGAGCGGCGCGACCGTTTGGCGATGCGCCTGCCGGTGATCGGCAACCTGTTCCACCTGATCTCGCTCGAGCGGTTCTGCCGCGTGCTGGCTGCGCTCGCGACAGCGGGCATCCCCCTGCCCGACGCGATCGACGTCTCAGCGGAGAGCACCAACAACTCGGTCTTTTGCACCAAGCTCGCCGTCGTCCGCGATGTGCTGATCCGCGGTGGCGGGTTGGCCGCGCCGATCATCGAGTCCGGCATCTTCCCGGTCGCGGCCCGCCAGATGATCGGCGTCGGCGAGCGGACCGGAGCTCTCGGTCAGCAGCTGGGCAAGGCCTCGAGCTACTACGAGCGCGAGGTCAGCTTCCACATCAAGCGCGCCACCGACCTGTTCGAACCGATGGTGATCCTGATCGTCGGGCTCATCGTCGGCTTCGTCGCGGTCGCCCAGGTGGCGGCGATGTACAGCATCTTCGGCCAGGTCAAGCACTGATCTCCCAGGAGGAACCAACACACCATGAAAGGGACAGCAATGAAGCACACCAGTCACTCGGATCTGGCGACAGATCGTGATGACGCCGGCTCGGCGGGGGCCAGGGATCGCGGGTTCACACTCGTCGAGATCCTGATCGCCATCGTGCTCGTCGGCATCCTCTCCGCCGTCGTCGTCGTCGGCATCGGCAACCTCACCAGTCAGGGATCGTCGTCAGCGTGCACAGCGTCGCTGGACGCCGCCAAGGCTGGTTCGGTCGTCTACTACGCATCGCACGGCAACGCCTATCCGGCGGACTTCACCGCGCTGACGACCGCCGCGACGGTCAATGCCCAGACCGTGCCGGCAGCACTGACGCTGCCATCGGGAGCCGTCGTCACGACGTACACCGTCAAGCAGGGCTCATGGACGTTGACGATGACGCCCAGCGCCGGTGGCGCAGCGCCGACGTACGTCTGTAGCTGACCCGGCGGAGTCGGAGGAGCGGAGATGGGCGAGGGGCGGGATCGTCCGCGTCGCGACCGTGGTGAGACGTTGATCGAGATCGTGATGACCGTGGTCATCACATCGATCACCGTCTCCGCGCTCGTCTCCAGCCTCGCCACGGCAGGGTCTGCGGGGGCCGCGCAACGCGACCGCGCAGCAGCGGACACGGTGATGCGCAACTACGCGGAGGCCACCAAGCAAGCCGCGCGCGCATGCACCGAGGGTGGCTCGTACATCGTGGGCTACACCGCACCGACCGGGTACCGCATCGTTGCGGCCCCGGTCGGTGGCGCGTGTCCTGACGTCGACACCGCGAGCACCCTGACCCTCACGGTCGTCGATCCGACCGGCGTGTCGTCGTCGATGCAGATCGTCGTCCGCACGCCATGAGACGAGGGACCGAGCGCCCGAAGCCACAGCACGCCGACCGCGGTGCAGCGTTGCTGCTCGCGATCGGCTTCGTCGTGATGATCGGCGCGATCACCGCCGGGCTGGCCGGCCTGGTCACGTCCGGAGTCCAGAACCAGATCACGCTTGCCGCCGTGCGCGACCGACAGTACGCGGCGGATGGTGCGATCGAGACCGCTGTCGCTGCGGTCCGCGCGGCCATCAGCTCGGCCGGCACCGCTTGCACATCCGTCGCCGCAAGCACCGTCGTCCACCTCAACGGCGTCGACGTGCACGTCGACTGGCGCGACGCGTGCGGCGTCACGCGCACCGCCGACGGGCTGGTGGTCGCCCAGCGGGGTGTCGCGTTCGAGTCGTGCCTCGACACCGGTGCGCCGTGCGTGGCGACCAACGTCATCATCCGTGCCCTCGTCGACTTCGACCAGGACGCCTCCGGAGCGGTGACTCACACGGCGGTGCAATCGTGGAGCGTCGTGCAGTGAACGCACCCACGCGACGAGACCGCGGCTTCACGCTCGTCGAGCTGCTGATCGCGATCGTGCTCAGCGGGATCATCGGCGGCGTGACGGTGGCGGCGATGTCGACCTCGCTGAACGTCGCCAGCTCGACGTCTGCCGAGGTCGCGGACACCACCGATGCCGCACTGATCTCGTCGTTCCTGTTCCGTGACGCCCAGGCCGCAGCGGCGTCGCCGGCATCCGGCGGAGGAGGGGGATCGAGCCCGGTCTCGGGAGTGTCGACCGCGTCGACCACACACGACTGGGCGGGCTGCACACAGCCCGGCGCGTTCGTCGCCCGCTTCAGCTGGCTCGATGTCGACACGACCGGCGATCAGCGGCCGATCGTCGCGTCCTACGCGCTCGATGCGAACCACCAACTCACCCGGCGGCTGTGCCGCGACGCGACGACGTCGGATCTCGTCCTCGGCCACAGCGTCACCGCGGCCGATGCCACGTGCACGCCCGACGCACAGTGCGCCGGCGCGGCTGGATCAGTCTCGCTGCATGTGCACGGCAGCGGCGCGCAGGCGCCGTTCGACTACACGCTCACGGCCTCGCTGCGCGTCGACGCGCGCAACGCGGCAACGTCGCAGAACTCTGCACCGGTGCCGCTCGTCGCGCTGGGCGACCCCGGATCGAGCCGGCCGTGCCCGAACCTGACGGTGTCCGGTTCTGGCACCCATCACGTCCGCGGCGCGGTCGTCGTCGGGTCTGACTGCGGCGCGAGTCCGATCTCCGGTGATGCCACTCGGCTCCATGCGTCCGGCGGCGTGACCACGACATCGGGTGGCGGCGATCCGTTCGCCGGCATCGCCGCGCCGGCAGAGGCGTGCACCGGCACCACGAACCCGACGCCGACGGGTGACAACCCGGCCCACGGCACGGTGGTCTACCCGCTGCCCGTGACCGTCACGGGCGCTGTCCAGTTCGAGCCCGGCACGTACATCTTCTGCAACGGTCTTGCGATCGGGGTCGGGGCCACGGTCGTCGGCACCGACGTGCTCCTCGTCGTCGCGGGCGGCACGTTCACCACCTCCGAGCAGTCGACGGTTCACCTCGCGGCGGCACGCACGGGCGCGCACGCCAACCTGGTCGTGTGGGTCACCACCGCGCAGCACCTCGTGATCGACGACGGCGCGATCGCGAACACCCTCGACGGCTACCTCTACGCGCCCACGTCGCAGATCGACCTCCAGGGCATCGGCGCGCTGAACGTCGGCGGTGTCGTGGCTCAGGGGGTGACGTTCAGCGGGAGCACCGATGTGCGCGTCGGCCTGCCCGTCCCACCCGTTGCGGTGACGTCCACCGTCTTGCCGCGAGGCCAGGTCGGGGTCACGTACACGCCGACGACGATGGGTGGCACCGGGGGAAGTGCGCCGTACCAGTGGCGGGCGAGCGGCCTGCCCACGGGCATGTCCATCGATCCCACCTCCGGCACCCTGTCGGGCAGCCCGCAGACCGCTGGATCGTTCGACGTCGTCGTGACCGCATACGACAGCTCGGCGTCCGCGTCGTCGCTGGAGCTGGCGCTGACCGTGGATCCCGCATTGAAGATCACAGGACCGGCGACGTTGTCCGCCGGCGAGGTCGGGGTCGCCTATCCGTCGACGGTGGCGACCACATCCGGCGGCGCGGCACCGTTCGCGTGGACCGCCAGCGGGTTGCCCGGCGGGATGGTGATCAACCCTGCGTCGGGCGTGATCAGCGGCACCCCCACCGCGTCCGGGGCGTTCTCCGTCTCGCTGTCGGTCACCGATTCGGTCGGCGCATCGGCGTCGAAGACGTTGGCCCTGACGATTGCTCCGGCACTCGCGATCACCACGGCGTCGCTCCCGGGTGGGCAGGTCGGTGTCGCGTACGCGTCGACGGCGTTGCAGTCGAGCGGCGGAACTGCTGCCTACGTCTGGAGCGCCACAGGGCTCCCCGCGGGCTTGACGATGAGCACCTCCGGCGTGCTGTCCGGCACGCCGACGGCTGCCGGTTCCACCACAGTCGTGGTCAAGGTCGTGGACGGCCTCTCCGCCACCGCGACGAGGTCGTACACCGTTACCATCGCTGCGGCGTTGGGCGTCGGCACGGCATCACTGCCCGCCGGCGAGGTCTCCGTCGCCTACGCACCGGTCACGTTGACCACATCGGGGGGCACGGCTCCGTTCGTCTGGTCCGCCACCAACCTGCCGGCCGGGCTCACGCTCGATCCCTCGTCGGCCGTGCTGTCCGGTACACCGACGGTCGCCGGTACGAAGACAGTCACGGTGACGGTCGTCGATGCCACCGGCACCTCCTCGTCCGCCACCTACTCGCTGACGATCGTCGCCAAGTTGACGGTCACCGGCCCCGCCACCCTGCCCGCGGGCACCGTTGGGACGACGTACCCGTCGACCCCGATGACCAGCTCCGGTGGATCGTTCCCGCTGACCTGGTCGGCCACCGGTCTGCCTGCCGGGCTGTCGATCGCCCCGTCGACGGGCGTGATCTCCGGGACCCCGACCGCGTCCGGGACGAGCACGCCGACCGTCACCGCGACGGACGCGCTGGGAGCCACCGCGTCGAAGAGCTACACCGTGCAGGTGGTGGCGGTGCTGTCGATCACCACCGCCAGCGTGCCGGCGACGCAGCTGGGCGCGACCTACTCCACCACCATCGCTGCCACGGGCGGCAACCCTGCATACACGTGGTCGGCGACGGGTCTGCCGGCCGGCCTGACGATGAGCGCCGCCGGAGTCATCTCCGGCACGCCGACGGCCTCGGGGACCTTCACCGTGGTCGCCAAGGTCGTCGATTCGACGAGCTCGACGGCGACCCAGAGCTACAGCCTTGTCGTCAGCTCGGTGCCGTACGGCTGCCCGTCGAACCCATCGGGCTGGCGGGCGGAGTACTTCGCCAACGTCTCGCTGACCGGCACCGCCCCCGTGTGCCGAGACGACGCTGCGATCAACTTCGACTGGACCTCCGGATCGCCGGCATCGGGCATCCCCGTCGACAACTTCTCGGCGCGATGGACCCGCACCCAGGCCTTCGCCGCAGGGAGCTACGTGTTCACCATGGGCAGCGACGACGGCTCGCGGTTGTACATCGACGGCGTCAAGGTGTTCGACCAGTGGAGCGACCACGGCTACCCGTCGCCGGTGCCGACCTACACGACCACGCTGACCGCCGGCAACCACGACATCGTGATGGAGTTCTACGAGCGAGGCGGCGGCGCGTCCGCAACGCTGTCGTGGGCCGTCGACACAGCTGTCACGTGCCCGTCGAGCCCGTCCGGCTGGGTCGGCCAGTACTACAACAACAAGACGTTGACCGGATCGCCGGTGATGTGTCGCGACGATGCGTCGATCAACTTCAACTGGGCCAACGGGTCGCCGAACTCGACGGTCATGGGGGTCGACAACTTCTCCGTGCGGTGGACGCGGACCAAGACGTTCACGGCCGGCACGTACTCGTTCGCGCTCGGCAGCGACGACGGGGCGCGGCTGTACATCGACGGCACGTTGGTCCTGGACAAGTGGAACGACCAGTCGTATCCGAGCCCACAACCGTCGGTGAACCGGACGTTGACCGCAGGGTCGCACACGATCGTGGTCGAGTACTACGAGAGCGGCGGCTCGGCACAGGCAACGCTGGTGCAGACGCCGTGACGCGTCCATGCCGGCGGATGCGACGGAACGCCAGCTGATCACAGGGTGGTGAACGGCTCGCCGTCGAAGCGGTCGTTGAACGTGAACTCCTCGACGGGCTTGCGGGTCAGCTTGGTCGGCTGGTGCACGGGCCGTCCGATGAAGATCGCCCCGGCGATCGCCCACCCTGCCGGAAGACGCAACAACTCAGCCGCCGCAGGCTCGGCCCGCGCCAGGAACGTGGTGAGGACGCCTCCGAGACCGCGGCTGCGCGCGGCCAGCAGGATGTTCCAGCAGAACGGGTAGATCGACCCGCCACCGGTGATCGGAGCGCGATCGAGGTGCTGATCCATCATCGACACGTAGGAGAGGTCGACCGCGACCACAAGGACCACCGGGACGTCGACGATGCCGTCGATCAGCTCGTTCGGAACAGGACCGGTGGGCGGTGTGCTGAGCACGTACGGCGAGGCCTCGACGCTGGTGAACGGAGTCCGGCCCGTGGCCGCGATCGCCAGGTACTCGTCCCACACCGGGCGCATCATGTCGCCGAGGGCCGTCCGGGTCGACGTGTCTGCGATCACGGCCACCCTCCATCCCTGGCGGTTGCCGCCGCTGGGCGCGAAGCGGGCGTCATCGAGGATCGCGTGCAGGGTCGCGTCGTCGACCGGCTCGTCGGTGAACCGGCGGATCGCCCCCGTCGTGCGCAGCGCGGTGCTCAGTCCGACCGTGGGAACCGTGCTGGGATCCGTCATCAGCCGTTGGGGATGTCGACGGACGCAGGCGGTGGGACGTAGATGTCCGAGGTGTCCGGCGGGACGTACGGGATGTCGACCGAGTTCGACGTGCCGTTGGTGGGGCAGGCCTGGTCCATCGAGGTCATCGGCGCGAGGATCTGCTTGGGCTGAGGGATCAGCCCGACGACGCACACGAAGTCGGCCGACTCGGTGGAGTAGGGGGCGACGATCATCAGCAGCGAATCGGCGCTGACCCCCGGCCGCACGTCGACCCGCCAGTCGGCGGGCACCTCGCTGCATGGCGCCGTCGAGCAGTAGCCGAACGGAAGGTCGAGGACCTGCCCGGTGCAGTTCGTGCCGCCCGCCGGTTCGCCGACGGGCAGGTTCAACGGCAGCTCGGCGAACGGCGTCCACGACCCGGGCGTGGTGCAGTTGAACGTGCCGGCCGCGGCGAGAGGCCTCTGAAGCGCGCCGAGGCCGGCGCCGGCCAGATCGGCGCTGTTCGCGCTGGCCGGCAGATCGCTGGAGAGTGCGGTGGCGCCGCCGTTGCCGGTGACGGTGCCGGGCCCCTGGATGACTGCCGGCCCGGCCGGGGGCAGCTTCGCTGAATCGTCGCTGCGAGTGGCGATCACGATCACCACGACCGCGACGATCACAGCCACGATGCCACCGATCACGGCAAGGCGGGTTCGTGAGCTCGCTGTAGCAGGCATGGTCGTACGCTAGCTTCGGGCGATGCCGAGACCCGGGCAACGGTGGTTCGCATCCGTGCTGATCGCGCTGACGTGCCTCGGGTTGTTCGCCACTTGGGCGCTCGGCACGGCTCGCTACGGCGGCCCCGACGAGCCGGCACACGTGCTGCGGGCAGCGTCGGTCGCACGCGGCCAGCTGCTCGGATCGGCGGTGGACGGGCTGGTCGGCGGCTTCCGTGCGGTCGAGGTGCCGACAGCCCTCGCGACCGGCGATCCGCGGTGCTTCCGTCACGACCGACGCCAGCCCGCCACGTGCGCAGTGGCCGACGCCGGGGTCAGCGGGCTGCGGACAGCGGCCACCTCCGCCGGCACCTATCCGCCGTGGTACTACCTGATGGTCGGCGTGCCCGTTCGCTGGTTCGGCGGGGCAGCCGACGTGGTCTGGTACCGGCTCGTCGCGGCGGGTTGGTGTGCCGTGGCGATCGCCGCCGCGATGGCACGAGCGCGACGGACCGGGATGCTCCTGGTCGTCGCCGCGATCGCGCCCGCCTCGTGGTTCCTGTTCGGGGTCGTCAACCCGAACTCATTGGAGATCGCGCTCGCGCTCCTTGCGTGGGTCGGAGTCGAGCGGGTCCGGGTCGCCCTTCGCGATACTCCGGGTCACCCGCCGATCGCCCGTTCCGAGATGTGGTGGATCGGGGCGCCGGCCGGCTTGGCCATCGCGATCCGTCCGGTGGCTCTGGCCGCGGTGGCGACGATGGTGGTCGTGCTGGCGGTGCTCGAGTCGGTCGGTCGCCGCGATGCAATGCCGGGTGCCGCGGAGAATGCGCGCCGATCGCGCATCGACCGGCGCGCCTGGGCCGTGCTCTTGGCTGCACCGGCCATCGCAGTCGGCGCCACCGCGGCGTGGAGCCTGTGGAGCGACGTGGTGGTGACCGATCAGCGAGCCGCATCCACGCTCGGTCCGTTGGCCCGGCTCGCCCACTCCGCCGCCGGCACGGCCCAGACGATCCGCGAGCTGGCCGGCTCGCTCGGCTGGCTCGAGTTCTCCGCTCCCTGGATCGCGCAGGCCGCGTGGTGGGCCGCGGTCGGGGTCGTCGGAACCGCTGTGTGGCGGCGGGGCGGCGCGACGCGAGCGGCCTGGTGGCTCGTCGCCGCCTCGATGCTCGGCGTGCCGATCGTCTTCGAGACCGTGCTCGCCGGGCAGAGCGGGTTCATCTGGCAGGGCCGCTACTCGATCCCCACCGCGATCGGCTTGGTGATCGTCGGGTCGACGGACGCGGCCGCCGGCACGCTCCGTCGAAGTTCTCCCTGGTGGCGGCGGAGCAGGGCGCTGTTCGTCGGCGGAGGGGCGCTTGCCGAGATCTTGACGTTCTGGTCGGTGCTGCGCCGCTACGCAGTGGGTTCGTCGGGTTCATGGCTGTTCCGCGGCCAGCAATGGCACCCGCAGGTGCCTCCACTGGCCCTGATCGCGGTCAACGCGGTACTGGTTTGCTGCCTGTGGATTGCATGCATGTGGCCCGAGGGGTGGGGATCTCGCGAAAACGACCCTCGAGGCTCAAGCTGACGTCAAGCGAATATCGCTCAGTGTGGTCGTCGTCGCACGCAACGTTGACCATCTCTTGCCTCGACACGCCGCAGAACTTGACGGATAGTTGCGGCCTGGCTGCAGCGAGTGGGCACAGTCAGCGACAGCGGGCGGAACCATGAACGCACAACACGACGGGACGATGACCCACTGCGGCGGAGGATCGTCTGCAGCCGGTAGGTCGAGGGGAGCGCAGCGCCGGACGTGGGGTCGCAGTGCGGCGTTGACCGTCGCAGCGCTCTTGCCCTCGCTGGCCGTCGCCGCTCTCTCAACCGGGGCCGCGCCGGCGTCCGCCAGCGGCGGCACGACGGACACGGGCAGCCTCGCGGCGATCGTGCAGATGACGGGCGCGCAGAAGTTCTGGGAGAAGGGTTACGACGGCAGCGGCATCGGCGTGGCCGTGATCGACACCGGCGTGGCCCGGGTGCAGGGTCTCGACCGGCCCGGCAAGGTCATCGACGGCCCCGACCTCTCGTTCGACTCGCAGGACCCGAAGCTCGCAAACGTCGACGCGTTCGGCCACGGCACGCACCTGGCCGGCATCATCGCCGGCTCGGACATCGCCCAGACCTACTCGACGAGGGGCTGCTCGACCTGCTTCGGCAACAGCCCATACACCGACACCACCAAGTTCGAGGGCATGGCGCCGGGTGCCCACATCATCAACGTCAAGGTCGGCGCGTACGACGGTTCGGTCGACGTCACCCAGATCATCGCGGGCATCGACTGGGTCGTCCAGCACCGCAACGACCCGGGACTGAACATCCGCGTCCTCAACCTGAGCTTCGGCACCGACTCGATCCAGTCGGCGCAGGTCGACCCGCTCGTGTTCGCCGTCGAGCAGGCGTGGAACGCCGGCATCGTCGTGGTGGCTGCGGCCGGCAACGACGGTGACAAGCCGGGGCCGCTGGCAGATCCCGCTGTCTCGTCGGCGGTGATCGCGGTCGGTTCGACCGACCCGCACAACACGCTGCAGACGTCGGATGACACCGTCGCCGACTTCGCCCAGCACGGCACGAACGCACGGCCGGTCGATGTCGCCGCTCCGGGCATCTCCGTCCTCAGCCTGGCCGTTCCCGGCGGCTTCGTCGATCAGAACGTGACCACCGGCAAGGTCGGCACCCGCTTCCAGCGGGCGAGTGGCACCAGCCAGTCGACGGCCATCGTCTCCGGGTTGGTCGCGTTGATCCTCGACAAGTACCCCTCGGCAACTCCGGACGGCGTCAAGACACTGTTGAAGGGCACGAGCTCGGATGCCGACGACGACAGCGGCCAGGACAAGAACTACCTCGGCTCCGGCGTCGCCAGCCTGACGAGGATCGACTCGCTCCTGTCGGGAATCGTGAGCGGTCTGCTCCACCTGGTGCTCCCGACCCTCACGGGTGGCAACGGCACCGGCACCATCGAGGACTCCCGGGGCAGCTACCACGTGATGATCGGCGATTCTGCCCTGGTCGGCGAGGTCGACATCTTCGGCCAGCCCTGGAACGCACAATCGATGGCCTCGGCGACGCGGTCTCGAAGCACGTGGTCGGGTTCGGAGTGGAATGGCAACGTCTGGTCGGGTGACCACTTCGAGGTGGGCGGCCGCTGGGCGTCCGCGAGCTGGACCGGCGCCGACTGGACCGGCAACCCGTGGTCCGGAGCTCGATGGACGGACGCGGAGTGGTCCGGCGCACGCTGGTCGGGTGCTCGCTGGTCGGGTGCCCGGTGGTCGGGTGCGCGATGGACATCGGCCGGCTGGTCGGGTGCCCGGTGGTCGGGTGCGCGCTGGTCTGGTGCGCGCTGGAGCGACTCGGTCTGGGGCTGAACTGCATCCCAGGGCCGAGCCCACGAGATCGCTGTCGGATCGGGTCGGGGCGGACCCGATCCGACAGCTGCCAAACCCACCGCTGACCTGCTGAGATCCGCTTCTCGATTCACAAGAACGCCTCAAGGTGTCCTCCGCCGAGGCCGATATCAGTCATCGGAGGCATGCACGGATGACGACGGACGAGATCGCCGAGAGGACGGGCCCCCAGGCTCCTGCGCGTCGCCCGCTCGGCGCGCCCGTCCGCACCGCGATCCTGTCCGTGGTGCTCGCTGCGTGGTCCTGCGGCTTGCTCGCCGCGGTGCACCTCGACACCGGACCGGTCGCTGGCGTGCACCTGCAGTGGTGGGTGATCGCGGTGATGTCGATGGCCGCGGAGCTCATGGTCTTCAACATCGAGTTCCGACGCGACGTGTACACGTTCACGTTCAGCGAGATCCCACTCGTCATCGGCCTCCTGCTGAGCTCCCCGCTCCACCTCATCGTCGGGCGGCTGATCGGCGAGGCGATCTTCCTGATCGTCAAGGAACGCCAGCCGCTGCGCAAGCTCTCGCTCAACCTGTCGTCGTTCTTCGGCGAGTGCGTTGTCATGCTCCTGTGCTTCCAGCTGTTGCACGGCGAGCGCGCCATCGACGTGCCGGCCATGTGGCTCCGAGCGCTGGCCGCGGTCTTCGTCGCCGACCTGCTCGGGTTCGTGGTCGTGGCATTTGCCGTCCGCTGGCACGGCGGAGCGCTGCGCTTCCAGTCGATCCTCGCGATCGGCGCGCTCACCGCACCGGTGAACACGAGCTTCGCCCTGCTGACCGGTCTGCTGCTCAACGATCACGCGTGGGGATTGCTGTTGCTGGGTGGCATCGCCGCGTTCCTGGTGATCACCTACCGCTCCTACTCCTCGCTGACGCAGCGCTTCAACAGCCTCAGCCAGCTGTACGACTTCACCAAGATGGTCACCGGGTCGCAGAGCCCCGACGTCGTGCTGGGCGCCATCCTCGGCCAGGCCAAGGACCTGTTCCGCGCGGACCGGGCCGAGATCTGGCTGTTCGATGACGCCGACACCGTCGTCGGCCTGAGTGTCGACGATGACGGCCAGGCAACCCGAGACATGCCGTCCACCACCGGCACCCAGGTCAAGTCGTGGCTGGGCGTCTTCCGTGAGGCGAAGGTGATCGGCGCAGGAGCCGTCTCGCCCGGACTGGCCCAGATCCGCAACGCGCTCCACGCCCGGAACTGCATCATCGCCCCCGTCACCGAAGCCGGCGAGCTGATCGGCCTCGTGTCGGTCATCGACCGGCTCGGCGAGCGCGGCTATGGCCCCCAGGAAGCTCCGATCTTCGCGACGCTCGCCAACCACGCCAGCGTCGCGCTCGAGAACGGCCGGTTGATCGACCGCCTGCACGACCAGAGCCGGGAGCGCGAGCACGAATCTCTGCACGACGCGCTCACCGGCCTTCCCAACCGTCGCTACTTCCAGGCCAGCCTCGACGCCGCCGTGGCGCGCCTCGCCGGTACGGCAGACCACGCCGCCGTCGCGGTGCTCAACCTCGACGGGTTCAAGGAGATCAACGACACGCTCGGGCATGCCGGCGGCGACGCGGTGCTCGTCGAGGTGGCCCAGCGGCTCGACCGCTCGTCGGACGGTTCGGTGCTCGTTGCCCGCCTGGGCGGTGACGAGTTCGCCCTGCTGTTCACCCGGACCTACGCACGCGCGGAGCTGAGCACGCTCATGCAGGCGATCCGCCGGCAGCTCGCGACGCCGATGTGGGTCGAGGAGCTCGAGCTGAACGTGTCCGCCAGCTGCGGACTCGCGGTCGGACCGGATGACGGCCACGACGGGGCCACCCTCCTGCAACGCGCCGACGTCGCGATGTACGACGCGAAGGCCGGTGTCGGCGACGGTGTGGCCTTCTACGACGCAGACATGGACACGAACTCGACCCGTCGGTTGACGCTCGTCAACGGTCTCAACGTCGCGATCGCGAACGGCGAGCTGAGCGTCGTGTACCAGCCGAAGGTCAACCTCGACCGCCGCGAGGTCGTCGGCTTCGAGGCACTCGTTCGCTGGCAGCACCCGACTCTCGGCCCGATCGGACCCGACGAGTTCATCCCCCTGGCGGAGCGCTCCGGCGTGATCCACCAGTTGACCGAGCACGTCCTGCGCACCGCGCTCCACCAGGTCACCCTCTGGCGCGCGGCCGGCCACGACTGGAGCGTTGCGGTCAACCTGTCGATGCGCAACCTGCTCGACGACGACATCGTCCGCATCGTCGCCGATGCCCTCCAGGTCAGCGAGGTGAACCCGAAGCGACTCACCCTCGAGGTCACCGAGACCCACGTGATGGCCGATCCGGCGCGCACGATCTCGGTGCTCGAACAGCTCTCTGCGCTCGGTCCCCGTCTGTCGGTCGACGACTTCGGCACCGGCTACTCGTCGCTCGCGTACCTCCAGCGCCTGCCGGTCAACGAGGTCAAGATCGATAAGTTCTTCGTGCTCTCGATGGCCGACGACAACGGCGCCGAGGCGATCGTGCGCTCGGTGCTCGACCTCGCCCGCAACCTGGGACTCCACTCGGTGGCCGAGGGCGTCGAAGACCGGGCCGCCTTCGATCGCCTCACCGCGCTCGGCTGCGCCGAGGCCCAGGGCTACTTCATGTCCCGCCCGATGCCGGCCGATCGGACCCTGCAGGCGCCGCAGATCCTCGAGCAGGTCCTGCGCGAGAGCGAGCCTGCGGCCGCCCGCACCCCCGTGGCGACCGCCACCCCCCGCTGACGTCTCCGCCGACCCAGCGGTTCCGCGCAAACGAACGCCCCCCAGGCGGTCGTTTCGACTGCAAACAGTTGCAAGCGCGAGGCGCGCTCGCGGAAGTTTGCAGTCACCACGTCGCCCTGGGGGACGTTCGTTTGCGGGGAACTTGGGGTCGTGGATCCGCGCTGGGGCGGTGACGCCGCGCTGGGCGGGGTGGGGACGACCGTTGTCGACGGTCAGCGGGCGGCTTCGGCCACCTTGCGGCGGACGACGTTGAGCGCCGAACCGGCGCGGAACCACTCGACCTGCTCGGGGCTGAAGGTGTGCACGCCCTCGAAGTCGATCAACGAGCCGTCGGGCTTGACGATCTGGCAGCGCACGTGCTGGCCGGGCACCGGGGGGAGGTTCAAGACGTTGATCTTGTCGTCCTCGTCGATCAGGTCGTAGGTCGCGGGATCGGCGAACGTGAGCGGCACGAGACCCTGCTTCTTGAGGTTGGTCTCGTGGATGCGGGCGAAGGAGCGGGCGAAGATAACGACGCCGCCGCGGAAGCGAGGCTCCATCGCCGCGTGCTCGCGCGACGAGCCCTCGCCGTAGTTGCGATCGCCGATGGCGCACCATTGGATGCCGGCCTCGCCGTACTGCTTGGCCAGGTTCGGGTAGCTGTCGACCGTGCCGTCGATGGTGCTCTTGCCCTCACCGACGCCACCTCCGTAGGCGTTGACCGCCCCGATGAACAGGTTGCCGCTGATGTTCTCGAGATGGCCACGGAACTTCAGCCACTTGCCGGCGGCCGAGATGTGGTCGGTGGTGCACTTGCCCTGCGCCTTCATCAGCACCGGCAGGCCGAGGTAGTCGTTGCCGTCCCATGCCGGGAACGGCTGCAGCAGCTGCAGGCGATCGCTGGTGGGGGAGACCTCCACGACCACGCCGGACCCGTCGGCGGGTGGGGGCGTGAACGTGTTCTGACCGGGGTCGTAGCCGGCGTCGGGCAGCACCTGGCCGACCGGGCCGTCGAGCTTCACCTCGACGCCGCTCGGGCTGGTGATCGTGTCGGTGGTCGGATCGAAGTCGAGCCGTCCGGACAGCGCCAGCGCGATCACCGTGTCCGGTGAGGTGACGAAGCTGAGCGTGTTCGCAGAACCGTCGTTGCGCTTCGGGAAGTTGCGGTTGAAGCTGTTGACGATCGTGTTGACCTTGCTGTTCTCCTCGACCGGGCGGTCCCACTGCCCGATGCACGGCCCGCAGGCGTTGGCGAGCACGGTGGCACCGATCGCTTCGAGGTCTGCCAGCAGGCCGTCGCGCTCGATCGTGGCCCGGATCTGCTCCGACCCGGGGCTGATCAGCAGATCGGTCTTCACCCTCAAGCCGGCGGCCGAGGCCTGACGGGCCACCGACGCGGCGCGCGTGATGTCCTCGTAGGAGCTGTTCGTGCAGCTGCCGATCAACGCCGCGCTGATCTCCAGCGGCCAGCCGTTGGCCACGGCTTCGGCGCCGACCGCCGCACCGACGCGGTTGGCGCGGTCGGGCGAGTGCGGGCCGTTGATCAGCGGCTTGAGCGTGTCGAGGTCGATCTCGATGACCTGGTCGTACGTGGCACCGTCATCCGGACGCAGGTCGGCGGCGACCGCGTCGGCGGCATCGGCAATGGCCTCGCGGCCAGTGGCCTTGAGGTAGACGCTCATGTTGTCGTCGTAGCCGAACAGGCTGCACGTCGCACCGATCTCGGCGCCCATGTTGCAGATCGTGGCCTTGCCCGTGGCCGAGATGGTGTCGGCTCCCGGGCCGAAGTACTCGACGATCGCGCCGGTACCGCCCTCGACGGTGAGCACCCGGGCGACCTCGAGGATCACGTCCTTCGGCGAGGACCAACCGCTGAGCGTGCCGGTCAGCTTGACGCCGATGACCTTCGGCCAGCGCACGTTGAACGGGAAGCCGGTCATCACGTCGACTGCGTCGGCGCCGCCGACACCGATCGCGACCATGCCGAGACCCCCGGCGTTGGGGGTGTGGCTGTCGGTGCCGATCATCATCCCGCCCGGGAACGCGTAGTTCTCCAGGACGACCTGGTGGATGATGCCGCTGCCGGGTCCCCAGAATCCGATCGCGTACTTGGCGGACACGCTGCGCAGGAAGTCGTACACCTCGCGGTTGGTGTCGACGGCGACGCCCATGTCGATCCGCGCGCCGACCTTGGCGGAGATCAGGTGGTCGCAGTGCACGGTGCTGGGCACCATGGCCTCCGGCAGCCCAGCGGTCATGAACTGGAGCAGGGCCATCTGTGCCGTGGCGTCCTGCATCGCGACCCGGTCGGGATTGAAGTCGTTGTACGTCACGCCGCGCTCGATGCCCTCGGCGGGGTCGACGAGGTGGTTGATCAGGATCTTCTCGGTGAGCGTCAGCGGCCGACCGAGGCGTTGGCGGCCGAGGGCGCTGCGCGCGGTGAGACGGCCGTACACGCCTTCGACGAGCTCGATCGGTGTTCCTGCGGTGACGGCCATGGCTCGGCCCCTTTCCCCGGGGCGATTGCCCCTTGCGTTCAGCGGTCTATGTAGACAACTATAATACAAGTGAGCGAACGGGCCAAGCACCACTTGTCGATCGTGCCGAATGTCTCGTCGGTCCCCAGCGCCGGCCCGGAGGCGAGCGCGGCTGGAGAGCCACATTTCGATGTCTGGGCCGGTGCCCCCGAGTTCGCCGTGCTCGCCATCGACCACGTCCAGCTCGCGATGCCAGCCGGATGCGAGGACGCTGCGCGACGCTTCTACGTCGACCTGCTCCGGTTCGAGGAGGTTCCCAAGCCGCGTGCGCTCGCTGCGCGGGGCGGTTGCTGGTTCGAACGAGGTGGAGGCGTGCGGTTGCACCTCGGTGTCGAAGACGAGTTCATCCCGGCCCGGAAGGCTCACCCGGCGCTCGTTGTGGCTGGACTCGACAAGCTGGTCGCGCTGCTGGAAGCCGCCGACGTCGCCGTGCGGTGGTCCGACGAGATCCCCGGCGTTCGTCGTTGCCACGTGGACGATCCGTTCGGCAATCGCGTCGAGCTGATGGATGGCGGTGCCTGATCCGCACCATCCGCTACCAGGAGATCGCCACCGCCGTGCGCAAGCGGGTCGCCGACGGTCACTATGCTCCCGGCCGATTGCTGCCGAGCGAGGCCGAGCTCTCGGCCGAGTTCGACGCCAGCCGGGTCACCATCCGCCGGGCCCTCGAGACGCTGCGTGACGACGGCCTGATCGCCGCCAGACAGGGCTTCGGCTGGTTCGTCGCCACCGAGCCACTGCGGCAGACGCTGGGCCAGCTGCAGACGATCGAGGGGCAGATGTCGGAGAGCGGCATCGTCGCCGGACGGCGGATCATCGAGTTCGCGTTCGGTCGGGCGACGCCGCGTGTGGCCGCGGCGTTGTCGACCGATCAGGTGCTGCAGGTGAAGCGGGTCAACACGGCCGACGGGGAGCCCTTCGCCGTGGTGACGGTGTGGTGCCCGGCAGAGCTGGCCCAGTCGCTCTCGCGTCGCGACGTCGAGCGGTCGCCGTTCTACGAACTGCTCGGCATCGCGCTCCGCGGCGCGACCCAGACCATCGGCGCCGATCTCGTGTCGGCCGCCGACGCCGAGCTGCTCGGCGTGCCGACCGGCTCACCCGTGCTGCTCTGCGAGCGTGTCACCACCGACACGGACGGCCGCCCCGTGCTCTACTCCCATCACGTCTTCCCGGCCCACCGGACCGAGTTCGTCGTCGAGCTCCCCACAGCCGAACCATCGATCGCCCCCACCGGCCTCCGCCTCCTCGAATCCAGCTGACGGACCACCGTCACCATTCTCCTCGTTCATGTCACCGGACATCATCGAAATCGATGATGTCTGGTGACATGAACGCAGGGTGCGGGGGTGATCCGGTGCTAGCGCATCGGGACGAACGTGTCCCCGACGAGCTCGCCGACGACGTTGGTGACGTCGTACGCGGCACTGGTGGCGATGTCGTCGTCGCATCCGCGTCGCGCCAGCTCGCGTCCCGACGGCGATGCGAGCAGCGACTCGTACAGCCGCGGCCGCGCGTCGAGGAACGCGGCACGCGCGGCGCGGGCCTCGGGCGAGCAACGGCGGCCGCCGACGGCTCCGGACGGGTCGAGCGCCGCGAGGATCGCGCCGGCGCCGAGGACGTCCTCGACCGCGGGTCGCAGCGGGCCGTCAGTGCTGCCCCAGCGCTCGCCCGCGCCGATCACGGCCACGGTGGCGGCGGGCCGGTTGATGCCACGGAGGCGGGCGCCGACCGCGGACGCGTTGCGCAGGCAACCGGCGAGCACGCGTGCGGGTCCGAGTGCGGCGACGGTGAACGCCAGCGTCGCGCCGTTCGGCGACGGCAGCACGATCCGCCGCCCGGCGGCCTGCGTCAGCAGATCCGTCGGCGACAACGATGGCCCGCCGGCGTCGCGGCCACCCGCCAGCACCGCCCCACGATCGGCTGCGAACGCAGGGGCGTCGGCGACGTCCCACGGGTAGGGGAGCACCACGGACCCGTTCTCCAGCGCCGCGGTGACCGCGGTGGAGAACCTCAGCACGTCGACGATGACGACGAAGTCGGCGAACGGGGCCAGCGCGCCGAGGCCGTCGACACCCCAGTCGAACCGGTAGGTGAAGCCGGACTGGCTGGTGTCGTCGGCCTCCGTGGTCACCAACGATCCCAGTGCAGCACCGGTTCGAGCGGCATCCGCTTGGCGACCTTGAAATCGGTGCCGATCGTGTACGCGATCGGGAACAGGCCGGCCTGGGTGACCGAGTCGTACGGGATGCCGAGGATCTCGGCCGCCTTCTGCTCGCCGCCGTTCATCAGGTGGATGGTGGTCCATGCGGAGCCGAGGCCGCGCTCGCGTGCGGCCAGCATGAAGCTCCACACGGCCGGCAGCAGCGATCCCCAGATGCTGGCGCCCGCGAAGGCCGGCAGGTTGTCGAACCGACCGCTGATCGCAGGGATCAGCAGCAGCGGCGCACGGTGGAAGTTCTCGGCGAGGTACGTGGCCGACTCGGTGACGCGCCCCGCTTGCTCGGCACGAAGGTCACCGTCGTCGTATGCGGCCCGAGGACCGTTCGCGTAGATCGAGAAGTTCTCCTTGTAGATGTCGGCGATCGCCTTCCGCTTGGCTGGTTCCTCGACCACGATCCAGTGCCAGCCCTGCGTGTTCGACCCGGTCGGCGCCTGCAGGGCGATCTCCAAGCACTCCTCGACCACACTGCGTTCGACCGGCTTGTCGAAGTCGAGTCGCTTGCGCACCGAGCGCGTCGTGGTCAGCACCTCATCGGCGGAAAGGTTCAATCTCATCCCGGTCAGCATGTCACGCGGGTGGCAGGCTGATCTGCGTGGACGAGTACGCATTCATCAACAAGGCGAACTGGGAGAGCCGGATCGCGATGCACGTCGCGTCGACCGATTACGGGCTCCAGGGCTTCGTCGACGACCCCACCCTCATCAGCGACGTCGTTGCGTTCGACCGCCCACGCCTCGGCGACATCAGCGGCAGAGAGGTCGTCCACCTGCAGTGCCACATCGGCACCGACACGCTGTCCCTCGCTCGCCTCGGGGGCCGCGTGACCGGACTCGACTTCTCGCCGTCGGCGCTCGCCGCGGCGCGCCAGCTCGCCGCCGATTGCCAGCAACCCGTGCGCTTCGTCGAGTCCGAGCTGTACAACGCCCCGGCCGCGCTCGGCGTGAACCGCTTCGACCTCGTCTACACCGGTGTCGGCGCGCTCTGCTGGCTGCCCGACATCAAGCGCTGGGCCTCCGTCGTCGCCGCGCTGCTCAAGCCTCGCGGTCGCCTCTTCATCCGCGAGGGCCATCCCGTGCTGTGGTCGCTGGCCGACGAGCATCCCGCCGGCGTGCTGGCGATCGACGGACCGTACTTCGAGGGGCCGGGCACGGTGTATCGAGAGACCGAGACCTACGTCGACCACGAGGGCGAGCTGGCCGAGCCGGAGACGATGCAGTTCAACCACGGCGTCGGCGAGATCCTCACTGCGCTGCTGCGCGTCGGCATGGAGATCACGGCGTTCGAGGAGCACGACACGGTGCCCTGGCGCGCCATCGGCGACGACCGGATGGAGATGATTGGCAATGGCGAGTGGCGTCTGCGCGATCGTCCCGAGCGCCTGGCCGCCAGCTACACGTTGCAGGCCGTCAAGCACTGAGTGCGCCTGCCAGACTGACGCCATGGCTGCAGGCACGTCAGGCACATCAGACCGGGTCTCGATCACGATCACCGACGGCATCGCCGACGTCCGTCTCGATCGTCCGGACAAGCGCAACGCGCTCGACAATGCGATGTTCCGCGCCATCGCCGACGCCGGCGAGCAGTTGAAGTCGGACCCCTCCGTGCGTGTGGTCGTGCTGTCCGGCAACGGTGCCTCCTTCTGCGCAGGTCTCGACTTCAGCTCGTTCCAGCAGATGGCCGGCAGCGATCCGGTCGAGGTGACCGAAGGCGACGGGCCGGGCGCGATGCAGGCCGGGCGGATCACCCACCTCGGCCAACAGGTCGCGTGGGCATGGCAGGAGGTGCCCGTCCCGGTCATCGCCGCGGTGCACGGCCACGCGCTCGGCGGCGGCATCCAGATCGCGCTCGGCGCCGACATCCGCATCGTGCACCCGGACACCAAGTTGTCCGTCCGCGAGGTGCACTGGGGCCTCGTACCGGACATGACCGGCACCCAGGTGCTGTCGTCACTCGTGCGGCCCGACATCGCCAAAGAGCTGACGTTCACGGCGCGGATCTTCTCCGGCACCGAGGCGTTCGAGCTGGGCATCGCGACCCGGCTGAGCCAGACACCGCTCGAGGACGCGCTGGCGATGGCCGCGGAGATCGCTGGACGCAGCCCGAGTGCGGTGCGCGGCGCGAAGGAGCTGTTCAACCGCATCGTCAACGCCGGTGCAGCGGAACAGTTCGCTGAGGAGCGGCGCGTGATCGGGTCGCTGATCGGCCGCACCGACCAGGTCGAGGCCGTGACCGCCAACTTCGAGAACCGACCAGCACGCTTCAGCTGAGGCAACCCGGAGCCTGCCTCAACCGGGTGCTGCCGGCACCCGAAACTGTGTTGTCGAAGCGACGCGCAAGCGCGTAACATGCTCGCAACCGTTCGGGTCAGCGTCGCCCTGAACGTCCACCCAAGCCCCAACGACTTCAGTGGATGTGGACGATGCCTCAGAAATACCCCGCGCCCGGGTTCCCCGCGC
>JAOBWO010000141.1 GCA_025463415.1 Acidimicrobiales bacterium | reverse complement strand
CCCGGTCCTCCACCAGCTCGGCGTCGTCACCCGAGGCCGGGGCGCTGGTGTCCGAGGACAGCCGGTACTCCTGGGGCACCTCGATGTCGTAGAGCTTCGCGGCGTTGAGGCCGAGGATCTTCTTCTTGCCCTCGACGCCGAGGCGCGGGAAGTCCGCGAACGCCTCCTCGTCAGGCATCTCCCAGTCGACGAAGCCCTCGATCTGCCACTTCGGCTCCCAGATCGCGTAGTCCGAGCCGAACAGCATCTTGTCCTCGCCGACCCAGAACAGCAGCTCGCCCATGACCTTCGCGAAGAAGCGCGGGCGGGCGTGCATCAGCGCGCCGACGACGACCGACAGGCCGGCGTAGACGTTGGGCTCCTGCGTCGCCATGAAGCAGAAGTCCTCGATCCGCGGCAGCCCGACGTGCTCGACGATGAAGTTGAGCTGCGGATGGTTCGTCGCCGCGTGATCGACGTCCTTGACGTCGAAGCCGTCCTTGTCCAGCGGCCAGATCGTCGGCCCCTTGTGGACGTGGATGTTCTTGATGCCGAGCTCGATGCACTTCTCGAAGAACGGCACCGCCTCGGGGTCGTCGAGCGTCCACCCGCGCGAACTGCCCTTCCACTCGGCCGTGTAGAGCTTGACGCCCTTCAGGCCGTAGCGCGCGTGGTCGGCCTCGAGCTGACGCAGGCCGGCCTCGCCGTCGCGCGGGTCAAACCGCCCGTTCACCATCAGCTTCCCGGGGAAGCGGTCCACGAGCGCCGCGTTCTGGGTGATGTCGTTGAAGCCGTCGGTGTACCAGTCGCGCAGGTACGTCGACTGGAAGATCGCCCGGTCGACGTATCCGTCCTGGAAGACGTCCTTCTCGAAGTCGTCCACCGAGTACTTCTGGAAGTGCTCGATCGACCACTGCGTCTCCGGCGGGCCGAGCCCCTGGTAGGCGTGGAAGCACTCGATCCAGCCTTTGGCGTACTGCTCCTGCCCCTTGACCCAGTTCGCCGGGCTGGCGTCCCAGAAGTGCAGGTGGGTGTCGAGCACGAAATAGCGCTCCCCGTTCTTGGCGTACACCGCTACACCCCCCCGACGACTTCCAGGTCGAAGCCGAGATATTCGGCCGCGTCCTCGGGATTGGCGAAGACCAGGACGCGGTCGTCGAGCACGACCATACGGCCGTAGTGCGTCGACATGATCTCTTCGAAGTCGTCCTGGCCGAAGTCGTTCACGCCGAGCGCGTCGGCGATCTCCTGGAAGTCGAAGTCGATCTTGCCGATCCCGTCGACTCGGATCATCGAGGGCAGATTGCGAATCGTCACGTCCTTTTTGTCCGACATGACATGGGCGACGACGGACCCGACCTGGTTGTTCATCAGCGTCACGCCGGCCTGGCCGGACGGCGTGTGATCGGCGCGGAACTCGGTCATGAGCGGATCTCCTTAGGGATCTCGAGGGTGAGGTCTTCCAGCAGGTCGGCCATGCGCGCCTTCGAGCGCGCCAGCGAGTCGTCGAAGCGCACGACCTTCTCCGAGGGCTGCGACCAGATCGGTTGCAGCCGCCGGCCGGCGTCGAGGCTCACGGGGATCCACTCGTCCAACCACTGCTGCATGAGCCGGCGGTTGGCGGCGCCATGCTCGGGGTCGTCGGCCAGCATCCGGAAGAGCGCGCGGGCGCCGCGCTGCTCGCGCGCCGTGTCGGCTTCGCCGCAGCCCATGATCGTCGGGGTCACGAAATCCCCCTGGAGTGCCGCGGCCTGCATGACGAACCCGCTGCGGAACAGCTCGCCGACCAGGGGCTCGAAGACGACGGACGTCGCGAAGAACGCCTCCGCCCAGTCGCGGACGCCGGTCAGCCGCTCGACGTTCTCGCGTGTGCCCTGCCAGATCGGGTCGTTCTGCCATGCGTCCATGTGGGCTTCGCCGTCAAAGCCCTCGATCTGTTCGGTGAGCTCGAGGTTGTAGAGGATGATGTCCTGCGCGAAGCGCAGCTTGTGCAGCGCTCCGACCGCAAGCGCGTTGTTGATCATGTTCGTCGGTGCGTCACGCTGGGCCGGCGTGTAGACGTGCATGCCGAGGCCCTGCTCGACGTGCGCCCACGCCGAGACGTGGCGCTCGACGACCTTCGCCCAAGCGCGGCTCCAGGCCGCATAGGCATCCGCCGCCTTGGCGTTCGCCAGGGTCTGCGAGATCTGGCGGACCGTGTTGGCGTTGTTGCGGTAGATCGTCTGCTCCCACTCCTCGTTGGGGTCGAGGAACTCATGCCAGTTGCTCGACTCCAGCGCCGTCCACTCCTGCGGGTAGCCCGCGGTGCCGTCGGCGAAGGCGTAGACCCAGCCCTGGGTGAGGTGGCGCTCGGGATCTGGCTGGACGTCGACGGTCACGTCCTCGTAAACGGTCGCCCGCCGCTTGCGGGGCTCGAAATAGTTGTATGTGCGGCTGCGCGACGAGGGGAATTCCTTGGCGCCGGCCTCGGCGTCGGTGAACACCGGCTTCGGGACGCTGCGCTCCTTCGTCACCGTCGTGTCTTCGGGCATGTTGCTCCTCTCCTGGCCCGCGGTCAGCCCGCGGTGGTCGTGAACTTGTCGAAGTAGATGTGCGACTCGGGGCAGCCGCGGCGCTCGAGCAGCGCGATCGCCGCGTCGACCATCGGCGGCGGGCCGCAGATGTAGGCGTCGACGTCGGTGAGGTCGCCCTCGAGCCGGTCGACGACGTCGGTGATGAGTCCGGCCTCCCCGTCCCAGCCGGTCGAGGCATCGGCCTCCGAGAGCGCCGGGACGAAGCGCAGCTCGGACAACTCGGCACCGAGGCGCGCGATCTCGTCGAGCGCGAACAGGTCATCCTGGGTGCGCGCGCCGTAGTAGAAGGACGCCGGGCGAGTGGAGCCCTTCTCGGCCATCGAGCGCAGCAGCGAGACGATCGGCGCCATACCCGCCCCGCCGCCGACGAACACCAGCCGACGCGGTGAGGAATCGCGCAGCGTGAAGACGCCGTAGGGCCCGGTACAGCTCAATTCGTCGCCGACGTTGATGCCCTGTCCGTCCTCGAGCAGCCCCGAGAAATGGCCGCCGTCGTACAGCTTGATCATGAACTCCAGCCGGTCCGGCTGGCCCGGGGTGTTCGCCATCGAGAAGGAACGGTGCTCGCCGTCGGCCCCGGGGATCGCGATGTCCATGTATTGACCCGCGTGGAAGCTGATCCGGTCGGGGTCGCGCAGACGCAGGACCAGGCGCCGGATGTCGTGGGTGAGGGACTCGAGCACCTCGACCTCGGCGGTCGCGGTGACGATCGGCACACCGCTGCGCAGGATCTCCTCGTCGTAGTTGAAGAGCTCGATCTCGACGTCGGTCAGCGCGTGGGCCCGGCACAGCAGGGTGTAGCCCTCCTGCTCCTCGAAGTCCGGCAAGGCGAACGTCGAGTAGCGCTCCAGGTCGACCTCGCCGTCGAGCAGGAACGACTTACAGGCCGAGCACTGTCCTTCCTTGCAGCCGTGCATGAGCATCAGGCCCTGTCGGAAGGCGGCGTCGAGGATCGTCTCGTCCTCATCGACCTCCATCTCGATGCCGACGGGCTCCAGGCGTGCGATGTGCTTCTCACCCATGGCTTATCCGCGCTCGGAGAGACGGCACCGCTGCGGGCGGGCACCGCCTGCCGGGCGCCTGTCGGCGCCCGGTGGGCGTGCCCGCCACGCGAGCAGGGTCGCCGTCAGGCCGTCGCACCCTCCTTGGCCGGACGTCCGGCGGGGCCGCCGGCCCGGTACTGCGCGATGTGCTTTTCGCGCTCCTCCGGGGACATCGCGTTGAGCAGCACGTTCGGGCTGTTCAGCGTGATCCCGCGGACCTCGTCGAGCGTCCACATCTTGCTCGGGTCCAGGTCCAGGTGCGGCTGGGGCACCAGGGTGTGCCCGTCATCGCGCACGTAGCCGAGGTCCTGCATGATCTCGGCGACGTCCTTGCCGTGGTGGAGCGTCTCCCACTCGCGCTTGCCGGCGAGCTGGCCCATGGCCGGCGTCGGGCGCCCGTGGTACTCGGGACGGAAGGCGACCGCGTCGGTCCAGTGGCAGGTCTCCGAGCAGTACGTGCGGACCTGGCCGTCGACCTCGTCGACGACGGTGTCCTCACGGATCAGGCACGGCACCATGCAGGTCCAGCAGCGATGCGGGTACTCGTAGTCCGAGAGCTCGGGCTCGAAGGCGATCGGGTTGTGGCCGTTCTTCTTCGAGAGATCGGCGTAGCGCTCCCACCACTTGCCGTACTTGTCATACCAGCCGGGGTACTTGAACTCGAACCACTCGAAGTCCTTGTCGTCCATCGCGTCGATGCGCCAGTAGTTGGCGAACCAGCCGGTGGCGAAGAACTGGGCGACCTCGTGGATGTAGCCCTTGTTCCAGATCCGGTTCCAGGCCTCCTCGACGAGGTCGTGCGGGATCGTCAGGCCGTACTTCTCCAGCGGCATGAGGTAGCTGCGGTAGTAGTCGTCGTAGATCCAGCGGCGCCACGCCTCGGCGTAGCTGTCGCGGTCCTTGCGGCGGTCCTTGGTGCCGTACTCGATGAACGTGCCGATGGCCGCGTCGACGACGGCGTGGTTGTTCCACCAGGCGTAGCGCAGGTCGCGCTCCAGCAGCTCCCGGTTGCGCTCGTCAGCGAGCGCCATGAGGATGATCGAGTAGCCGTTGGAGATGTGGCGCGACTCGTCCGACTGCACGGAGTGGAACACCGTCGGCAGCAGGTAATCGCCGTTGGCGGCCGCCTCGGCAGGCATCGCCACGAACAGGACGTTCGTGAACGCGGTCTCCGCGACGATCGTCAGGTAGATGTCGGCTGCGGTGATCGCGTCGCCGGTGATGAAGCCCTCACCGAACTGGCGACCGATCGTGCCGGCGTAGCAGTTGGAGAACGCCTTCTCGGAGATGTCAAACCCGGCCGGGTCGATGTAGTGGTTCATGTACAGCC
>JAOBWO010000128.1 GCA_025463415.1 Acidimicrobiales bacterium | reverse complement strand
TGGTCGCCGGCACCGACCCTGCCGGACAAGCCGCGTACGACGTGGCCGACCTCCAACACGACATTCAGACCGTCACCGCGTATGCACAGGCAAACGCAGCCGAGTGGGCTGGCTACGAGATCACCGCCGACAAGCCAGCGAGGATCAAAATCTGGGTGACCGATCACCTCGCCGAGCACGCCGCCGATCTCGGCAGCCAACTCGAACATCCCGACCGTGTCGACGTGTCTCTCGCGTACTACTCCGCTGCCGACCTCGCTGCGATCTCGAACACGATCATCAGCGACGCGCAGAAGAACCCTGGCGCGTTCGTCGAATTCGCAGAGGGATCGCCGACCGGCCAGGTCATCGACTTCGGGCTCGCGCCAGGCGAAGAGCAACTCGCGGACCAGTACATCAACGAGTACGGCAACGCGATCCGCGTCCGCGTCGGCGAGCTCGCCTACGTGCCGTCCGGCTGCGGCACCCCGCCCTCGCCGCTCGCGTGCCCGGACGTTGAAGGCCAGGATCCTGCGAGCGATGGAGTCAGCCTTGCTCTCGCCTTGCGGACTGCTTCGATACCTCAATCGGGATATGGGACCGCGACCCTCACCGTGACGAACGTCGGCACCAGCCAGGTGCACATCGACACGAACAACCCGCTCCTCGGCACGCTCGTGTACCCGGGGTCAACTCGAGTCGCGGCGTTCGGTCGCAGCGTCAAGGGGACCGGCATCGTGCTCGACCTCGCACCAGGACATTCCGGCTCCATCGATGTCACCTTCACCGCTGATCGATGCGACGGCCAGCCCGGCTCGGCGATCCCGCCCGGCACATACGGCCTGCGCGTGGCGCTGCCGACACTCGTCGGGCCGACGAACGACGCGCCGACCTACCTGTCGCCGGAGGTGCCCGTCACCGTCACCGTCGGCTGACACGGGGGCGTCCGAGGTCTTGTCCCAACGAATGCACCCGTTCCGGGTGGCGGTCGTTCCGAGGTCGATGTGGCTTCGTTCGGGGCGCGTGAGTGGCGTCGTTGCGCGTGTCGTTCTGCGCCGATCTTCGGTGCGCGCGGCCATCGGTGCGAGGTTCAGGTCGGTGAAAGGATTGGGTGATGGAGACGACGCTGTATCTGATCCGGCACGGCGAGGCGGCAGACGCCGACGACACCGATCCGGGACTGACCGAACGAGGGACTGCCCAGGCAGCTGCCGTTGGCGATCGCCTCAACGGCTTGCAGTTCGATGGAATCCTGCACAGCTCGCGTCGGCGGGCCCAGCAGACAGCCGGGATCGCCGGGGCGTTGCTGGGGCCCACGCCGCAACACAGCCCACACGCCGACGATCGAACCCCGATTCCGAGCGATCAGTCGGGCTTGTCAGCGAACCTGCGAGCCTTCCTGGCTGATGTTCCTGACGATGAACGGGATCCGGATGGGCACTGCCTGGACCGGTCCATCGAGGAACTCAGCTGGGTGGCTTCGACGATTGATCGGCACGTGCTCATCGTCACGCACAACTTTGTGATCGCATGGTTCGTTCGTGATGCACTCGACGCGCCGATCATCACATGGACTCGCCTCAACTCAGCCAACGGAGCACTGACCATCGTGCGATACCGAACAGACGAGCCCGCTCGCCTCATCACCTTCAACGACACAGGCCATTTGCCAAGCCAATGACCAGGACCCCGCCGCACACGCCGCCTTCAGGGGCCTACGCGGGTCTGGCGGAAGCCCGTCGAACCCCGGCGCCGACGCGGCGATCTGGCGGGGGGTGAAAGCCGAGGTCAGCGTGGTTCTGCGGCGCGTGTTCTGCCCGCCCGCCGTGTTGTCAGCGAACGAAGCGGGAGATCGACGGCATCACCTAACTGCCTCTCCGACTTCCCCTGCAATCGTGTAGTTTCGCCTTGGCTAGTGTTCGTCGGATGACCGAGGAGACGTGCTGACGCGCCATGGCTGAAGACGACCTCCTCAGATCTACAGCCGTTCCGTGGTACTGATCGGCAGCTTCAATCCAGCGATCGTTCATCCATCTTGGTTCGCAAGAACCGGCTTGCTGCCAGAGCAAGAGACGTCGGCTGCGAAGGGCGTAATCGTGCAGCCGAATCTGGCTCAGTTCACTCTCGACTGGCTCACTCAGCACGTCCTCAGTGGCACGAATCGGCAGTCATGCGCTCGGTCCGATACGCGACCAGCGAACAGGGATTCAGTCGATCGGCTCGCGGTGCAACCACGCAACCAGGTCGTCGGATGCGAGCGCCCGCACCCGTTCGGCGTACCGGGCGAGGTCGGCATCGTCGAGGAGGTCACGCCACTGGCCGCTCGTTCCACGGCTGAAGAACGCAGCGGGGTCTATCCAATGGTCCCGACCACCGCAGGGCACCGTCATGTCGGCCCTGCTGCGCATCGACTCGAACGTCGCCGCTTGGACCAGGCTGGGCCACAGGTCCTCGGCGACCTCGATGTCGAGGTGCGTGGCCAACTGTCGCATCTGCCCCTCCAGATCGGCCTTCAGTTCGTCGAAGTGCAAGAACACGATGTCGAGATCGTCGGCGGCGTCCCGGAACGTCTGCAGGTGCTCGATGGCGAACCGGAGCGACACCCCGCCCGAATGCGTCGAAGGCGTCTCGTCGTCGACCCACTGCCAGAAGCGGTCCCGATCGCCATCGGGGCGCGGCCGCGGTGCAGGCAACGGCCCGAGTTCGACGCCCTCAATCGCTGCCGCCCGCTCGCGGCTCGCGAGAAACGCGCCGACGTCCATGTTGTCGATGTGACGGTTCATCGACAGCGCCAGGTCTCGCGGGTCGCGCCCGACGCAGATGTACGTGATCGAAGGATCGTTGGGGATGCCGTCAAGCGGTGTGTGGGTCTTGATGAAACGGCGGTGCGTCTGAGCCTTCAGTTCGGCGATTAGTTCCGAACGAGCGCGCGTCACCATGTCGATCCACGGCGAAAGCGTGTCCAGCGGCAGCGGCAGCTCCGGCTCCTGGAAGATCAGCAGCGCACAGATCATCTGTGTCCACGTCGTCCCGCACTGCGGCGGCGTGCTGATGACGATGTCGCCGGGGCGAAGCTCGAAGCCAGCCCACCGGCCGCTGTCGAAAACTTTCCCCTCGTAGCGGCGCACGCCCGTCATCAGAGAAGTCTCGACGACACGAAGCCGCAGCCGATCATTCGCCCAGACTGCCCGAGATGGAGCGGATCGGCAAGCCGCTCGGACGATCGGCTCGCCTACCATCGAACACGTGATGTGTTGGTGCTGCGGCGAGGACCGCGACCAGGTCGCGACCTTGGAGTGCAACTCCGACGTCGTCTGCCGCGACTGCGTTGGCGGCCTGGTACGACAGGTCGGCCTGGTTGATTCCACACCGACACTTCCGGTTGCTGACATGCAAGCGGCGGTTGAGCTGTGTGAGAGGCAGGTTTCGAGGTCAACCGTTACGACGATGGGTTCGCATTCGTGCAGTGGCACGGTCAGAGCGTCTTTGATCTGGACCTCATCCCCGACCTCGACGTCGCCGCGAACCATGCTGGGTGCTACCTGTCGCATCCGAACATCGACGAATGGCAGGCGCGGCTCGTTGCTGCTGGCTTTATCGGTCACCAAGCCAGAGACCATGCCGTGGGGGATGCGTGAGTTCAGACTCACTGGGCCGGCGGGCGCGAACATCCGTATCGGCTGGCCCGCGTAGAGGCCAACGAGAACGCCGATCTTCCGCTCGGTGTCGGTCCGCTGGGCGGGCCCTATCTGGCTGGCGTGCGCGCTGCGCCGAGGTCTCGTTGTGCGAGGTTGAACACGATCCCAATCTCAGCCACGTTCTTCATGAGTTCGATGTTGGCCCAGCCGAGAAGGCGATGGAAGGGTCGCGGGTCGGGCCACGGGAACACTGTCGCCCGGTTGGGATCGAGACCGCCGGCGTCGTCGAGCATTGTCCGCCAATCGTCTGCGAGTCGTTGCAGCTCGACCCGAATTCCGTCAGCGGTGCCCGGCCAGCGGATGCTTGTCCGCTCAGGCACCCCCTCTTGTCGAGCTTCCGCCAGGGCAGACGTCAGCCACCATTGCAGGTGCCAGGTCAGCCAGCCCACTGACGAATGCCACTGCTCACCGGATGAAGGCTCGTTCCAGTCCGCTTCCCACGTCCCGTCCGCGAGACGTCTGACGGTCGAGGCGGAGGGGTGTGGCATCCACAGGCAGATCTCATCCGTCAGATCTGTCATGTAGAAGTCAGTGGCGAGGGACCAGCCGATTCTGAACTGCCACGTGTATTCGGCCAGGAGATCGGGCCAAGACGACCACGAGATCTGCCCACCAGGATTGATCTCGCTCACGGCCGGACGCTAATTCCTCCCCGGAACGCCGGTCGCCCAAAAGCCAGCGAGGGACAGAAATCGACCCCGCTGCGCTGGGGACCTGGACTCAGACAGGCGCTTGCCTCGTGAGCGTCGAGCGAGCAATCTGCGCCGCTCGACCTTGCGATACGACGTGAGCACGACGATGCTGCATACGTGAACCGTGGCCGCACGCGGCTGGTCGTGATCGGCGTCGTCATCGCGATCATCTCGGCCTGCTCCTCATCTGAGCCTGAAGCCAGACCCGCCGCTGTCCACTCCACCACGGCTGCCGTGACACCGGCCAGTGTTGCGCCATCTGCTACAAGCTCGCTCCCCGAGACGAGCGTCGCGATGACGACCATCCCCGAAGTCACGACGACGAGCGCGACCACGACAACGAACGAGACCACGACAACGAACGAGCCGCCAACATCCAACGTGATCACGCGCCCGTACGTTGATCCAGCGGTCTGTGGCTCAGGGGCCAGGACGGAGTTCAGCGGGCAGGACCTCACGGTCAATCCATTCGCGCTCGGCCGCGACACGAGCACGGCCGTTCAGGTGTTCGGTCAAACCTCGCACGGCGCAGCCGGGTCATTTGCTCTTGTGGTCCGAATGCCAGCCGAGGACCGTGACATGCCCGAGGACCACCCCGTCACGGTCAACGGCACCGAGGTGGGTGTCACGGTGTTCCCAGACGGTCGCGCAGCTGCTGCCTGGAGGCTGCCGGATGGGACCAAGGCCTACATGCGGGCGCGAGACCTCGATGAGGCAGCGCTCATCGCATTGGTGGCACGGCTGATACCCCGCGATGCGAGCGCCCCCATCCCAGGCTTCGACGTCCAGCCGACGGGCGACACCGGCGCGCCGTCGCTCATCGCGGAGCATCTCAACACCGGCCTGATTGGCACGATCACGAGATTCGAATGCGACCCCGGCTTCAACCGGGGCAGAGTTCGGATCGCTGTCATCGCCGGCGATCCCATCTTCGTCTACCTCGGCATCATCGACAGGCCTCCGCCGTACGCAGTCGGGATCAACGGCGACGGAGCCATCACCATCACGAACAGCATCAGCAAGCCAGTCACCTTGCAACAGATCACCAACGCCGATCTGAACACGTGGGCCGCACTTCCGAAGATCCAAGAGCCATAGCGCCGAACTACCGATCACCGCTCGCTGTCTCCCACCGATGACGCCCTTGCCGCGACCCTGCTTCTGCGCCGCTGAGGAACCATGGCACGTGCCGTGACCGTCGAATACGTATGAAGCGTCTCCTGTTCGTCGCGGCGCTGGTCGTCGGAGCCGGATGCAGCGCGCCGGCTGACGAGGCGGACATTGCCCAGCCATCAGCTTCGGTCACGTCACCGTCGATGTCGACCACGACTCAGCCAATGCCAACCGCAGTGATGCCAAGTGCGGTGGAGCAGATTGGATCGCTGCCCTTCGACATCGGGCCGCTTCCTCCGGGCGTCGCGCCACAGCTGTCCCTCGCCGACATCGTGGACCTCATTCCGAGCGGGCAGATGGCGTCACGGTTCTTCCGCCGACCATCGGACCTGGCCACCGTCTCGATCATGGTCGGCCTGATCACTGCTCGCAGCGACATCGACGCCACAGCCGCCAACGATCCATCCTTTGTGGGCTACGTCATCGAAGGCGGCCACTCATCTTGTGCGCCCAACGGTCCGCCGCCTTCCGACGGGATCTATCTCCCCGACGCTCCCTGCCATGCGTTGTTCGTGATCGATGGCGATACCGGTCACGAGATCGGCGGCTTCTCCGAGGTCGGAGACTGATCCAGATCTGCCGGTACTCGTTGAGGTGCGTCGCTGGCGCCGGTCACTCCTCGGTGTACTGCTGTGGAAGCCTGGCCCGATGGCCTTGGCATTCGAACCGGTGGTCATTCCTGGAGACAGTGACTCGCTCGTCGCCTTTCTGACGGGGAACGAGTGGCCGTACCACGGCGTCCCGAAGCCCACGCTCGACGAGGCGGAAAGTGTGCGCGTTGTTGCCGACGACATCATTTCGTTCTGGATCCATGACGAAGACGAGATCGTGGGGCTGATCCGCTTGCTCGACGTGGACGACGTCGACAACGGCAGCCCGATGTTCGACGTCAGAATCGGCACGCCTCATCGAGGACGCGGCATCGGGCGCATCGCAGTCCAGTGGCTGACCGGCTACCTCTTCCGGTCCTACCCCGGGCTCCACCGCATCGAGGCAACCACACGCTCGGACAACTTGTCGATGCAGGCAGTATTCGCTCAGTCCGGATACCGACAGGAGGGCCGATTCGTCGAGGCATGGAAGAGCGCAGACGGAACGCGCTCGGACACCCTGGTGTACGCGATCCTTCGCCGCGAATTCACCCCTCCCCGGTGAGTGCCGAGCTGCCGTTCGGCGATGGACGTCTGCGCCCGGCGAACATGCTTGCGCGGTGCGCGTCAAGGCGGCTCTGCGCTACTGCGGGTCGTACGCACTCCTCGTCGTTGGTGCGAATGTCATGGTGGTGTGCGAATCGCCTATCCGCAGCGACGTAGCCGATATCGACACTTCTGGATCCGCCCTGAGAAGCCGGCTCAACAGATCGTCCTGGTCCATCGGACCCTGATCGCAGAGGACAGCAGTTGAGCCGACGTCGTTGTCGAGGTGTAGGTGGCCGCCGCTGATCGCATACGTCGTGCCCAGGGAGTTGCAACCACCTGTCCACCCAATCATGTGGCGGCTGCCTTCGACGCTGAACTCGACAACGAGTGACGTGCCGGCGATCAGCAAGTGCTCGCCCGAGGAATCCTGGTACGAACTCGCGCCGAAGGCATCCTCGACGGGAGAGAACGAGAGCAGAGACGTGGAGGTTGTGGTCTGGGCAGCTGAGACCGTTGGCAATGGCGCCGGTGAGGTCGGAAGAACCGTGGCCGATGACGTGGCCGACGGAGCGACAAAAGCTGAAGTCGCGCACGACGCACATGTCAGGCCGAGAATGATCACTATCGCATGCCATCGCATGATGTGTAGACGATCAGAAGTGGCGCCATGGTTCCACGCCGGTGGCTGCCGATCGACGTGTCCTCCGAACTCCTCCACATTTCCGCTCGGCGCTCGTTGTTCTGCATCGTCGATTGCCCTTGCGTCGTGAGCGTCGAGCGGGCAACATGCACCGTCTGCTGGTCCACCGCTTGGGGGTTCGATCGTGCACGACGATGACGCATACCACCGTGGATGGGACCTCGCTCCTGCGGATGCGGGGGATACTCCGACGGAGTTTCACCGATGAAAGTGACTGGCAAGGCCAAGGTTGCCTTCGGCGTGGCGGTTGGGTTTGCGCTGAGCTTCGGGATCGGAAGATTGATCGGCCATGAGAATCCCGCGGCGTCCGTTGCCACGAGTTCGATTGTCACGACCTCGGACGGGTCGCGGGTTCACGCGGCGCCGTACGATGCTGAAGCCGATTTCATTCCCGTCACCGATGAGACCGGCAACGTCTATCGCGACGGCGCGGGCCAGATCGTTCTCTTCCGTCAATCGGCCTTCTTGTCTGCCCTCGACGCTTACGGAGCTGACCACAACCTGCACAGCCATCGCGACGTCGTCAAGGATCCGGATACTGGTGAGTCGAACGAGGTCGTGACAACCACCGGCGTCGCCCTGTACAAGGTTGTCGACCGTGTCGGCGAGAGGGATCGGAAAGCAATCAGCGACGAGGAGTTCGCGACCCTGGACTTCGGTCCAACCGTGCCTGGGCCGTGATCGGCCGATCTGCCGATCTGCCGCTCGCCTCCGTCGTTTTGCGCGATCACATGGCTCACATCGCTAGCACCGGAAGCGACGACCGCGCATTGCTCCTCGGGCGCCTTCGGGGGGAACTGCGGTTGAGTTGGGATCGTCCAACGGTCGTGAGCCGAGCATTGCTTCACCTGTTTCTCGTTCTCAGTTGCATCGGCTGTACGTCAACGGCGAGTACCTCGCCGAGGAGTTCTGCAACACCGACGACTCTCTCGGATCGGTCTTCGACGAGCGCGGCGCCGACCCATCGTGGCGATGTCGAAGCAACGACAACCACGGCCGTCGATGACCTCACAGACCTCGTCGCACGAGACTGGCTCGTCATCGCATCGACCGGTACAGAGCGAGATGCCAGGGCCTTCCCCGCCCACCTGCGCTTCACTGACGACGGCCGCGGAGTCGGCACGGTACAGCTGACCGGTTGCGACATCGCCACCTTCCCCGTCACATTCGGACCATCGCACCTTCTCGACGTTGGGCGGCCAGCAGCGTTACAAGGATGCGAAGGCTCGTTGGATATCGGCCAGGCGATCCCCAACCTGCTGGAGCTGCCACTGCAATGGTCCATAGAAGGCGACCAGCTCAACCTGATACCGACTGTGCCGAGCGACTACAGCCTCGTCTTGGTGGAGGACTGAGACGACACCGGCTCCGGCGGCCTGGATCAAGCCCAGCACTGCGATTCGTCACGCGTTTCTGCCATTGATCGCGATCGTGTTCGTTGGGCGTCAACGTTGCGCGTGTCCAGGGCCGGGGTACGTGTCGTGTATGACGAACGAAGAGCCCACTGTGAACGCCAGTCTCGAGGAAATCATGCAGACGGAGGAGATGCTGCGCGACCGGGGCGGAGTCGAAGGAGCCGCGATAACTGGATCCGGCGAGGTGCTGGACGAGGAGCTCCCTGACAGCCCGCAGACTTAGCAGGCCCGGTTGGGGTTCGTGGCGCGGATTTCTCGGGTCCGGCTCGCGCAGGGACACAGGTGGCGGCGTCACAGAGTTGAATGTCTGAGATCGACAGCTCGGCGCCGGTGACGGCAGAATCCCTGTGGCGTCTGCACGCTGCGGAGCTGCTCCGCTTCGCGACGATGCTGGTCGGCCCGGCGGATGCCGGCGACATCGTTGCTGATGTGATGTTGCGGAGTGAGCGGTTCGTCGTTGCCGGCACGGTCGATCAGCCACGGGCCTATCTGTTTCGAGCGGTCGCGAACCAGGCCCGCGATCTGCGTCGGGCGCGTGCTCGGCGGTGGGCGCGTGACCTCGCAGCGATCGGTCCGCTGCATGCTGATGCGCCTGACACGTTTGTCGATGTTCGCAGGGCGGTCGCTCGGTTGAGTGTGGTTCAGCGTGCGGTTGTCTACCTCGCCTACTGGGAGGACATGACCGAGCGCGACATCGCTGAGCTGCTCGACGTCGCGCCGGGAACTGTGCACCGCAACCTGGCCACGGCGCGCCACCAGTTGAGGAGGGTGTTGTGATCGGTGATCAGCTCGACGATGCGATCCGGTCGGTGATCGCGGACATCACCGCTGTCGCGCCCGGACCCGACGACCTGCGTCATCTGCGGCCGGTGCGAGCCCAGACCTCGCATCGGGCGCGGTGGCTGCTCCCGGCGGTCGGCGTCGCCGTGGCCGCCCTCTTGGCGACAGTGGCCGCGATCGGCTTCGGGGTGAGACGGACGACGACGACGGCCCCAGTTGATCCGACGGGCGCGCCTGCGGTGTCGCTGACGACGATCCCGATCCCGACGACCGAGCGGCCGGCACCCCTCACTGGGCTGCCCACGGACTATCCGACGGTCCAGGCGACGGTGACAGCGACGCCCGGTGCGGCAGCCACCAGTGTCGAGATCGACCGTGGCGGCAACGACGGCATCGAGGTCGGTATGGCTGTGGTCGACGCCGCCGGTCTCGTCGGTGACGTCACCGCCATGCAGCCGACGACGAGCACGGTACGTCTCGTCACCGATCTCAGCTACTCGATCGCGTGCGTCGTGGATAATGTCGGCGCCGAGTGCAGCGGCATCGGTGCCGGGCAGCAGATGCGAGCGCGATCACTCGCTACAGCGGCGCTGCCCGCCAAGGGTCACGTGACGACCGGCGGAGGCGCGGCCAGCACAGCTCCGCCCGGCATCGTCATCGGCGACCTGCACGATGGTGCGATCGACCCCGCCGCCGATCTCGCCGCGCTGACGTCGATCGCCGTTGTCCTGTATGCGCCGGCCGATGCCTTCACCCCGCAACCGACCATGACACCAACGACAACGACCGTCGTTGCCGGCACTGATCCGTGGCTGCCACCAGGCTTCACCCTGCCCACATCGATCGCCATCCTCGATCCCGGCCCACCCGGCGACATCCCGATCCGCGACAACCCGATCACCGACTGGTTGCAGCACGGCAATGAACCAGCTGCACTCCAACGTTGGTTCGTCGAGCGCGACAGCTTCGGTGCCGTCACGGGGGGCGTCAGCGTGAGCGCCGCCCCGGTGACCGAATCGTCACGTCCCGCCGGCGGCCCGGTCGACATCTCCGGTCTCGACGCCAGACTGCTCCGTGCGATCGACCCGAAGATCCACGTGATCCAGTGGACTGCAGGCGGCCTCACGTTCTCGGCGGGCTCACTCGGCGACATCGACGTGGCTCAGCTCACCCGCATCGTCGGCCAGTTCGCCTCGGCGACCACCCTCGTCGGCCTGCCCACACCGGACGGGTTCAGCGAGCTTGCCGCACCCACCGAAGTGAGCACCGTCGACTACGCCTCAGCTCCCACCGGCAACCCGGACCTCATCGTGGCCATCTCCCACGTCGGGCCCGCTGCCGACCTCCAAGCGATCGCCTCCATGACAGCCGGGCGCACCGGGCCAGTCACCCCCACGGTGCAAGGCAACGGCTATCAGACCACCATGTTCGAAGGCTCACCGGTCCTCGTGTTTCCGGCGGGACCCGACACGATTGCTCAGGTGTTCGTGTACGCGAACGTCGATCCGTCGACGATCGCCAACGCGGTCCGCACGGTCGCGACCGACACTGTTGCGGCCCGTCCTACGTACGCGAGCAGCATTGGCCACGATCTCGTGCCCCCCACAGCACCGCCGCAGTTCGGCAAGATCGGCGGCCGTCGTTTCGTCGGATACTCCTACACGAACGAAGCCGGCGCGCACTGCGTCAACGTCGAGGTCTCCGGCGGCGGCGGAGCAACGAGGTGCGCAGCGCCGCTTGCAGCGACGTGCTCGTGGATCGAACGACCCGCAGACCGCGCCTTTGTCGCCGTCATCCCCTCGCCCGCGAAGAACGTGGAGATCTTGTTCGACGGACAGCCGGCAGCGGCCACCGTCGAGCAGCACGACGGATTCACTCTCGCCTCTGGCGCGTCACCGTTGACGTACAACACCGCGACGATCACCGTCGACGGCGCCCCCGTGTGCGTTGTGTAGAACGAGTGACCTCGGTACCCACATCGCGGTGATACCCGCGGCACACCTCGTGGGTCGCCGCGGAGACCGAAGCCAAGATGCTCGGTGTTTGCACTGGTCGATGTCACGCTCCACTCAGAGGGCGAGGAATAGGGATCGAAGCTCCCCGAGTCCACTGACACCTCGGCCCCGGCGATCCGGTTTGTCGCCATTGTTCGGCGCCGATCGGCAGATCGGCTCGGCGCTGTCTCAGGCATCAAACGAGGTGACGTACCCTTTGCAGATGCTTGGGGTGCGATCTTTCGTGGGGTTTCTTCTCATCACCGACGCTGCACGCGCGAAGCAGTTCTATGGCGAAGTGCTTGGCCTGCCGCTACTCGACGAGGACGATTACGCGATCGTCATGGACGCGGGCGGCACTCCGCTTCGCCTCTCGATCGTGGCGGAGGTGCCGGAACCGTCGGGCACGAGCGCCGGTTGGCTCGTCCAAGACGTCAACGCTGCGGCGCGTGCGCTCGCGACTGCAGGTGTCACATTCGAGCGGTTCCCCGGCATGGACCAGGACTCGGACTGTGTATGGAGACCCACTCCAGATGGTGCGGGTGTCGCCTGGTTTCGAGACCCCGACGGCAATCGGCTCTCGTTGACGAACAAGCCCTGAAGGCCGGTGGCCAAGGGCAAGGAGGCAAAGCAAGACCGGCAGATCTGACGTGCCGTCGGGGGCCGACAGAGACAGCAACCCAATCGCAGCCTTGTGTCAGTCTCTGCACATGGACACATTCCAATCGGATCAGTCGCTCGTGCTGGCGCGCAGGTGCATCACAGCATCTCGAATCGCTCTTGGCGTTCTTGCACTCGCCGTCATCATTGCAAATGCAATCAACCGCTTCAGCCCCGACACATCCTCTCAAGGACCCGGCGCGCCGCTGAAGGTCGAGATCTCCCGCTTTCTGAGCTCGATCTTGCTGACACTTGGAGTCTTCACCACCATTCTCCTGCTGTCCGTGTTCGCATCGATCTATGTAGAGCAACTCGCGCTGAGGCTGAAGCAGTCACAGGATTCTGACGGCTCGGGTCGACCGCTCGCACCAGTCCTTCCCCCAGACGACGTTCAGTGGCAGAAGTGATGCGGCAAGTCTGAGCGAACTGTGACGAACACCAGCCGGGGTCTGCCCGTCACATGTCCCGAGGCCAACACCGAAGGTCCCGTCCATGCTCCTGACGAAAGCGCGTCGCGATGTTGGTCGTCGTCAGAGTGATCCGTGTTCGAGGGCGTCGAGTTCGCGCTCGATGGCACGCATCTCTTCGGGTGTGCCCTGCACCTTGGGGCCGGTGAACCACTTCCGTCCGGAGAAGGTCCAGTAGAGCGCGAACACGATGAAGGCGCCGATGATCAATGGCGCAGTGAAGTTGACGTTGTTCTGCTTGAAGAGTCCCGATGGACTGCCGTCGGCGTTGCGAATGATGTTGTCGTCACCCCAGAACTTCCAGAACGGCCAGAACAGTGGCGCGAAGAACAGGATCGTGATGAAGCCGATCCAGATCAACGAGGCCCAGCCGACCAGCTTGTGCTTGCCCTTGAGGTGCCACGGACCGGTCTTGAAGTCGGGGTTCGTCAACCGAAGGTAGATCGGTATCGCGTATGAGATGTACAGGCCGATCACGCAGATCCCGGTCATCGCGAAGAAGGCTGTCGAGTATCCACCCTTCTGGTAGAGCGACAGCGCCCCGGTGATCGCGGCGAGTCCGATGCCCAGCCAAATCGAGTTCGTAGGCGTTCTCGTCCGTGGGTTGATCTTGTGCCACAGCTTTGATCCGGGCAGTGCGCCGTCGCGGCTGAACGCATAGATCATGCGGCTGTTCGCGGTGACTGAAGCCATGCCGCAGAAGTACTGGGCGACGATGCAGATCAGAACGAGGAACTTCGCCGTTGCGCTTCCGACGGCGGTGGAGAGCAAGCGCGGTGCGGCGTTGACGAGGAATGTGTCCTTGCCGCCGCCGAACGCGATCGCGGAGTACGCGCCCGGGTCCTTGGGCAGCACCTTGTTCATCGCCAGGTTGAGCAAGAAGCCGGCGATGGCGGACACGTAGATCGCGCGCACGATGGCTTTCGGTGCCTCGGTTCGCGCCCCCTTGGTTTCCTCGCTGACATGTGCCGACGCGTCGAATCCCGTGATCGTGTACTGAGCCAGCAGCAGACCGAGAGCGAACAGGTAGATCGTCACGAACGTGCCCCCAGTCCAACCCGTCAGTCCGGGCGGCGCGGAGTCGAACAGGTGGCTCATGCCGCGCTGTCCGGGCTTGCTCGAGAACATCAAGATCGCGAAGATGATCGCCACGCCGGCGACGTGCCACCAGACGCTGACATCACCGAGCAGGCGCACGAGCTTGACGCCGAAGGTGTTCAGCAGTCCGTGTGAGACGAGCACGGCCATGTAGATGCCGAAGACGGTCCATGCAGTCAGCTGGAAGGAGTCGTCGAACATGCGCACGAAGTAGCCGATGAAGATCGCCAGCGCGTAGTCCACGCTCGCAATGACGCCGATCTGGCCGAGCAGGTTGAACCATCCGGTGAACCATGCCCACCGCGGCCCGTTCTTTCGTGCGAGCTTCGCCGACCAGTAGTACAAACCACCTGCTGTGGGGTACGCCGAGCAGATCTCGCCCATCGCCATTCCGACGAGGAGGGCAAAGAAGCCGACAACGACCCATCCGATCATGATCACCCGAGGCCCACCGGTGACCATGCCGAGCCAGTAGCTCGTCATCCCGCCGGCGAGGATCGAGATGATCGAGAAGCTGATCGCGAAGTTGGAGAAGCCGCCCATCCCCCGTTTCAGCTCTTGCGCATAGCCCAGAGCGTTGAGCTCCGCCCGATCTGCATCGATCTCCGGATCAGCCACAGGATCAACGGTGTCGGTCATGAGTCTCCCTCTCATTCCAGCTTGCGTCGCTCGTCGTCAGCGCTGACGAGACGCGTCGCGATAGGTCTAGCACTCTTGGCCTAGGTCGTCGGACGACGGGTGCTGCGGCGCGTTTCGGTGTCTGCTTGTTGGTGAGTTCCCGGCGTGTTCCTCGTTCGACGTCGTTGTCATGCGCCGGAAGTCGGTCGGTCCGCGACGAGTGCTCGAGGGCTGCCCGCGAGGCCGGGGGCGTTGTCGGGGTTCGTCCAGACGATCGTGGTGAGGAACTCTTTGAACGCGACTGCGGCGTCGATGCTGTCGAAGTCGAGCTGGACCATCACGAAGTGGCCGTCATCGATCGGGCGGAGAACACGCTGCTCGAGGACGCCTGCGTTCCGGCGCGCATCGGCGAATCGTTCGAACGCGGTCGACCACGTCGTGAAGTCGGTGATGGGGTGCTCGATGTGCAGTGTGGCCATGTGGGCCACGGTACGAATGTTGGATCGCCTGGGAAATCCCAACTTCTTGGGGTCCTACTCTTTGGAAGATGTCGATCGCCGAGACGTGCGCTGTTCATGACAGCGCACGCGCATTGCGTCTGGCCGTTCTGGACGAGCTTCGTCATCTGGTGGCGTTCGATGCCTTCGCGTGGCTGTTGACCGATCCCGAGTCCGAGGTGGGCACCGCACCAATTGCTGACGTGCCCTGCCTGCCGGAACTGCCGCGGCTCATTCGCCTGAAGTACGCGACGCCGTTGAACCGGTGGACGAGCCAGCCAGAGCTGGTGTCCACACTCGCGAAGACGACCAACGGCGATCTCGAGCGCAGCCTGATGTGGCGCGAGATGCTGCGCGAACACGACGTCACCGACATCGCGTCGATGGTCTTCCGTGATCGTTTCGGCTGCTGGGCCTTCCTCGATCTGTGGCGCATCGGCAGCACGTTCAGCGAAGCAGAGATCCATTCGCTCGCCGACGCTGTCGGAGTGGTGACCACGGCGCTCAGACGGTGCGCGCTCGGCACGTTCCGCCGGTCGGATGCACCAGTGGGTGGGGATCGGCAGGGCGCAGCAGTTGTGCTGCTCCGCAACGACCTGTCGCTGCGCGCGCAGACGGCGGACACCGAGGCCTACTTGCGCGCGATCGTGCCGGCCGAAGGCGATCGGCCCGCGATCCCGGCAGCTGCATACAACGTCGGCGCACAGTTGCTCGCCATCGAGGATCATGTGGACGCACATCCGCCCACCGTGCGAGCACATCTCGGCGGGGGCGCGTGGATCACATTGCGAGCCGCGCGTCTCGATGATGGCATCGCCGTCACGATCGAGCCGTCGACTTCTTCGGAGCGGCTCGACGTGTTCTGCCGCGCCGGAGGACTGACGCCGCGTGAGACCGAGCTGGTCAACAACCTCACGACCGGCGCCGACACCCGCGCCGTCGCGGCAGAGATGTTCCTCTCTGTGCACACCGTGCAAGACCACCTGAAGGCGATCTTCGTCAAGACCGGCGCGAACAGTCGCCGTGAGCTCCTCGCTTGCTGCGCGGGACCATGATCGCCGGACGCACCGAGCCGGGCAGGGATGCAGCCGAGAGGACAACTGGTACTTGGCGTCCGCTCGGTCTTGGTGGAAGGGGGTTCGCGAGTGAGGGGAGTGGGTAGCCCCCGACCATGGCCCTGCACCGGTTGCATCGCGTTCGGGCTCTGTCGTGACCTGGGACGCGGTAGTGGTGGGATCCGGCCCGAACGGGCTCACGGCGGCGGTCGTGCTGGCGATGCGCGGTCGGTCCGTGCTCGTGCTCGAGGCGGACGAGCACATCGGTGGTGGTGCGCGCTCCGGTGAGCTGACGTTGCCGGGCTTCGTGCACGACATCTGCTCAGCGGTCCATCCATTTGCGGCAGGCTCGCCGGTGTTCCGCTCCCTACCGCTGGAGGAGCACGGCCTCACGTTCGTGCACCCGGAGGTAGCACTCGCGCATCCGCTCGACGGTGGGCGTGCCAGCGTCGTCTGGCGCGACGAAGACCGCACCGCAGACGGCATGGGTGCCGACGCAGTCGCCTGGCACCACCTGATCGGCAAGCTCGCTCGCGACTGGGACCGGCTGGCGCCGATGGCTCTCGGCCCGCTGCTGCAGATCCCGTCGCACCCGCTCGTGCTCGGTCGGTTCGGACTGCCTGCCGCTCTCCCGGCGAGCGCGTTGGGGCGCGCCGCGTTCCGGACGGAGGAGGCACGAGGGGTCTTCGCCGGCTGCGCCGCGCACTCCTTCCTCGCGCTCTCCCGTCCGCTCACATCGAGCTTCGCGTTGTTGCTGCTGGCGGCCGCGCACGCCGGGGGATGGCCGGTCGCGCGGGGTGGCTCGCAGGCGATCAGCGATTCGTTGGCCAGCCTGCTTGCGGCGCATGGCGGGCGGATCGAGACGTCGCGGCCGGTGCGGACGATGCGGGACATCCCGGCCGCTCGAGTGGTGCTCTTCGACGTCGGACCGCGGACGATCGCGGACATCGCGGGCGATCGGCTGCCGCGGCACTTCCGCTCACGCCTGCGCAGCTACCGGTATGGCCCGGCGGCCTTCAAGATCGACTACGCGCTCGACGGTCCGGTCCCGTGGACCAACCCGGACTGCCGCGTGGCGGGCACGGTGCACGTCGCAGGAACAGCCGTCGAGACGGCGCGAGCTGAGGCGATCGTCACCAAAGGAGGTCACCCCGACAAGCCGGTCGTGCTCATCAGCCAGCAGTCGGTCGCGGATCCGTCACGAGCCCCAGCGGGCAAGCACACGCTGTGGGCCTACACCCACGTGCCGAACGGGTCGCAGACCGACATGACTGACGCGATCGAACGACAGATCGAGCGATTCGCGCCTGGCTTCCGCGACATCGTCCTCGCCCGCCGGGTGCTCAGCCCTGGGTGGTTCGAACAGCACAACTCGTCCTATGTCGGCGGGAACATCGCCGGCGGTTCGAATGGAGGTCTCCAGCTGGCGCTGCGACCGGTGCTCGGACGCCCCTACCGCACACCCGACGATGCGCTCTTCATGTGCTCGGCGTCCACGCCGCCGGGCGGCGGCGTCCACGGCATGGCCGGGTACCACGCCGCGTTGGTGGTGCTCGAGGGAGCGTTCCGAGACGGTGTCCGGTCGAGCTCGTTGGCGGCGTCAGCGGGATGAGGCGGTGGCCACCGGATCGTTCGGGGGCTGCGGGTCCGCCTCCGGCGCCGGCTCCTGGGGCGGTTCCGCCTCCTCGATCGCTTCCGCCAACGGCTTGTCATGGGCGAGGTCGCGGCACAGCTTGTAGGTGATCGCTGCCACGACCAGCGGCATGACGAGCAGCGAGATACGTAGGGCCATGGTGACGTCGGTGATCGTCAGATTGAACTTCTGGGCGATGATGTCTTGGCCGCCGCCGATGAACAGCACGACGTAGAACGTGAGCACCGCGGTGCCCAGCGCGGTTCGCAGCGGGCGGTCCCTGGGTCGGTCGAGCAGGTGGTGCTCGCTGCGGTCGCGCGTCAGCAGCTTCTCGACGGCAGGCCAGCAGAACAGCACACCGAAGGTCAGCGTGGGGAAGATGACGCCGGGGACGAGGATCTCGGGGACCCGGTAGCCGAAGACCTGGATGTGCAGTCGCGGGATCAGGCGCAACGCACCTTCGAGCCACCCCATGTACCAGTCGGGCTGAGCCGCAGTGGTGACGGCCGACGGCTCATAGGGGCCGTAGAGCCAGATCGGGTTGATCTGGAACAGCCCTCCGAGCGCAGCCAGCACGGCGGTCACGACGAAGAACAGCCCGACCGAGCGCAGCGCGTACGTCGGCCAGAGGCGCGAGCCGACGACGTTGCCCTCGGTGCGTCCGGTGCCGCGGAACTGGGTGTGCTTCTGGCGCCAGATGATCGCGAGGTGCGCCGTCAGCATGCCGACGATCACGGCAGGCACGATCAGCACGTGGAGGATGAACAGCCGCGAGGTGATGTCGTGTGCCGGGTACTCGCCGCCGAACACCAGGAACGCGAGCCAGGTGCCGATGACCGGCACCGACAGCAGGATCGAGTACATGATCCGTACACCGGTGCCGGACAGCAGATCGTCGGGGAGCGAGTAGCCGGCGAAGCCGTTGGCGATGCTGAGCAACAGCAGGAGCAGACCGATGTACCAGTTGATCTCCCGTGGCCGGCGGAACGCACCGGTGAAGAAGACCCGGCACAGGTGGACGACGATCGCAGCCAGGAACACGAGCGCGGCCCAGTGGTGGATCTGGCGGATGAGCAGTCCGCTGCGCACGTCGAAGCTGATGTGCAGGGCAGAGCTGTACGACTCGGAGACGTCGAGACCTCTCAGGGGCGCGTACGAACCGGTGTAGATGACGCGCTCGGCGCTCGGATGGAAGAAGAACGTGAGGAACACCCCGGTCGCGATCAGGACGACGAAGCAGTAGAGCGCAACCTCGCCGAGCATGAACGACCAGTGGTCGGGGAAGACCTTGTTCAGGGTCTTGCGCGTGAACTTCGTGGTGCCGACGCGGTTGTCGACCCAACGGACGAGTCGCTTGATCACGACGCCAGCTCCTCGGGCACGAACGATCCGGCGCGGGTGAGCCACACGGCGAAGATCGCCACGGCGCTGACGACGGCTGCCAGGCCGCCGAAGGCCCACATGACGACGCCGGCCATCTGCTGGTCGCGCACCGCAGACGCGCGAGAGCCGGACACGTACGGCGCGTACCAGGGCGTGCGCGCGATGGTCATCGCCAGCCCGAAGGCCGTCATCGGCAGCGTGATCGCGTACAGCCACAGCACGCCGGTGCCCAAGCGGCGCGCGTCGAGCAGCGCTGCCCACAGCAGCATCGAGGATCCCAGGAGGGTGAGGTGCTCCGCCGCGTGCACCGGCTCGCGGCGCAGGGCGAGGTCGTAGAGCGCCGGCACGTGCCAGGCGAACAGCACCGCCAGCGAGAGCCCCGCCCCGATCGCTGCCGCTGTGTTGTCGCCGGGCCGCCGCAGCGGCGCGACGGCGAGGCGCGGGAAGACCTCCGTGATCAGCAGCCACGGCCGTCCGAGGGCGAGGAGCGGCGCGACCACCGAGATCAACAGGAGGTGCTGCACCATGTGCCAGGAGAGCGCACGTTCCGACGCCGCATCGAGTGGGCTCAGCAGCGCGAGTGCGAGCACAGCGAAGGCGGAAATGAACGTGACGGTGCGGGTGCGGAGCGTCGGCTGATCAGGCATGGGTCCAGAGCACCCCGATGTACACACCTTCGACGATGATGAGCACCATGTTGGTTGCGTTGCTGAACAGCCCGAACCAGCCGAGGAACGCCGAGCGTCCGGCAGGCGTGTCGTCGCCTTCCATCGCGCGTGCGCGTCGGGCGATGCGCCACGACAGCAACGCTGCGACCGCGGCTGCGACGGCGAGCAGCACCGTGAACCCGTGCATCCACCACACCAGCGCGTGGTGATGACGGCTGTAGGGCACGAGCGACACCTCGACCAGCACGTGCGCGGTCCAGAACGCGATGCCGCTGAGGGTGACCGTCCACAGGTACCACGCGCCGTGCTCGACGCCGAGCGATGTGGTGCTCATCGGATGTGCTCGGACAGGTAGAGCGAGCTGAACACCACGATCCACACGACGTCGACGAAGTGCCAGTACATGCCGAAGACCGTCACCGTGAGATGGCGGTCCTCGTCGAACCAGCCGGCCGCCGCCTTGGCCTGCACCACCACGCTCATCAGCAGGCCGATCACCAGGTGCAGGCCGTGCAGTCCGGTGATGACGAAGAACAACGACGCGTAGGCGTTGTCCGACGCTTTGAACGGCAGCGTGCTGAACTCGATGCCTTGGTTGATGACGAACGCCAACCCCATGAGGAAGCTGATCAGCAGGGCGATTCGCAACTGATGCACGCGGCCGCGGCGGATCGCGTGCTCGGCCCAGAACATCGGCACGCTGCTGCCGAGCAGGATCACGGTGAACACGCTGATCCGCGACAGCTCCGGTGGCAGGATCCCGCCCTGCGGCCACTCCTTCGAGGAGGCCCGAAGGAAGAAGTAGGCGGACAGCAGACCGAGGAACACGGCGGCCTCGGTCGCGATCATCATGACCATGCCCCAGTAGCCGTGGGGCCGCGAGGAGATCCGTCCGGTGGCGGGCGAGCCGGGGGTCGGCAGGACCCTCATGGCCGGTCCACTTCGGTCCGCCAGGCCCAGCGGGTGAGGCCCGCCATGCCGGCCACGATGCCGATGCCCATCACCAGCTTCGCCGACACGAGCAGGCCGACGAAGACGAACGCGATGCCGAGCGCGAGCACGAAGGGAACGGCGGTGGGCACTGGGACGGTGGACGACGTCTCCGACAGCGCGTCGAGCCCGGCGGTCACCGGCGTCTGCCGCCGTTCGGCTCCGAGCAGGCCCTGGCTCTCCGTCTCCGGTGCGGGGCCCGACACACCGCGAGGCAACGGGTCCTGGTCCCACAGGGGGTGCCGACTGGAGACGATCGGCACGGCAGTGAAGTTGTTGTCGGGTGGCGGTGACGACGTCGCCCACTCGAGCGTGTCGCCGCCCCACGGATCGTCACCCGCCTCCGCACCGTGCTTGCGGCTCCAGAAGATGTTGAACAACGTGATGCCCGTGCCCAGGCCGAACACGCCGCCACCGATCGAGGCGACCATGTTCAACCAGTCCCATCCGAGGCCGGGGTGATACGTGAAGATCCGGCGCGGCATGCCGCGCAGGCCGAGGATGTGCATCGGGAAGAACGAGACGTTGAAGCCGATCAGCATGATCCAGAAGCTCCAGCGCCCCAGCCGCGCGCTCAGCATCTTCCCGGTCATCTTGGGCAGCCAGAAGTACAGCGCGCCGAATATCGGGAACACGACGGCGCCGTTGAGGACGTAGTGGAAGTGGGCCACGACGAAGTACGTGTCTGTCGCCTGCCAGTCGAAGGGCATCGACGAGACCATCACGCCGGAGATGCCGCCGAGCAGGAAGATGACGAGGAAGCCGAGGGCGAACAGCATCGGGGGCTCCAGCCGAGGCCGGCCCTCCCACATCGTGCCGATCCACGCGAAGTACTGGATCCCGCTGGGGATCACGATGATCAAGCTCGCGGCGGAGAACACGCCCATGGCCGCCGCGGGCACGCCCGTCGCGAACATGTGGTGCACCCAGACACCGAAGCTGATGAAGGCGACGGCCACCAGTGAGGAGGCGACCCAGATGTACCCGGCGAGCCGTTGCCGGGAGAACACGGGGATGATGGCCGAAACCATGCCGGTTGCGGGCAGGAAGAGGATGTACACCTCCGGATGGCCCCAGAACCAGAAGAGGTGTTGGTACAGCAGGACGCTCCCGCCGCGGCCCGGTACGTAGAAGGCCGTGCCGAACAGGCGGTCGGCCTCCAGCAGCCCTGCAGCCACCGTCAGCACCGGCACGGCGAAGATGATCATGAACGCCATCCCGACGAGCGACCAGACGAAGATCGGGAGCTGGTTGACGGCGATGCCCGGAGCCCGCATCTTGAAGACGGTGACGACGAAGTTCACCGCGCCGACCGTCGTGGAGATGCCGACGAAGATCACCCCCAGACCCCAGAAGTCCATGTTGATCCCGGGGCTGTACGCCTTGTCGCTCAGCGGCACGTAGGCGAACCAGCCGCCGTCCGGCGCCTTGCCGACGACGAAGCTGATGTAGATGAAGATTCCCGCGAACAGAAAGATCCAGTAGCTGAACGCGTTCAGTCGTGGGAACGCGACGTCTCGAGCGCCGATCATCAACGGCAGCAGGTAGTTGCCGAAGCCGGCCAGCACGGGCGTGTTGAAGAGGAAGATCATCGTCGTGCCGTGCATGGTGAACAGCTGGTTGAACACCTCCGGCCCCACCACTCCGGCGTCCGGCTTCGCCAGCTGCACGCGCATGACCAACGCGAGCAGCCCCGCGACGAAGAAGAAGAAGAACGAGGTCGCGATGTAGCGCATCCCGACCCGCTTGTGGTCGACGGACGTGAAGAACCCGATGAGGCCGTGCCGTTCCGACCACGCGTGCTCGACCTCGGCCGGCACGATCTCGCTGTTGGGACCACGGAAGAGCAGGCTCACGAGATCACCGGAGGCTCTCGAGGTAGGCGACCAGGTGGTCGACGTCGTCCTGGGTGAGATCGATCTGCGGCATCAGGGCTCCTGGCTTCACGTCCTGGGTGTGCGCCAGCCAGCGCGCGAGGTGGTCGGGATCGTTGGGCAGTTGGAGCGCAGCGATCGAGCCGCGCGAGCCGAAGTGGGTGAGGTCCGGCCCGAACGTGCCCGTCGCCGCCGTGCCGGCCACCACATGGCATCCCGCGCAGGAGCCCTCGACGAGCAAGCGTTGACCGGCCACGACGTTCGGGTCGGTCGGCGCAGCCGGTGTCGCGCGGTTCGCCGCGAGCCAGGACTGGTAGTCGGCGTCTGATTGGACGACGACCACGAACGCCATGAGGGCGTGACCGATCCCGCAGAACTCGGCGCACTGTCCTCGGTAGGTGCCCGTCTGCTGCGCCGTGAAGGACATACGGTTCGTCTGCCCGGGCACCACGTCGACCTTGCCGTTCAGTTGCGGCACCCAGACGCTGTGGATCACGTTGTCCGAGGTGAGCGTGAGCACGACCGGTTTGCCGACGGGAACGTGGATCTCGTTCGCACTGACCACGCCGTCCTGCTCGTAGATCAGTCGCCACCAGTACTGCTCGGCATCGACCCTGATCTGGATCGCGCCCTCGCGGTTCTCGAGCGCCTTGGTGGCGCTGACCGTCGCCACCGCCACCACGCTGAGGACGACGATCGGTATCGCCAGCCCGCCGATGACGATGAACCGGTTGCTCAATGAACGTCGTTCGGGGCCAGGGCTGTCGGAATGCGCGTCGGGATCCGACCCTCGCGTTCGCAGGGAGATCAGGACCATCCCGACGACGAGGAGGTAGATGACGATCGCGAGCACGAGCATCAGCCAGAACAGGTTGGCGATCCGGCGCGCCTGGGGCGAGTGCGGATCGAGGGCCGACGGAGATCCGCTGCCGCACCCGGCCAGAGCACCGATGCCGACGACGGCGATCAGCAGGCCGGCCAACGTGCCGAAACGGGCGCGGACGGGACCGGACGAGGGCTCGCGCGACCGACGGGTCATCGCTTCCACCACCCCGGTCCGACCGGTTCGCTGAAGTCGCCCGTGGCGCGCACGATGCCCGCCGCGTCGATCGTGAGCGGCAGCTGCGGCAGGGGCCACGCGGCAGGTCCGCTCACCGGCACGGCTGCACGGAGCACGTCGAACGCCGATTGGTGGCACGGGCACAGCAGCTGGTGCGTCGACGCCTGGTACAGCCCAACGGGGCAGGCCGCGTGCGTGCACAGCTTCGAGAACGCGATGATCCCCTGGGGCGCCCAAACCTCCCGTCCCGGCGCGAGGTGGAGCATCGCCGGGTCGACCCGCACGATGACGGCCTGCGCGTCGGCAGCGCCGATGTCGTGCTCGGGAAACACCGTCAGCAGCCCGTCGACGGGTACGTCGTCGGCCCGCACCAGCCCGCCGTCCTGGGTGGCCACGCCGACTCCGTCGGCCCAGGAGGTGTGCAGCAGATCCTTGCCGGGCGACGGCCCGAGCGAACGGATCGGCACGGCGAGCGACGCTCCGACCGCGCCTCCGGCCAACCACAGGGTGCGCCGGAGCAAGGTCCGCCGCTCGATCTCGCCACCGCGGGAGATCTCCGCATCGACCGCAGCCGTGTCGCCGGCCTCCCCTCGCATCGGCTCACGCGCTTCTTGGTGCTGGCCGTCGTCGAGCAGCGTGTTCGCCCAGACGATCAGACCGACCCCTGCTCCGATGAAGATGCCGAAGTACAGCAGCCCTTCGGCTTGCGTGTCGGCTCCGCGGGCGTAGACGAACACGAGCACCACGGCGCAGGCTGCGGCGAGGATGAACGCGGTCGCCGAGATCCGCTCCGCGGTGCGCGGACGCAGCGGTCGATCGGCGGGCGTCGGCCCCGGGCGCGGCGGGCTCACGTGCGCGATCCGATCCAGCGGAGGCCGCCGATGATCAGCGCGAGGGCCGCGATCGCGACTGCGCCCTCGGGCATGGGTCCGAGATGCCACAGCGGCTGACCGCCGGCGTCGACGGGATCTTGGAGGACTGTCACGTATCGGGTCAACGAGGCCACGTCGCCGTCGGGGATGGCTTGGGGCCCGAAGACCGGCATCGTGCCGGGGCCGGTGCGGATCGCCTCCGCGACCTGCACCGGTGTCGACGCGGCGAGCGACGGTGACTCGTCCTGCCCGAGGAGTGCACCTCCTTCGCCCGCCGCTTGATGGCAGGCGGCACACTGCTGCCGATAGATCGAGCCGCCCTGGGCCACGTCACCGCCGGCGATGGCGGGCACCGATGGGCCGCCGGGCACCAGCCGTGCGACGTAGGCGACGAGGGCAGCGATGGTCTCTGCCGGATAGCGGGCCGGGTGGCGTTCCATCTGCTCATCCGCGGAACGGAGCGGCATCCGGCCGGTGCTGACCATGAAGTCGACGCCGGCGGCACCCTGCCCCTCGAGCGTCGGCCCGTACCGCGTGCCGTGTGCGTCGGCACCATGGCACGTCGCGCAGTCCTGCAGGTAGATCTGCTGCGCGTCGATCGGTGTGGCCGACCGGGAGGCCGCGGCACGGTGCGCGAGCAGTGGCACGCCGACGATCACGACGGTGATGACGAAGAGACCGCTCGCGAGCGGAGACCGAACGATCGTGAGCCAACGCATCGCCGGAGGACGGTCTCGGCGGCGCCGCATCACGACCTCGCCCCCAAGTGGAGGAGCTCGCGGGCTCGGGCTCGGGTCGCCTCGCCGAGCTCGCGCACGGTCGAGGTGACGGCGACCGGCGCGCCGGAGCTCGACCGCCGCGCCTGGAGGTGGTTGGAGAGGCGCGGAGCCAGTCGAGCGCACTGCAGCGACAGCCATGTGTCCCAGCCGGAAGCGTGCACGGATCGGCGGATCCGCGCGGCACGCTGCACAGCGCGCGTCGTCACGAGCAGGTCCGCCGGCGTGGGCCCCGCCGCTGACCCGGTCAGCACGCGAGTCGGGAGCACGACCGCCGACAGCCGAGTGCCGGGGCGGCCCGCGAGCAGCTCGATCCGCGTGCACTCCAGCGCGGCGCGTGTGGCGAACGCACTCGCGGAGGCGGCGACCAGATCCGGGTCCGGGACGTACATCAGCGTCGGGCAGACGGGGATGATCACACCGCCGGCGCTGACGTCGATCGCGATGCACGCTGCTGCCAGTGCGTTGGTCATCGCGCTCGACGGCGCTCCGACGGCATCGACGATGACCCACCGCTCGACCGGGCCCAGCTGACGCACGATCTCCGTCGCGGCATCAGCCATCGCAGCCGGCGATTCGAGATCGACCTGGATCGCGACCGCTCTCCCGCCATTGCCGAGCACATCGGCGGCGAGTCGTTGGAGCCGCTCGGCGGACGTGCCGAGCACGGCGACATCGAGCCCATGGCGCGCCATCGCGACGGCGATCGCCCCGCCGATCACGGTGTCGGCGCGACTGACGACGCCGATCGGATGTGCCTCCATGGATCCTCCCGCGGCGCCGCTACCCAGCAGCACGTGTGGTCAACCCTGGCTCTTGCTCCGACGTCGAGATCGGCGGCGCCGCGGCCGTGCGCAGCACCGACCGGGGATCATCGGCGGAGGCCTTGCCGGCGCGCAGCACCGAGAGCCGCAGGCACGCGGACCCAGCCGCGACGGCCGCCGAGGCGCCGACGATCGCGAGCCGCGATCGGCGGCCGGCCACGAGGCCGATCGCGCCGAGCCCGGACAGCAGCGTGGACGCACGGGTCAACCGGTGCGCCACGGGATCCGTTCCATAGGTGTCGAGATCGCCGAGCCGACGACGCATCAGTTCACTGAGCGCGATCTCTGTGGTCGCGCCGACTGCGCCGATGAGCCCCGCAGCGCGCGATGGTCGGCCGGACAGCGCCGCCAGTGCAGCGGTGGCCGCGCCGCCGCTGGCGCCGGCGCTGGCCGCGAAGAGTGGAGGGAGATCGTTGCGCGCCTCGTGCCACAACGGTGTGTCCGTGTCTGCCACG
>JAOBWO010000121.1 GCA_025463415.1 Acidimicrobiales bacterium | reverse complement strand
GTCGGCGGCGCGTTCGGTCCGTCGCTGATCCGGATCGTGGGGTCACCTTCGGCCAGCACGACGTCGACGATGTGCTCGGCGAGTTGGGCACGCACCTCCGCGGCGGCTTGCTCGGCGATCTCCATCGCGGCGACGCGCAGCGCCGGTCCCAAGGCTTCCGTGAGCTGGTCGAGCACCGCATCTGCAGCCGGGTCGCCGTTGGCGACCTCGCCCAGGCGGGTGAGCGCGTCCTGGACGGAGTTGATGATCGGTTGGATGTGCACGAGGTGATCCTGGCAGCCGGGGCCGGTGACCCGGTCAGCCCTGCTCGCCGCGGCGACGCGGACGGCTGGCTCGCACATCGGTGGTGCGGTGACGGCTGAGCCGGCGGATCTTGTCGTGGTGGATGGCGCTGGCCGTGGCTGGATCGATCGGGAAGAACATGACGCTCAGACTTTCGCTCGGTGCGATGTCATGTCGACATCGCAGTGATGTCTCGATGATGTCACAGTGATGTCAGGTTGTCAAGGGGGTTCCGGCGGGTGCAGCCCGACCGACCGGCCGCGGTTCAGTTGGCGCGGTACGGACGCAGCCCGTTCGCAGGAACGGTGCCGAGCCGGCCGGCGTTGAAGTCGTCGACCGCCTGGACCAACTCTTGGCGGTGGTTCATCACGAACGGTCCGTACTGTGCGACGGGCTCGCGGATCGGCTGGCCACCCAGGAGGAGCACCTCGAGCGCCGCCTTCCCCGAGTTCGTCACGGTGATCGTGTCGCCGGCTCCGAAGACGACGATCTGCCCTGCGTCGATGGGACGACGTTCTGCGCCAACGGTGCCCGAGCCCTCAAGCACGTAGGCGAGCGCATTGAACGCCGGGTTCCACGGCGTGACCAACCGCGCCCCACCGGCCAAGGTCACGTGGGCCACGGTGATCGGAGTGTGCGTACTTCCGGGACCGGCGTTGCCGGCGATGTCACCCGCGATCAGGCGCACGAGGGCGCCGCCGTCGGGCGACGACAGCAGCGTGACCTGCTCGCCCTCGAGGTTCTGGTAGGCGGGGCTGATCATCTTGTCTTTGGCGGGCAGGTTGACCCACAGCTGGATGCCGTGGAACAGACCGCCCGAGACGACCAGCTGCTCGGGCGGAGTCTCGATGTGGAGGATGCCCGAGCCGGCGGTCATCCACTGCGTGGCGCCGTTCTCGATCGTGCCGCCGCCGCCATGAGAGTCCTGGTGCTGGAACGTGCCGTCGATCATGTAGGTGACGGTCTCGAAGCCGCGGTGGGGATGCCAGTCGGTGCCCTTCGGCTCGTACGGCGCGTACTCGACCGCACCCATCTCGTCCATGTGGATGAACGGGTCGAGCAGGCGCTGGTCGACGCCGGCGAAGGCCCGGTGGACCGGGAAGCCCTCGCCCTCGTGGCCGGACGGTGCGGTGGTGACGGACACGACGCTGCGCCCGCGAGACGCGGGATCCTCGGCGGGCAGCTTGGTCAGGTGCAGTGTGTCGGCGGTGATGGCGGGCATGACGTCCTCTCGGTGAGCCGGATGCGGCTGCGATTGTTGCGAACGCAATGATCAACACTGGTCAAGCGATGTTCATTCCCGACGTCACCGGGGGCCATCCACTTCTGAATCTCCACGTGACGAAACTCTCCGCCTCGGACCCTCCCCCAGAGCTCCCTGAATCTCCACGTGACGAAACTCCGTGCAGCACTTGCCCGGCGGAGTCCCCTTCGTGCATCTCCACGTGACGAAACTCTGCGTCGCACCCGTCCGCCCCGCTCCCTCCATCGTGAATCTCCACGTGACGAAACTCGCGGCGGCCACGATCAGGGGCGGGTGACCAACGCGTACGGACTGACTCGTGCATCGAACAGTTGAGTGCGCGCGGCTGAGTCGCACCTCCGCCGCCCGACCGCGGGAGTTACGTCACGTGGAGATTCGCAAAGGACCGACCGACGACTTCGCCAGCGCGGGAGTTACGTCACGTGGAGATTCACGAAGGGGGCCGTCCGACACCCTCCTCACCCGCACCTCGAGAGTTACGTCACGTGGAGATTCACGAAGGGACGACCGACACTCCTCACCGACACCCGGGGAGTTACGTCACGTGGAGATTCACGAAGGGCCGGGCCGATCAGATCACGGCGTCGGATGCACGACAGCGAACCCGGCTGCGGTCGCGAATGCTGCCAAGGCGGCTGCGTCGGCGGGGTACAGCGACGATGCGAAGGCCAGCAGCGCCGGCTGATCGACGGGGCCGTTGACGGCGACCATCACCACCAGGCCGTCGTCCTGCACCCACCACGTCGCCAGCGGGTTGCCGTCGCCGTCGGTGCCGAAGTAGGCATCGTGTCCGGCGACCTGGACCGTCGTCACGTCGAGCGGCTCCTCGATGATGTACTTGGCCTCCTCCGGAGCACCGGCCCACGTCCACACCTGCATCCCAGCCGGTTGGTCGCCGGTGGAGTTGGCGAACCACAACGTCGAGTGGACCGTCCGCCCAACCGTGATGTCGTCGCCGGCGAGGGCGGTCCACGTGTCCGTCGACGACGGCACGAGGTTGAACGGCGGCTGCCCAGCCGCCGGTGACGCAACAGGCACCTCGCTGAGCGACCGGGCGAACGCGACCAGCTCGTCGCGCGTCACCGCAGACGAAGCGGTGACGTCGACCGTGACACCGTCCATCTTCCACACAGCGCTGGTCCAGCGGCCACCGATGAGGCACGTGGCCGCTGCGACCTCGCCGATCGTGAACGACTGCTCCTCGACTTGGCCGTCACAGGTCACGCCGAGCTGATCGATCGAGAACCAGATGTTGACCCACGAGGACGCGTCGTTCGGTGCCGCAGCACGGGCGTACACGCGGCGTTGGATGTGGTCGTTGGGGAGATCTTCGTCCAGCACGTCGCCACCGAGTGTGAACCCGGCCGGCAGCGCTGCGGGCAGCATCGTCACCGGGCCCGCTGGGGTCGAGACGGTCGTCGGCGGAGCGGCTGATGCGGTCGTCGGCACCGCACCGCCAACGGTGGTCGGCGCCGCGGCGGGCGTGACCGGCGCAGGCGCATCAGCGGTGCGGTGGGTGGCGATCAGGACGCCACCGACCGCGCCGGCCAGCACGAGGACCGCTGCGGCGATGGTGACCGGTCGGGCTCGTCGCTGCCGGACGCGCGACACCTGGATCCCGCCGAGCTGCGTGGGAGTCGTGGCGGCAACGGCATGGAGCACGTCGCGGACGTGTGTCTCCAGCGCGGGATCGATGCTCGGATCGAGTCCCGAGCCGATTCGGACATCACGGTCGTCATGGTCGGTCATGCAGGGTCTCCTTGAGATGCGCGAGCGCTCGGTGCAGGGTGGACTTGACCGTGCCGAGGGGTCGGTCGAGCTCGGCAGCGATCTCGTTCAGCGACATGTCCTCGTAGTACCGAAGGACGATGACGGCTCGTTGATCGACGGGGAGGCGCACCACGCGCTGCCACGTCTCGTCGTACGCGGGCAGCGTCGCCACGGGTTCCACGATCGTGCTGGCGTGCCGACGCTCGCGGATCTGCCGGCGCTGCACGCTGCGACTGAGGTTGACCACAGCGGTGCGGAGGTACGCATCCGGGTTCTCGATCGTGGCCCAGCGAGTGTGGACCGCGACGAAGGCGTCCTGGGCCACCTCCTGACCGACGGCGACCGAACCGGTGACGAGGTGGGCGAGCCGAAGCGCACGCGCAAGGCGCGTCGAGTAGAAGTCGTCGAAGCCGATCCGTGCCACGCGCACCGGGAGCGGATCGTCGATCACGTGGGAGTGTCGCTCAGCTCTCCGAGAAGGTTGCACGAACCCCCGCGACCGATGCTGACCCGAACGCAGGCAAAGTGCCGATGACGACGGTGGCATCGAGTTCGTCCGAGGTGACGACCCGCGTCGACAGGCCCGCGCCGACGAACACGGCGAACGTCGCCTCAGCCTGTTCGGCGCTGGTCTCGATCAGGAGGTGCCCGCCTGGCGCCAACCACGTCCCCGAGAGCGCTGCGACCCGACGCTGGATGTCGAGACCGTCGGCTCCACCGTCGAACGTCACCGTCGGCTCGTGCAGCCGGGCCTCGCGCGGCAACAGTCGAACATCACCCGTCGGTACGTAGGGCGTGTTCGCGATCAGGACGTCGACTCGACCGCGCAGCCGATCCGGCAGCGGTGCATCGAGATCCCCCTCGGCCACGACGGCTCCGGGGAGGTTGCGCCGCGCGCACGCCACGGCGGCCGGCTCGATGTCGACCGCGAACACGTCGATGTCCCGCACCGCGGCGAAGATCACCGCAGCGATCGCACCCGAGCCACAGCACATGTCGACCACCGTTGCACCGGGCCGCACCAGAGCCAGCGCCTCGGTGGCCAACAGTTCCGTGCGCCGCCGCGGCACGAACACCCCATCCGTGACAAGGATCCGCTGTCCGCAGAGCTCCGCCCATCCGACGACGTGCTCGAGCGGCACCCCGCGCTCGCGACGAGCGACCATGTCGGCCAACTCCGCGGGGCCCGCAGCCGACCCGAGGATCACGTCCGCTTCGTCCTCGGCGAACACGCAGCCGGCGGCGCGCAGACGCGCAACGACCTGTTCGGAGCTCAGCTCGCTGTCATCCATCGGCACCAGCGTGGTGTGCGCTGCGCGCGAATGCGACATCCGACACATCAGAAACGATCCCATTTCGAAACTGCACCGTTTCGCATACAATTCGAACCATGGACACGATGGCGGACATGCACGGTGAGGACAACAAACGTTGGTGGGCGCTCGCTGTGCTCTGCACCGCGCTGCTGATCATCACCCTCGACAACACGATCTTGAACGTCGCGATCCCCGCCCTGGTCCGCGATCTCAACGCGTCCACGAGCCAGTTGCAGTGGATCATCGACGGTTACACGCTCGTGTTCGCAGGGCTCCTCCTGACGCTGGGCAGCGTCGGCGACCGCTTCGGCCGCAAAGGCGCGCTGATGATCGGTCTGGTGATCTTCGGCGCCGGCTCCACGCTGTCGGCGTTCACCGGCAGCGCCAACCAGCTGATCTTCACGCGGGCCGCGATGGGCATCGGTGCGGCGCTGATCATGCCGTCCACGCTGTCGCTGCTCACCAACATCTTCCGCGACCCACGCGAGCGCGGTCGGGCGATCGGCGCGTGGGCAGCAGTCGCCGGCGCCAGTGGTGCCTTCGGCCCGGTCATCGGCGGCGTGCTGCTGGCGCACTTCTCGTGGGGCTCGATCTTCTTCGTCAACGTGCCGATCGTCATCGTCGCCCTGGTCGGCAGCTGGTACCTGTTGCCGTCGTCGCGTGACGCCGATGCGCCTCGCCTCGATCCGATCGGCGCGGTGTTGTCGATCGCCGGCCTCGTCGCCGTGCTGTGGGCGATCATCGAGGGGCCCTCGAAGGGTTGGACCAACGGCACGGTCCTCGCCGGGCTCGGGCTGGGCATCGGCTTCCTCGCCGGCTTCGTGCTGTGGGAGCTGCGCAGCAGTCACCCGATGCTGGACGTGCGGTTCTTCAACAACCGCCGCTTCACCGCCGCGAACATCGCGATCACGCTCGTCTTCTTCGCGATGTTCGGCCAGGCGTTCCTCGCCACCCAGTACCTGCAGACGGTGCTCGGCTTCTCCCCACTCGAGTCCGGCGTGCGGATGCTGCCGATGGCAGTGCTGATGGCTTCGCTGGCGCCGGTCGCACCACGGCTCGTCGAGCGGATCGGCACCAAGCTGGTCGTCGGCGGAGGTCTCATCACCGTGTTGGTCGGCCTGCTGGTGCTCGCCACGGTCCCGGTTTCGAACGGCTACGTCCACCTCCTGATCGGGTTCCTGTTCGTCGCTGCCGGCATGGCGATGACGATGGCGCCGGCGACGGAGTCGATCATGGGCTCGCTGCCGCCGGCCAAGGCGGGCGTCGGCTCGGCGATGAACGACACGACCCGGCAGATGGGCGGTGCGCTCGGCGTCGCCATCCTCGGCTCGGTGTTCGCGACGGTGTACCGGCCTGGCATCGCCGACCGCGTGGGCTCGCTGGGTCTCGCCGGCGAGCAGCTCTCCAAGGCGCAGGACTCCATCGGAGGCGCCGTACAGGTGGCCGGCACCCTGCCGAGCGAATCGGCGCGGCTGCTGATCGCGTCGGCGAAGGCGGAGTTCGTCAACGGCATGCACCTCGCGATCTACGTCGGCGTGGGAGTCATCGCCGTCGCTGCAGTCATCGTCTTCGCCTACCTCCCGGCGCGGGCCAGGGATGCCACCGATCAGCCGACCGACACGCCGGTCGATCCCCGACTCGTCGCCGCGATGGATCGCGACCTCACCTTTGCCGCGACGACATCGTCCACCCCGACCATCGCCGAGGCGCCCGTGCTGTCCGACACCGACGCAGACGCCGACGCCGACTCGGTGGAGGTCGGCGGATCATGACGGCTGCGATCCTGCCCATCCGCCGCGGGCGCCCACGCAGCGAGACCGCCGATCATGCCATCCTCGCCGCAACGCTGGAGGTGCTGGCCGCCGACGGTTACACCGGGCTCACCATGGCGTCGGTGATCGCCAAGGCCGGCACATCATCGGCCACGCTGTACCGGCGCTGGCCGACCAAGCTGCACCTCGTCGCGGCCGCACTCGCCTCGATGGACTCCGCAGTCATCGACGTCGACACCGGATCCTTCGAGGGTGACATCACGGCCTTCGTCGACAGCCTGGCAGCCGCGTACACGACGCCACGCGACGAGCTCAGCGAGGAGATCGCGCTGGAGCTCGGACGCAACCTCGAGTTCCGCGCCGTGGTCAACGAGAAGTTCCGCACCCCGCGCATCGCCGTGCTCGACTCGATCCTGCGCCGCGCCCGCCAGCGTGGCGAGATCGGCGACGGCGTCTCCAGCAAGGTCGGGTACAGCTTCGTCTCGGGTCCGATGCACCACCGCTTCCACGTGCTCAACGAGCCGATCACGCCGGCGTTCGGCCGGGTCGTCGCGGTGGGCGCGCTCGCCGCGCTCCGCGCGATCGCGCCCCCGGGCTGAGATCGTCCACGCGGCCGTCGGCTGGTCTCCCCGGACTCATTCCGACGGCTGCGTGGATCACCCCTCACGCGGGACGGATCGCTTCCGCCGGGTCGAGTCGGGCAGCACGGATGGCCGGCGACACCCCTGCGAGCAGGCCGACACCGAGGGCGATGCCGGCACCGGCTGCCAGCGCACCGACCGGCACGTCGAGCACCCAGCCACGCTGGTGGGCGTAGATCGCGGTGACCCCGGCACCGAGAGCGCAGCCGGCTGCCCCACCGATGAACGAGAGCAGGCCGGCCTCGGCGAGGAACTGGACCAGGATGTGCCGCCGACCAGCACCGAGGGCGCGGCGCACGCCGATCTCGCCTCGACGCTCGAGCACGGAGATCACCATCACGTTGGTGATGCCCACGCCGCCCACCAGCAACGCCACCGCCCCGAGGCCGAGCAGCAGGTTGCGCAGCGCGGCATCGGTTTTGGCGCGCGCCTCCAATGCGTCCGACGGGCGGGCCACATCGACCTCGTTCGGCGCTTGGGGCTTGATGCTGCGCGCCAGCACCGCTCGGACGGCTTCGATCTTGCTCGGCTCGGCGCGCACGAACAGGGTGCTCGGTGACGTCGTCGTGTCGTACAGGGTCTCGGCAACGCCGTAGCCGATCAAGGCCGCGCTGTCGAGCTCCGGCGCCAGCGGCGCTGCGGCGAGGATCCCGATCACGCCGTACCACTGACCGTCGCCATCCTTGGTGATCCAGACCCGCGGGCTGCCCTGGAGAGAGCGGATGCCGAGCCGTTTCGCAGCATCGGCGCCGAGGACCACCACCGGAAGGTTCGAGGTCGCGTGGTCGAGGAACCGGCCGGCGACGAGCGACGCACGCACCGCGTCGAGCACACCCGTGTCGCTGGCCGCGACGTTCAGCCCGCCGGTGATGCCGTCGTCGATGTAGTCGGTGCGACGGATCGTCGCGCCGGTGTACGTCAGCCCCGCCGCGCTCTCCACCGGGCCGATCCGTCCGGCCGTCGCGCGAGCTGCTTCGGGCAGCGTGGCAGCGTCGCCGAACATCGTCTGGCCGGGTGCTGCGCGCAGGAGACCGGTGCCCAACGAGTCGATCTGGCTGAGCAGGTCGGCGCGGCTGGATGCCGAGATGCCCACCACGGCGATCATCGCCGCGATGCCGATCGCGATGCCGAGTGCCGTCAACAGCGTGCGCAGCGGTCTCGTGCGCAGCCCGACCGAACCGACGCGCACAGCGTCGGACGTGCGGAGCCGGCTCGACGAGATCTTCGGCCCCGGCACGATGACGGCGCTCATGCGGCCACCGCGATCGAGTCGTCGACGACGAGGCCGTCACGCATCGAGACCCGACGTGGAGCCGCGGCGGCGATGTCACGATCGTGGGTGATCAACACGATGGTGCGCCCATCGGCGTGGAGCTCGGCGAGCAGGGCCATGATCGCGGCGCCGTTCATCGAGTCGAGGTTGCCGGTCGGTTCGTCGGCCAGCACGATCGCCGGATCACCGACGAGCGCGCGGGCGATCGCGACGCGCTGGCGCTCGCCGCCGGACAGCTTGCCCGGCCGATGCGTGACGCGATCGGCGAGGCCGACCTTGGCGAGCGCCTCCTCGGCGCGGGCCATCCGCTGCCGTCGGCGCACACCCGCGTAGAGCAGACCGTCGGCAACGTTCTCCAGCGCTGTCATGCCTTCGAGGAGGTGGAACTGCTGGAACACGAAGCCGATCCGGCGACCGCGGACGGACGACAGTCGGCCGTCGCGCAGGCTCGAGGTGGCCACGCCATCGATCCGCACGATCCCGGCGGAGGGTCGCTGCAGGGCGCCCACGACGTTCATCAAGGTCGACTTGCCGGATCCGGAAGGGCCGACCACGACGACGAACTCACCACTGTCGACGGTGAGGTCCACGCCGTCCAGCGCGCGCACAGGCGGCGAGCCCGGGTACTCCTTGAGCACCTCTCGCAGCTCGAGGACCGCGGTCACGGCACCACCACCTTGTCGCCGACGGCGACCTTGCCGGTGATCTGGACCCAGTCGTCGGCGAACGCGCCCACGGTGACCTCCACGAGGCGTTTGCCCGTAGCCGACGTGACGTCGGGGACCTCCACGGCGTAGCCGCCCTCGGCGAGCGCCAACAGAGCCGTCGCAGGCACGGCGATGGCTCCTGGCGCGGAAACGACATCGAGGACCACGTCGACGCTCGTACCGTCCTCGACGTCGAGCGCTGCCGTGGTGATCTCCACCGGGAACGTGGCCGTGCCGTCCTGACCCACGTCGGCCGCACCGATCGACGCCACCGTTCCGTCCACCGTCGACTCGTCGGGAAGATCCACCTCGACCGTGGCGCCGACGGTCAACAGATCGATCTTCGACGACTTCACCGTCGCCTCCACCGACTGATCGAGGCCCGACGTGCTGATGCCCGCATTGGCCGAAGGGTCGCCGAGCGCGCCGGTGACCTCGGCGATCCGACCAGCGGTGGGCGCGAACACGAACTCACCGGAGTCGAGCCGGCCGTCCACCGGCATGCCCTGCCACTTCTGCAGCCGCTTCACCGCGGCAGTGGTCTCGCTCGACCACGTGTCGTCGACGGTGAGGTCGTCGGTCGTTGCGTAGCCCATCTGCACGAGCGCCGTCTCGAGCTGGCGGATGTCCTCACCCGCCGAGCTCCCTGGGCCGAGGGCGCGCCACGCCGGGCGGGCGCCCTGGAGGAGCAGCACCGGTTCACCGTCCACCTCGGCGATCGGGTTGCCGAACTGGATGACGTCACCGACCGACGGGAGATGGGTGATCGTGCCCTGGCCCTCGAGGTGCAACGGCGTGACCGTGCCGTGCCCGACCTGACCGTCGAAGGTCTCCGACCGGGTCAGGTCGCGCTTTTCCACCGTGGCGAGATCGAACGAGGGAGAAGGCGACGCAGCCGTCGCCCTGTCGGCCGCGCCGACATCGCGGTTGTGCATGATGCCCACCGTGGCGGCACCCGCAACGACCACGACGGTGACACCGACGACGAGCGCGCGCTTGGCACTCACGTGTTCACCGTCGGGGTGTTGCCGTCGACGACGAACGGGCCGCCACCGGTGCTCGCCCCTCCGCCGGCCGTCGGCTGTGGCATCCCGGTGGCGGTGATGCACGCGGACTGCGCGCTTTCGAACTCGTCGGAGTTCGGATCGGGGCCGTCGGAGTCCGGGCCACCCAACGACTGGGTGACCATGCCGTTGTCACCGAACACCGGATCCGGGAAGTCGATGCCGTGGTCGCGCATGCACTTGGCGAAGTCGAGCGCTTGCTGGCGGTGCTCGGCCTCCACCTTCGGGTCGATCTTGATGTCGTTGGTGACGGCGGCGATGATCGACTGGCAGGCGGCGTCTGCGGTCTTGAAGTCGTCGCCGTTCGGGTCGATGAGCGGCCCGCTACCGGGCGTGTCCTCGCCTGCGGCTGCGGCCGTCTCCAGGATCGGTCCGCCCCCTCCGGTGGAGCCCTCCTGCGCGACCTGCGGATCCGGCATGTCCACGCCGTGATCGCGCATGCACTGCGCGTACTCCGTGAACGCCTGTTGCGCGTCGACCGAAGTCGGCGTCGAGGAGTCGGTCGGGCCGCTGTCCGAGGCGGCCGCGCTGCCGAGGCTGGCGACGTCGTCGCCCTGCTTGGCCGCTGCCGAGCCGCACGCGGCGAGCGCAACGACGGCGACGAGGCCGAGCAACGGAGCCATGCGGCGCCGGAGCCGTGAACGTGGATCGGTGTGATGGTGCACAGGGGTCATGCCCCGACGATGCCCACCCACCGGCGGAACCCCGGCTGAACGAACCTGAACATCGACTGAACACCGCGCCGGAGCGCTCCGCGTTGCGCTGCACGCGACACCAGGATTACGGTGTGATCCACACGAGATCGGGGGCGATTGGATGGCGTGGGACTTCGAGGCGGAGCCTGAGTTCGAGGACAAGCTGGCGTGGATGCGCGGCTTCATCGACCGCGAGCTGATCCCGCTCGAGCCGATCTACGACCAGCTGCCGGCGGCGGAATGGAACGCGGTGAAGCGCGTCCTGCAGGACCA
>JAOBWO010000110.1 GCA_025463415.1 Acidimicrobiales bacterium | reverse complement strand
CCTCTTCCACGAGCACATCCTCTCCGCGCAAGATTTGGTACGAGTACTACAACACTTCATCGACCACCAGCTGCGTGATCCCACCGACGAACAGCTCACAGGATGTGGGGTACAACCATGCACACCTGCTGGCCCTGCGCGAAATTGTCGGCAGCACCGGGGAGTTCTACGGATTCATCGGCGTAGAGGCGTCGCTCTATTCAACGGCGGCTGACGGGATGCGAAACGTGCAAGTCGCGTACTACACCGCTGGCCTAACGTTCTGAAGCCGGAAGGCAGCATCACGTACGTGGACGATGGGCGACTCGTTCTCGTCGGGCCAAGGCAACGCACCATTCCTTGATACGACGGGCTGTGACCGCTCTGGCCGGGGTTGACCGGGAGGGCCCGATTCGGACAAGTACCACTACCAGGGGGCAACCGATCGCACTGGAGGCACGCTTCGGCTGGGTCATGGCGTCGTAGCAGCACCCCCCGGAGTGGAGGGCGATGTATGTGTGGGGGCCCAGCGAGGATGTTGACGGCGGCCAGACCCGCTCACCGCGCACGCGGATGGCGGTCGAGGCTCGCAGGCTCCTATCGGGCCTGCAGCGTGTCCTCCCGGGCCGCGGGGTCCTGCCGGTAGAAGCGCAGGAGGACTTCGTACAAGGAAGGCTCGAGCGCCCGCAGTTGGCGAGGCTGCTCGAAGAACACCTCGGTGGCCACGGAGAAGAACTCGCCGGGATTGGTCGCGCCGTACCAGCGCATCGGCGGCCGCGGCACGTCCGCCACGAGGTCGTCGTACACCTCCGTGCAGACACGCACCCACTCGTCACGAAGCTCACGATCCAGCACCGGCGTGCCATCGATGACGCCGTCCAGCATGTCCAACTTGTGCGCGAACTCGTGCAGGACGACGTTCTCGCCTGGCTGCGAGCGGTGCGCCCCGGCGAGCGCCTGGTCCCAGGCCAGGACGACCGGTCCGCGGCCGGACTGCGCCAGCCCGACAACCGCAAGCCGGTCCGCGCTGACCGTGCCTGCCGACGGCCCCGGACGTTCGCCGCGCGTATGCAGTGTCGTGGGGTGCACGATGATGCCGCTGACGCCGCGGTATTGCTCGAGGCTCAGGCCGAGCACGAGGAGGGCAGCCTGAGCGGCGATGACGACGCGCACCGTGTCGTCGAGGGCGAAGTCGCGGGCCGCCTCCCAGGTCTTCGATGCCAGCAGCTGGTCGATGTCGTTGAGCAGGTGCTGCTGCTCGTCGGCGTCGAGCAGCGGCCAGACGGCAAGGTGCTCCGCGACGAGGGCCGCCCCGTACTCCGGCATGCCGTGGCGGCGGAATCTCATGAGGCTAGGTCTACAGCAATGCGCACGGACGACCTCGCGCAACGAATTCAACCGTCACCTCAGTCGAACAGCCCGCGGATGTCGGCGGCCGTCAGATGCGCGTCGGAGTAGGCACCGCCGTCGACCACCCTCGCGAACAGATCGCGCTTGCGCTGCTGGAGGGCCACGACTTTCTCCTCGATCGTGTCGGCAGCAACGAGGCGGTAGACCATGACCGTCTTGTCCTGGCCGATCCGGTGCGTTCGGTCGACGGCCTGAGCCTCGGCGGCCGGGTTCCACCACGGGTCAAGGACGAAGACGTAATCCGCCTCGGTGAGAGTGAGCCCGAACCCGCCGGCTTTGAGGCTGATCAGGAAGACCGGCGCGGTGCCTTCGGTGAACTCGGCGATGCGTCGCGCGCGGTCCCGCGTGCTCCCGTCCAGGTAGCAGTACGCGATCCCCTCACTGTCCAACCGCGCCCGCACGATGCCGAGGAAGCCGGTGAACTGACTGAAGACCAACGCGCGATGACCTTCGCTCGCCACCTCCTGCAGGTGCTCGACGAGCGTGTCTATCTTGCTCGAGCGGATGGTGCCGGCGTGCTCCGCGTCGATGAGCGATGCGTCCAGGCTGAGCTGCCGCAGCAGGGTGAGCGACTTGAGGATCTCGAATCGGTTGCGGTCGAGGTCGTCGACCAGCTTCAGCACCCGCTGACGCTCGCGGTGCAGGTGTCGGTCGTAAACGCGGCGGTGAGCCGGATTGAGCGTGATCTCGAGCACCTGCTCGATTTTCGGCGGTAGCTCCGACGCGACCTGCTCTTTCGTACGACGAAGCATGAACGGGCGCACCCGTCGCCGCAACGTGTCCAGTCGCTCGGGCTCGTCGCCGCTCTCGATCGGGCGGCGGAAGTGCTCGGTGAAGCGTTGCGGACTGGGAAACAACCCGGGCGCCGTAATGGACAGGAGCGACCAGAGGTCCATCAGCGAGTTTTCCAGCGGGGTGCCGGTGATTGCGAGCTTGAACGGTGCCGGCAACTTCCGCGCGCTCTGGTACGTCTTCGCCTGATGGTTCTTGACGAACTGCGCCTCGTCGAGCACGAGCCCGGCCCACGTCGCGGCCTGATAGTCGTCGTCGTCGATGCGCAGCAGGGCGTACGACGTGACGACCACGTCGGCGCCGGCCGCAAACTTGGTCACCGGCCATCCGCTGCGCCTCATGGTCTCGGTGACCGCGACCACCGTCAGCGCCGGGCAGAACTTCGCGGCCTCGGCCGCCCAGGTCGGCACCACGCTCGTCGGGGCCACGATCAGCACGGGTCCCGTGTCCGCCGACAGGGTGCCTTCCTCCTTGGCTCGCAGGATCATCGCGAGCGTCTGGATCGTCTTGCCGAGTCCCATGTCGTCGGCGAGCACGCCGCCGAG
>JAOBWO010000049.1 GCA_025463415.1 Acidimicrobiales bacterium | reverse complement strand
CCGAGGGCAGTTTCTCGATCGACATTGAGTCGATCGTCCCATACGTCCCACATGGAGTCAATCGGAAATCGCCCGATATATGCTCTGAACTGGTGGGGCGGGTGGGTATCGAACCCACGACCCAGGGATTATGAGTCCCCTGCTCTAACCACTGAGCTACCACCCCTTGGCGTCTCGGGACCTGCCCGGAAACGCAAACGGGGTCCGACGAACGGACCCCGCATGGCTCCGAGAGCAGGGCTCGAACCTGCGACCCGCTGATTAACAGTCAGCTGCTCTGCCAACTGAGCTATCTCGGAAAGGCACACAGAGAGTAGCAGCGCGCCATGTGAGTTCCACGTCCAATCCCCCGCCGGCGCGACCATCGACGATGTCACGAAAAGTCATCGTGGGGATGACATTTCGTGCCTGCGTGACGGCGCAGCCGGGCACGACGGCGGGCGCCGGCGTGGCGCCGCCGCAGCAGCACCCGCAACCACTCACTCGGCGTCGAGGAACTCTTTGAGCTTCTGGCTGCGCTGGGGATGGCGGAGCTTGGCGAGGGTCTTGGCCTCGATCTGGCGGACGCGTTCGCGGGTGACGCCGAAGTACTTGCCCACCTCTTCGAGGGTGCGGGCCTGGCCGTCCTCGAGACCGAAGCGCATCCGGACGATCTCCTGCTCACGCTCGCTCAGCTCGCCCAGCGCCTCGTCGACGGCAGCGATCAGCATCTTCTTCGCCGCTGCATCGTCGGGAGCGTCGACCGAGCCGTCCTGGATGAAGTCGCCCAGGTTCGAATCGTCTTCCTCGCCGACGGGCGAATCGAGCGACAACGGGTCCTGGGAGATGCGCAGGATGTCGCGGACACGTTCGACCGCGATCTCGCACCGCTCGGCCAACTCGTCCAAGGTCGGCTCGCGCTCCAGCTCCTGATGCATCTGACGCTGCATCCGCAGGACGCGGTTCATGCTCTCGACCATGTGCACGGGGATGCGGATCGTGCGCGCCTGATCGGCGATCGATCGCGTGATGGCCTGTCGGATCCACCAGGTGGCGTACGTGCTGAACTTGAAGCCCTTCGTGTAGTCGAACTTGTCGACCGCGCGCATCAGGCCGAGGTTGCCTTCCTGGATCAGGTCGAGCAACTGCATGCCGCGCCCGCTGTATCGCTTGGCGATGCTGACCACGAGGCGGAGGTTGGCCTGGATGAGGTTGCTCTTGGCCCGCTGGCCGGTGGTGACGACACGAAGCAGACGACGCTGTTCCATGGAGTCCAAGGAATCGCCACCCTCGTCGAGCGCAGCCGCCGCGGCGTAGCCGGCCTCGATCTGTTGGGCCATCAGCCGCTCTTCGTCGCCGCTGAGCAATCCGACCCGACCGATCTCCTTCAGGTACATCCGGACCGTGTCACCGGTGGGCCCGGTCTCGTACTTCTCCGACATCCGCTCGGCGCGGCGGCGACGCCGTTTGACGAGCACACCCGCTGCGTCGTCCTCCGGTTCGGCCGGCGCCGGCACCGGCGCGCCGTTGGGTGGCGTGTCCGAGTCATCGGCCACCTCATCGACTGCGTCGTCGATCGCGATGCCGCGTCGGGCCAGCTGGTCGGTGACCTGTGTCAGCACCTCGCCGGTCAGCTCGATGTCGAGCAGAGCGGCCACGGCGTCATCGGCTCGCACCGATCCGAGCTGCGATCCGGTGAGGACGAGCGCCTGCCACTTCTGCGCGTCGACACCCGGGAACGGCAGGTCCACGGTGGGAGCCTCCTCATTCGCGTTGGTGTCGCTGTCGGTCAATCGCGCTCCTCGTTCCGTCGCTGGAGCCACCCTAGCAACCACTCCGCGGCGGCCTGAGGAGCCTGAGGGATCAACAACTGCTCCAGCTGAACTCGTGCCTCCGCGTCCTCGCGGATGGCGACGCTGTCGGTGATCCGCAGCCGCTGCGACAGCTCGCGCTTGACCGTCGCAGCGATGAGGTTCATCGCCTCGATCTCCGGATCGGCGTCCACATCGGTGACGGCGGCACGCTCCAGCATCTCGCGCGCTTCGGGGTCGGCGTGCTCGATCGCGGCTTCGACGTGACCGCCCGATTCCGCCAGCGCGAGGAACGCGCGGCGGTTGACCTCGTCGTTGAACAGCTCCTCCATCAGCCACGGGGCGATCTCGTCCCAACGCTGCATGAGCAGCGCGATCGCGACGAACTCGGCGTTGTCGGCGACGCCGCGCTGTCGCTGCTGGGAAACCCGCACGACGGGCTTGCGTGTGCGGGAGTTGGCCAGCCGAAGGAGCTCGGTGAGCGGCAGGCCGGTGTGCGCAGCGACCTCGCCGGCGTAGAGCTGACGGGTCATCACGTTCGGGTGCTCGTTGAGCACCGCCATCGACTGCTCCCCGACCCGGGCCCGTTCCTCGGGTGAGCGCATCGGCTTGCCGAGCATCACCCGGTTGAGTCGGAAGCGGAGGTACGGCAACGCGTCGTGCACGGCCTTGCCCAGCGAGTCCGGATCGGTGACGCTGAGCTCACCCGGATCCTTGCCCTGCGGGAACTGTGCGACGAAGAAGGTGACCTTGTACTTGTCCTCCCACTCGTACACGCGCTCAGCCGCACCCTGCCCGGCACCGTCCGCGTCGAAGGCCAGCACGACCTTGCTGGCGAACCGCTTGAGGATCTGCACGTGCTGTTCGGTGAG
>JAOBWO010000034.1 GCA_025463415.1 Acidimicrobiales bacterium | reverse complement strand
GCCGGTCACGCACGACCACGGCGGACCGGTGCGGATGTACGTGGCACCGATGTACGGCTACAAGAGCACCAAGTGGCTGTCCAGCATCGAGGTCACCGATCAGGTTGTGCCCGGCTACTGGGAGACCGAGGGCAACTACGACGTCGACGGCTGGATCGGCGAATCGAACGGACGCGATGATGAGCCCGTCGGCTGAGCCCACCGACGCGCCGTCGGCCGGGCCGAAACTGACCGGCGCGACCCTCGTCCGCTTCACCCGCGCCGAGCGGCTGGTCCATCGCTCGGTCGCGATCCTCATGATCACGTGCATGACGACCGCGGCGATCATGTACAACGGTTTCCTCTCGGCGCCGGTGGGCCACCGTCGGTTCGTCAAGCTGGTCCACGTCTACTCCGGGTTCGCGCTTCCCGTTCCGATCATCCTCGGCATCGTGTCGGCCGCGTACCGCGCCGATCTGCGCAGGCTGAACCGGTTCTCTCCGACCGACTGGCGCTGGCTCCGGTCGCGCACCCGACGCGACGGCGCGATCCGCGTCGGCAAGTTCAACGCAGGCCAGAAGCTGAACACGGCGCTGAGCGGTGGCGCGATCGCCGTGCTGCTGGCCAGCGGCACGATCATGTACTTCCCCGACCTGACCCGGCTGGCCTGGCGCACCGGCTCGACGTTCGTCCACGACTGGTTCGCGCTCGCCCTCGGCCTGCTCGTGCTGGGCCACATCCGCTTTGCCGTCGGCGACCCCGGCTCGCGCCGCGGCATGAGCACCGGCACCGTCACGGTGGCGTGGGCCGAGCGGCACCACGCCGCATGGGCCGATGAATCGTCGACCCAACCCGACCCTCTTGACTCTGACCCTGGGTCAACGGTGATGATCGATCCGTGACGGATCCAGACACGTTCGGCGCGGACGGCACGATGTCGATCGGCGGGTTCGCCCAGCAGACCCACCTGACCCCGAAGGCGCTGCGGATCTACGACGAGCTCGGCCTGCTGACGCCGGCACGTGTCGACCCGGCGACGGGCTATCGGCGCTACGACGGCGAGCAGGTCAGGCGTGCTCGGCTGATCGGGTTGCTGCGCGGCGCCGATCTCGGTCTGGCCGAGATCGGTGCGTTGCTGGGCGACCTCGAGGTCGATCGTGATCGGGCTGCAGCCCGGCTCGACCTCCACCTCGGTGCATTGGAAGCGCAGCACGCGGGACGCAGGGCGTTGGTCCGTCACATCCACAGCATCTTGCGAGAGGACGAACCTTCGATGAACCAGATCAGCACCCGCCACGTCGCCGCCCAACGGGTGATGACGATGCAACGCCGGCTGCATGCGCACCAGACCGACGGGTTCGTGGCAGAAGCCCGAGCAGCCTTCGCCGAGCACCTCGGTGATCTCGAGTCGATCGGCCCGTTCACCCTGATCTTCCACGGCATCGTGGACGACGACAGCGACGGGCCGATCGAGGCCGTTCTCGGTTGCCCGGAATCGGTGCTGCCGAGCGAAGGGGTGGGCATCCGCACCGAGCCGGCCCACGACGAGGCGTACACCACCATCACGAAGGCGGAGTGGGCCTATCCCGCGATCCTCGCCGCGTACGACGCGGTGGCATGCAGCCCTGAAGCGCAGGCGCGACCGGGGAGCGCTCTGTCGTGCCGCGAGGTCTACCTCGTCGACCCGGACACGAGCCGCGACGACGAGCTCGTCTGCGACATCGCCTTCCCACTCGCCTGAGGACAGCCCGCCCTCAACACTGGACGCTGCGATCCGGGACGATGCCCGGTTCGGGGAACGATCCCGGGCCGACGCTGGTCGATGAGGCGGCTCCGTCGGTGCCGGTGGTCGGCGGGAACGGCGGCGGCTGCTTGCCCTGAAAGAGCGCCAGCATGGTCTTCGCCGCATCGCTGTCGAGCACGGGAACCTGCACGGCGGCGCCGGCGATGACCGTGCCATGGGTCGGCAGCTGCGCCGTGACGATCGTCGCCGGATCGATGTGGCGTGCCACTCCCGCCAGGCCCAGCATGGTGTCGAGGGTCAGGTCGCGGTCGACCACGATGTTGGCCTGCACCACGCCGATCAGTTCAGTGGCACCAACGGGATCGGACAGCCCGTTGGCAAGCGCCGCCGACAGCATCCGCCAGACGAAGTCCTGCTGGCGGGCGATGCGACCGAGATCGCTCGATGGATCCTCGTGATACTGCCCATCCGTCCCGAGCGTCTGGTAATGCCGGGAGCGGACGTAGGCCAGTGCCTCGTCTCCATCGAGGTTGCGGCATCCGGCTGTCGTCACGGCCAGCCCGGTGTGCGTGTCGCGGACCGGCGTGGCGAACGGAACCTTCACCCCGCCGATGGCGTCGACGAGCGTCTTGAAGGCGCAGAAGTCGACCTGGATGTAGTGGTCGATCGGGATGAAGAAGTTCTGGTAGATAGTGTTGACCAGCACCTGCGGGTCGTTCTCGACGTACGCCGAGTTGATCCGGTTCTCCCCGTTGGTCCCCGAGATCTTGACCCAGAGGTCGCGGGGCAGGGACAGGATCGACACGTGGTTCGTGGCCGGTTCGACCCGCACGATCATGATCGTGTCCGAACGTTCCCCGAGCGATGTTCGGTCCCCCACCGGGACGGAAGAATTCGCGTCGACACATGCGTTGTTGTCGGCACCGACGACGAGGTAGTTCTTGGCCGACGGATCTGCGGCCGGGAACGAACCGGCGGTCGACGTGTCGGGGGTCGAGGAGCCCGGTGTCGAGCTCGACGGCGAGGCGGTGACCGCGCTCGGCAACGAGGGATCGATGCCGACCGGTGCCGTCTGCAGTGCGGGAGCAGTCGGGACCGTCGTCGACGACGTCGAGTGAGTGCGGACCACGACGAGTCCAGCGACGAGGACGGCGAAGGCTGCGCAGACGAGCGCGACCCGAATCGCTGGACGTCCGTGCGCTGCCGGCACCGCCGCCGTACGCACCGGCATCGGCTGACTCGGCGGAGCGTCCTGCTCGATGCGCGCGAAGTGATCGCGCAGTCGCTGATCCAGGGGGTCGTTCATCGCAAGGCCTTTCGGAGGTGGACGCGCGCTCGATCGAGGTGACGGCGCACGCTGCTCGTGGACAGATCGAGGAGATCGGCGATCTCACGGTCGCCGAGATCGCGCCAGTAGGCGAGGTAGACGACCGAACGTTGGCGCACGCTGAGTGCGTCCACGGCGCGGCGGACGTCGTCGTGGTCACGTTCGTCGGCAGCGGATGGCGACGTCGCCGGCAGCAACGCGTGCACGTCACGCGCCCATCGCCGTTGCCGCTGCCGGCGGTGGTTGTGTGCCTCGTTGGCGACGGCGCGGTAGAGGTACGCACGAGGTTCGCGCACCTCGGACCAGCCGCGCCGACTGACCCGCAGGAACGCCGTTGCCACCACGTCGTGAGCGTCGTCACTGCCGACGAGCACTCGTGCGTAGCGGGTCAGCTCCTCACTGAACGACAGCCAGATCTGTTCATCACTGGAGCTGATCGTGAACTCCTCGGTCGTTGCCATGCCGCTGGTGAGACACCGCCGCTAGGCGCCCGGCGTGACAGCGCCGACTACGAATTCTCGGGGTCCACCGAGACATCGAAACGGCGTGACGACGGTGGCGTTGCCGTCACGGTCGTGCCGCTCACGACACCGGTCTCGGGATCGGCCGCGACCTTGATCTTCCACTCGTCGACGCCGAGCCGCACGCGGAACGTCGCGCTGCTCCCGTCGGCACACTCGATGCAGTCCATCAGCGTCGTGGCGTCGGCACCGGGCAGCGCCAGCGCGGCCTCGACGGCGGCCGCCTCCATCTGCGGCGTCGGGTCGGCGACGAACGTGATCTCCACCTCCTGCACCAGGGGCACGGCGTGCGGAGTGAGCAACAACTCCACCTTCGCCCGGCCGTGCTCGCCGACGATCCACCAGTCGATCTCGGCCGCGTTCGCAGACACCGACTTCGTCACATCGACCGGCTCGATGGCTCCGAGCTTCGCTGTGATCTCGCGGACCGCGGTACGTCGCGCCTCTCGGCCGAGGTCGGTGTCGACGTTGCTCGCGAAGACCCTGTCGGCCGCCCCGTCGTCCCACGCGATCACCAGCTGGTGCACAGCGGCTTGGAGCTCCCGCGTCCGGGCCCAGCGCGTCACGCGTCGCGACGGTGCATCCAGCGATGCGAGGACCACTTCCAGCGCGGTCGAGGCAGGCTCGCTGGCCGGCATGTAGCGCCCGTTGCCGAGTGCGATCACCCCCACGCCTGACGCCACGTGCCAGCGCACGTGCGAGCCGTAGCCGGGATAGCCGCCGCTGTGCCCGACGATCTGGCCCCACCTCGTGTCGTGCGTGGCCACCAGGCCGAGGCCGTAGCCGGAGGCGCGCGCTCGAACCGCCGGCACATCGACTCCGGCAGGCGTGGCAGGCACGGTGACATCGTTGAAACGCTGCAGCTGCTGCATCTCCCGCCGGCTCGCCCGCGACAACGGGTGCGCGTCCTCAGGCTCGTCCCGAGCCGGGAATGCATCGGCGAAGCCGCCGGCCCACACCGCGAGGTCGCGCACGGAGCTGAACAGCCCACCGAGCGGGGAGAACTCACCGGGCTCGGCGAACGGTTCGACGGCCCACTCCTCCTGGACCTTGAAGTGCCCCTCGACGATGTTTGCGGCAGGGATCTCGCCGACGGAGAACCCGGTGGACGTCAGTCCCAACGGCACGATCAGCCGATCCCGCACGACGTCGCGATAGGGGCGACCGGCGATGTTCGTGATCGCCCGGCCGACGATGACGAAGCCGAGGTTCGAGTACTCGAATCCCGTGCCCGGTGCTGCGGAGAAGGTCAGACCGCCCGCCAGCAGCGCTGAGAAATCGCCCGGCCTCATCGACTCCTCGCGATCCGCCCAAGGATCGTCGGTCGGCAACCCACCGGACATCGTCAGCAGCATCCGGATCGTCGGCATCGGCGAATCCGCCGTCGGCAGCCGCACGCTCGCCAGCTCGGGCACGTATGTCGCGACCGGCTCGTCGAGCCGCAGCAGCCCCTCGTCGCGGAGCAGCAGGGCCGCGGCTGCGGTGAAGCTCTTCGTCATCGAGGCGATGCGCAGCACGCTGTCGACGTGCATCGGCGCGCCGCCGGGCGACGCGCCACCCACCGCGCCGACATGCAGCGGCACTCCCCCGGCGACGATCGCGTAGACCACCCCGGGTGCCTTGTCGCGAGCCTGGAAGGTGGCGAACACCTCGTCAACGAGTGAAAGGGCGCCAGGATCCAGATCTGCAGCAAGCATCGGAGCCGACTGTAATTCGCGCTTCCCTCGATCCGTGGTTGTCGCGACGAAGCGGGTCGCGGTCCTCGTATGTCCGCGTGACGCGGACATTCGGTGACAGCGCCTGCCGATCCGTGATCGACCGGTCCGGCAATGGACGGGCGCGGCGGTCCCACTACGTTCGATGGCGATGGGCACCACACCTGAGGGCACGGTCGAGCTCGGCTTCAGACTCGACACCTACGCTCAAGCGCGGATCGACGTGCAGCTCGACATGGTGCAGCGCGCGGAGGCACTCGGTTTCCACTCCGTGTGGAGCGCCGAGGCGTACGGTGCCGACGCACTGTCGCCGCTGGCGTACCTGGCGGCGCTGACCAAGCGAATCAAGCTCGGCACCTGCATCGCGCAGGTCGCGGCACGCCCACCCACCACGCTGGCGATGCATGCGATGACCATCGACGCGCTGGCGGGTGGCGGTCGGATGATCGTCGGCGTCGGTGTCTCGGGCCCGCAGATCGTCGAGGGCTGGTACGGCCAGCCATGGGGCAAGCCGCTGACGCGCTTGCGCGACTACATCACCATCCTGCGTGCCACGCTGCGTCGCGAGGTGCCGGTCAGCCACGACGGTCGGGAGCTGACCCTGCCGTACACCGGTCCGGGGTCGCTCGGGCAGGGCAAGGCACTGAAGACGATCCTCCACCCGCTCGGCGAGATCCCGATCTGGATCGCAGCCGGCGGGCCGCGCAACGTGTCACTCGCAGCCGAGTTGGCCGACGGCTGGTTCCCGATGGGCCTGTCTGCGGCCGGCACCGAGGGCTACAGCGAATCGCTCGAGGCAGGATTCGCCAAGCGACCCGCCGACCTTGCGCCGCGAGAGAGCTTCCCGGTGTTCAACGGGATCACGATCAACATCACCGACGATCCACAGGCCGTCCTCGACGCGATGCGACCGCGCACGGGGATGTACGTCGGTGGGATGGGCAGCCGCAGCCACAACTTCCACCGGGAAGCGATGGCGCGTGCTGGCTATCCCGAGGAAGCGCAGCGGATAACCGATCTCTGGAACGACGGCCGCAAGGCAGACGCGATCGCCGCCGTGCCCGATTCCTACCTTGAACGCAACGCGCTGATCGGGCCACCGTCGCGGATCCGTGAGCGCTGGGCACAGGGCATCGCCCCGCCGGGCGTGACCGGCCTGATCGTCGGCGCAACCCAGCCCGAGGCGTTGGACCTCGTCGCCGAACTCAACGCGTGACCTCTCGACAGACACTCTCGACACGAACACGGAGAAGCCCATGGCCGATGACGCCGACCTGATCCTGATCGACACGCCGGCCGAAGGCGTGCGCACGATCACCCTGAACCGGCCGGACAAGCGCAACGCGATCTCCACGCCTTTGCGTACCGCCGTGATCAACGCCCTGCGCGATCACGATCGTGACCCCGAGGTGCGGGTCACCATCCTGCGCGGCGCGGGCAAGTGCTTCTCCGCCGGTTACGACCTCGGCTCGAGCCTCATGGAGGATCCGCCCTACTACTCCGCGCCCGGCGACGGCCAGTGGGCCCGCCAGTGCAACGACACGTGGTTCGGCGTCTGGGACCTCGCCAAGCCCGTCATCGCCCAGGTGCACGGCTATGCGATCGGCGGTGCCACCGAGATGGCGTCGTCGTGCGACCTCGTCTACGTCGCCGAGGATGCCTTGATCAGCTATCCCGTCGTGCGTGTGATCAGCCCGCCCGACTTCCAGTACCACACGGTCCTGCTCGGCATGCGCCACGCGATGGAGCTGATGCTCACCGGCGATGCGATCACCGGCAAGCGCGCGGCCGAGATCGGTTTCGCGAACCAGGCATTCCCAGCGGAAGACCTGGAGGCGAAAGTGCTTGCAATTGCAAGCAGAATCGCCGGCATCCCGAGCGACCTCACCCAGATCAACAAGCGCTCCGTTCACCGCGCGTTCGACGTCTGGGGTGCCCGTGCTGCGATCCGTGCCGGCACGGAGCTGCAGGCACTCGCCGCGCACACCGAGACGGCACGCAACGCTCGCGAAGGGCTCTTGGCTGCGGTGAAAGCGGCGAACAGTTCCGCGCCGCAATGAAGTACGTGCTGTTGTACGAATCGCCACCGGAACTCGACATGGAGGCGATCCAGACCCACTTCCCGGCCCATCGGGCCCGCTGGAGAGAGTTCAGCGAGGCCGGCACGCTGCTGGCGATCGGACCGTTCGCCGACCCCCGCGACGGCGCCATGGCCGTACTGACGACACGCGAAGCAGCCGAGGAGCTGGCCACCGGAGACCCGTTCGTGCTCAACGGACTCGTGGCGCGATGGTCGATCAAGGAGTGGAACGAGGCACTGCTGTGACGGCGAGGCCCAGACGTGATCAGCGGGTCTCGGCGGTGCCGAACCCGTCCTGACCGCTTCGGGCTTCGAAAGATTCGAGCTCCTCGAACAACGTGATCTGCAGCCCGGCCGGCGCGTCGAGGCGAGAGTTCAACGACCGCCACGGGGTCTCCGTCGGCGCAGCGATCAGCGTCGCTCCACCCTCCACCAGTTCGGCAGTTTTGCCAGCGGCGTCCACCA
>JAOBWO010000017.1 GCA_025463415.1 Acidimicrobiales bacterium | reverse complement strand
GTCGGCGTCGCCGAGCGCCGCGCAGTCCCTGGTATCGACCTGGATTGCCATTGCGCTTCGTGCTCCCCGGTTGTCGAGCTCGGCCGACGCCGGGCGATTCCAATGAGACGTCCATTCTGCCACCATTCGGTGCCGTTTCGGAGCCAGAGTGCCAAACAGATGTGTGGAGCGGGCCTCGCAGGCACCGGCGCGCGCTGCGATGCCGACGCGCAACCCACCGACTACAGCATCACCGAGTCGTGACCGAACGCCACGCGCAGCTCGCCGACGGCGCGGTCGAGGTCGACGCAGAAGTCGTCGGCGAGGCGCAGCGTCTTGCCGCTGCCGAGCTGGACGAACACCTGCGATTCGCCGGGATGATCACGAAGGATCCGCTTGAGCTGGTGGATCTTGATCTCGTTGAGCAGGTTCGCCGGCAGGCGGAGCTTCAGCGGCGCCGAGCTGCCGGTGTCGAGGCCCTCGAGCACAGCGATGTCCTGGGCCATGAACCCGACGCGGGTCTCGTCCTTGCGGTCGAGGCGGCCCCTGACCGTGACGATCGCGTCGTCGACCAAGCGGTGGCCCTGCTCCTGGAGCATGCGAGGGAAGACCGTGACCTCGAGCCCGCTGTCGAGGTCCTCCAGCGTGAACACCGCCATCTGGTCACCCTTCTTGGTGAACTTGCGGGCCAGGCCGGTGATCACTCCACCAAGGGTGATGATCGCCCCGTCCTCGCGTTCGGTCGCTTCGGCGATGCTGCAATCGACCTTGCGACGCAGCGCCGCCTCCACACCGAGCAACGGGTGATCGCTGATGTAGAGGCCGAGCATCTCCTTCTCCGACTTCAGCAGCAGCGCCTTGTCGAACTCGAGCTCGGGGATCTCCACACGTTCGTTGAACGAGCTGCCGGCATCCGATCCGATGTCGCCGAACAGGCTCATCACGCCCTGGTCGCGCTCGCGGCGCCTGACGACGGCTGCGTCGATGATCTGCTCGAACACCATCATCAACCCTCGCCGGGGGTGGGCGAGGCCGTCGAAGGCGCCGGCCTTGATCAACGATTCGATCGTGCGCTTGTTGAGCACACCCTCGGGCACCCGTTCGACGAAGTCGTAGAACGTCTCGTACGGCCCGTTCGCAGCACGATCGGCCACCAGCAGCTCGACCAGGCCCTCGCCCACGTTGCGCACCGCGGAGAGGCCGAAGGCGATCGCACCGGGACTTCCCGCCGGCAGCTCGACGCCGGCGGGCACCTCACCGGGCGAGAGCGCGGCGAAGTCGCCGACCGAACGGTTGACGTCGGGGGTGAGCACCTTGATGCCCATCTGCCGGGCGTCGGAGAGGTAGATCGAGGCCTTGTCGAGGTTGCTCTTGACGCTGGTCAACAAGCAGGAGAAGTACTCGACGGGGTAATGCGACTTCAGGTACGCCGTCTGATAGGTGACGAGGCCGTAGCCGAACGAGTGGCTCTTGTTGAACGCGTAGTCGGCGAACTTCTCGATGATGTCGAAGAGGTCCTTGCCGAGCTTGTCCGCGTAGCCGCTGGCGATGCATCCCGCCTCGAACGCGTCGCGGGCCTTGGCCATGACCTCGCGCGACTTCTTGCCCATCGCCTTGCGAAGGTTGTCGGCTTCGGCGAGCGAGTAGCCGGCGAAGCGCTGGGCGACGCGCATCACGCTCTCCTGATAGATCATCAGGCCGAAGGTGTCGGTCAGCACCTCCTGGGCGTCGGCGTGGAAGAACTCCACCGGCTTGCGGCCGTTCTTGCGGTCGGCGTAGTCGTAGTGCATGTTGACGCTCATCGGACCGGGCCGGTAGAGCGCGATGAGCGCGGCGACGTCCTCGAAGCTGTCCGGCGCCAGGGCACGCAGCAGGGCGCGCATCGGCGGCGACTCGAGCTGGAACACACCGATCGTGTCGCCGCGACTGAGCAGCTCGAACGTCGGCAGGTCGTCGAGCGGGATCGAATCGATGTCGAACGCGGCGTCGCTGCGGGCCCGCACCATCGCGACGGCGTCGGTGATGACGTCGAGGTTGCGCAGCCCCAGGAAGTCCATCTTCAACAGGCCGAGCTCTTCGACGCCGTGCATTTCGAACTGGGTCACGACCGGGGCGTCCTCGGCCTTGCCGCCGGGGGCCGGCTTGCGCTGCACCGGCAGGTAGTCGGTGAGCTGGTTCTTGGTGATCACCACCGCCGCGGCGTGGATGCCGTCGCTGCGCTTGAGTCCCTCCAGACCACGGGCGACGTCGATGACGCGCTTGAGGTCGGGGTCGGTCTCGTACATCGCGCGCAGCTCGCTGGCCGCGTTGTAGCCATCGGTGTACTTCGGGTGCTGCTCGAAGCAGTACTTCAGCGGCGTGTCGCGACCCATCACCAGCGGCGGCATCGCCTTGGCCGCCTTGTCGCCGACGCCGTACGGGTAGCCCAGCACACGGGCTGCGTCGCGCACCGCGTTGCGTGCCTTGATCGTGCCGAACGTGATGATCTGGGCGACGTGGTCGCGCCCGTACTTCTCGGCGGCGTACCGGATCATCTCGTCGCGGTAGCGGGAGTCGAAGTCCATGTCGATGTCGGGCATCGAGATGCGGCTCGGGTTGAGGAAGCGCTCGAAGAGCAGGTCGTAGCGGATCGGGTCCAGCTCGGTGATCCGCAGCGCGTAGGCCACCGCACACCCGGCGGCCGACCCACGGCCGGGACCGACGCGGATGCCCGCGTCCTTGGCGTGCTTGATCAGGTCCCACACGATGAGGAAGTAGCTGCTGAAGCCCATGTCGGCGATGACCTTCAGCTCGTATGCGACGCGCTCGACCACGTCGTTGGGCAGGACCTCACCCCATCGCTCCCTCGCTCCGGCCCAGGCCAGGCTCTCGAGGTACTCGGTGTCGTTGGCGAACCCCGCCGGCAGCGGGAAGTTGGGCAGCTCGACCTTGCCGAACTCGATCTCGACGTTGGCCCGCTCGGCCACCCACAGGGTGTTGTCGCACGCCTCCGGGAACTGCCGGAAGAGGTAGCGCATCTCGTCGGCGGTCTTGAGGTAGTGCTCCTGGCCCTCGAACTTGAACCGCTTCGGATCGCTGAGCATCGCCCCGGTCTGCACGCAGAGCAGCGCGTCGTGGGCTTCGTGGTCGTGGCGGTGCGTGTAGTGGCTGTCGTTGGTGGCGATCAGCGGTGCGCCGATCTTCTTGGCGATCTCGATCAGCTTGGGGTTGGTCTCGAGCTGCGCGGGCAGGCCGTGGTCCTGCAGCTCGACGAACAGGTTGTCCTTGCCGAAGATGTCCTGCAGCCGCGCGGCCTTCTCGATCGCACCCTTCTCGTCGCCGTTCAGCAGCGACTGGAGGACGTGGCCGCCGAGGCACGATGTCGTGGCGATCAGCCCCGAGCTGTACTTCTCGAGCAGCTCCCAGTCCATGCGCGGCTTGTAGTAGTAGCCCTCCATGAACGCGAGGCTGCTCAGCTGGATCAGGTTGCGATACCCCTGGTCGGTCTCAGCCAGCAGGGTGAGGTGGTAGTAGAGCTTCTTGCCCCCCTCGGTGTCGCCGCCGGAGTCGTCGACGCGACCCCGCCGCGTCGGGCGTTCCAGGCGCGAGTCCCAGGCCATGTAGGCCTCGGTGCCGATGATCGGCTTGACGCCTTTGTCCTTGCACTCCTTGTAGAAGTCGAGGACGCCGTACATGTTGCCGTGATCGGTCATCCCCAGCGCGGGCATGCCGTCGCTGGCCGCCTTGGCCACGAGCTCGTCGAGCCGGGCGGCGCCGTCGAGCATCGAGAACTCGGTGTGGACATGGAGGTGGGTGAACGAATCTCCCAACGGACGAACCCCTTCTCAGCGACGGCGAACGAGCCGAGGCAGCGCACCTGCCCGGCTCGGTGACCAGCGCGAACTTACAGCGCTGTGATTCGTCGACTGTAGCATCGACTCAGAGGTACGTGCCCGGGCGATCGTTCGCCGAGCCGTCCTCGGCGCGAGGGCCATTGCGAGGAGCCATCAGCCGTGGGTCGATTCCCGACGACTCGGAGCCGGGGGCGATGCCGCGCATCTGCTCGAACTGCTGACGAGCCGCCAGTTGCTGGGCGAAGAGCGTGGCCTGGATGCCGTGGAAGAGGCCCTCCAGCCAGCCCACGAGCTGGGCGTGAGCCACGCGGATTTCGCCCGACGTGGGCGCCGTGCCGTCCTTGAACGGCAGGGTGAGCATCCGTAGCTCCTGCTGCAGGTCGGGCGACAAGGCCTCGGCCAGCTCGACGATCGAGCGCTCGTAGATCTCGGCCAGTCGTTCGCGGCTGGCTTCGTCGAGGTCGGTGCCCTTCACCTCTTCCAGGAGCTGCTTGACCATCGACCCGATGCGCATGACCTTGGCGGGTGCGGTGACGGTCTCGGTGACGGCGTCGTCGGAGGATGTCGTCACGATCTCACCGTGCTCGATGGGTCCCGTCGGCTCGTTGGACACAGGCGTGGTGTCGACGGTGTGGGTCTGGACAGGGTCGGACATGGCATTCCTCTCAGCGGCGGCCGGCGGACGCCAGCAAGGGTACGAGCATTTCGGCCGCAGTGAGGCTGCCGTGGCGGCAGACCAGCTCGTACGGTCCGGAGTCTGCGGGGTCGAAGAACGTGATCGGCTCGCGGGCAACCAGGGCGACATCGCCGAGGCGGCTGGCCACCGGCGCCGCGACGACCGGACCGAACCAGCCCTCGTCGACGACCTGCTCGCGGCTGACCACCCAGGCCTGGTGGGCATGCGCGTCCCGGCAGGCATCGAGCAGGTCGGCCTGGGCACCGGGCTTGGCATGGAACCAGCGGAACCGGCCCTCGCCGGACTGGACCCGGACCATCGCCAGCAACGCCGGCGCGGGCCGCACGGTGCGATCACCGACGTCGACCTGGCCGTGGTCAGCGGTGACGATCAGCGACGCCTCGGCCGGCAGGCGTGACAGCACGTCGCCGACGAGCCGGTCGGCATTGACCAGCTCGGCGTCGTAGTACGGCCCGAACCCACGCTCGTGCGCCGTCTTGTCGATCCCGTCGTAGTACGCGTAGACGAACCGCTCGCCCGCGTCGATCTGCCGACCGACCTCGACCGCGATGGCCGACGCCGTGCGCCAGCCGAACAGCCGAGCACCGCGCAGGTGCGCATCGGTGAAGCCCGATCCCTCCAGCTCGCCACGCGTGATCACCGGCGGCGACTCGCCGAGGAACGGTGTGAACGGTTGCAGCTCCGCGGGCGGATGGGATCGGCGCAGATCGCCACGGTCGCCGTGCCACCGCAGGACGTTGATGATGTCACCGCCGATGTCGAACCGGTACCCGACGAGACCGTGCTCAGCGGGCGTGAGCCCCGTTGCGATCGACGTGAGCGCCGTGGCCGTGGTGCTCGGCGCAACCGTGGTGATCGGGCCACCGGTCATCGACGCCAGGTTGGGGGCGAGTGCGAGCCGGTCCTGCAACTGCTCCCATCCGAGACCGTCGATGACGAGCACGACCGTCTGCGCAGCGGCCGCCGGTGCAGGCATCCAACGCGGCAGCGGAACACCGCGAGGCGCGAGCAACGCGGGGATGATGCCGCGAACGTTCGCACCGGCGTAATGAGGGAGGACGGGCTGGTCGGTCACGGGAGCCCTAGTCCAGCACGTTCGCTCCGGCAGCGCCACCTCGAGCCGTCGCACGGCGGCGTCGGCGCCGTCTCGGTGTCGCTGGCACCGCTACGATGGCCACGTGCGCGTTTCCACCAAAGGCGATTACGCCTGTCGAGCTCTCCTGTCGTTGGCGCTGCACATCGAGGAACCCGGGCCCACCTCGGTCAGCGACATCGCCCGTCGCACGGGGTTGCCCCAGCCCTACCTCGAGCAGATCCTGCTCGCGCTGAAGGGCGCCGGCCTCGTCCGCTCCAAGCGTGGCGTCGGTGGCGGGTACATCCTCGCCAAGCCGACCACCGAGATCCGCCTGTCCGAGATCCTGTCGGCGGTCGACGGTCCGATCTCGCTGGGCGACTTCGGTGAGCCCCACCAGGACGGTGCCTGCGACCACGAGGGTCAGTGCGTGCTCCTGGCGATCTGGCACGAGGCCGGGGAGATGATGCGCCGGCACATGGAGGGGTTCACCCTCGCCGAGATCGCGCAGGCCGCGCAGGGCAGCAAGCCCTGGCCCGACCTGCTGTCCACTCCCCTGTCGCTCTGACCCAGCCGCCGACGACGGCGAGCTCCTCGGCCGTCGGTCGCGTCAGTCGCCGAGCCCGGCGAGCACCGCGAGGAGGTCGTCCGGCAGCCCGGACGTGAACGAGAGCACCTCACCCGACGCAGGGTGGCGGAACTCGAGCGCTGCGGCGTGCAGGAACGGTCGCGGCGCGGTGATGCCCGACCTGACACCGCCGTACGGGCCGTCCCCGACAACAGGGTGACCGGCCGCCGCGAGGTGGACGCGGATCTGGTGGGTGCGCCCCGTCTCCAGGTGGCATTCCAGCCGGCTGGCGGATGCGGGCGACGAGTACGTGGTGATCGTGCGGTAGCGGGTGCGTGCCGGCTTGCCGTCGATCACCACCGCCATCCGCAGCGGATCGCGGTGGTCTCGTCCGATCGGCGCGTCGATCAGTCCGTTCGGTGATTCCAGCTGACCCCAGACCAGGGCCTGGTAGGCACGCGTCACCCGTCGCGCTGCCAGCGCGGCGACGAGCGTGTCGTAGGCCAGCTGGGTACGGGCCACCGCCATCAGCCCGCTGGTGCCGACGTCGAGGCGATGCACGATGCCGGGTCGCAGTGGATCACCGACGTCCGCGATCTCGGGGAAGCGCGCCAGCATCGCGTTGACGAGCGTGCCGTCGGGGTGGCCGTGACCCGGGTGCACGACAAGCCCGGCCGGCTTGTCGACCACGATCACGTCGTCGTCGGCGTGCACGATCGTGACGGCGATGTTCGCATCGCCGACGGGGAGCAGCCGCTGTGGGATCCGCTCGACGTCGACCTCGATGATCTGCCCCACCGTCACGCGCACCTTGCCGCTGAGCGACACGACGCCGTCGACCTGCGCCCCGCCGTCCGCAACGAGCGCCGCCGCGTCCGATCGGCTGATGTCGGTGAGCAGCGCGACGACGCGGTCGAGCCGCTCGCCGCCGAGCGCTGCCGGGATCTCCTCGCGGATCATCTGGCGGTGCCGGAGCCGGTGCGTCGGGAGTCGAACAGCGCGGCCAGCAGCAGCAGTGCCCCGCCGATGGTGACGCCCATGTCGGCCACGTTGAAGATCGGCCACCAGCGGAAGTCGATGAAGTCGATCACGCGACCACGCAACCAACCCTGCTCGCGGAAGAGACGGTCGGAGAGGTTGCCGACCGCGCCGCCGACCACCAGGCCGACCGCGATCGACGACACCACACCGCCGTTGCGACGCACCGACAGCAGCATCACGATGATCACGATGAACGCGATCGCGCCGATGTAGGGGCCGACGCCCTGGGCGCGCGAGAACGCCATCCCGCTGTTGAACGTGAGGTTCCAGTCCCACGTCCAGATCACGTGCCGCGAGCGCCCGTCCGTCAGTGAGCGCAGCGCCCAGCGCTTCGAGAGCTGGTCGAGGACGAGCACGACGGTCGCGATCGCGATGCTGAACCGCAGCGTCGGTCGCCGGATGGACTTCGGTTCGACGACGGCAACGGTCTCGCCCTGCTCCGGGTCCGGGGTGATCCCGGCCTCGGCCTCGGCGTCGGCCGACAGGGCCTGTGCACCGTCGTCGGACTCCGTCATCGTCGGCCGATCCCGCCGACCTTCTCCTCGGTGAGCTCGGTGGCCCACGGGATGGCCTCGAGGCGCTCACGCGGAATCGGCCGGAACGAGACCACCGAGTAGCCGTAGCTGCCCAGGGACAGGCGGGCCAGCGCGGCATCGATCTCCTCGATGTCCTGACGTGCCCGGGCCGAGAGGAAGAGGTCGCGCTCGCGCTCGACGACCATCGTGTCGCCCTCGCCGGACTCGTCGTCGAACTGCACGTCGCCCATCTCCTCGTCGATCAACGAGTTGGCCTCGTCCTCGAGCCGGACGGCCTGACCGGTCAACGAGACCCGAGCCTCCATGAGCAACTTGTGCTGCGCTTGGAGGAACTTGGCATCGAAGTCCTTGGTGTACTTGATGCCCTCTTTGGTCTCGCCCTTCGGGGGCGGCAGCGTCAGCGCCGGAGCGGCGACGACGGCCGGCTTGCGCGCGGGCGGGCGCCGAAGCGGCTCGGCGGCCGGTGCCGGAGCAGCGGCGGCCTTCGTGCTGGCGGCTGCCTTCTTGGCTGGTGCTTCGTTCACTGCATCCTTCGTCGATCTGGGGGGTTTCACGGTGGGGGGTTTTGCTGTGGCAACGGGTGCGGGCTTCGCGGCGGATGCCTTCGCGGCAACTGGCTTCGGTGCGGGAGCCTTGGCGGCCGCGACCTTGGCGGCCGGGAGCTTGCCGCTCGGGATCTTGCCGTCGAGGATCTTGGCGGCCTGGATCTTGCCGTCCTGGATCTTGCTGGTCGGGACCTTGCCGGGCGCGACCTTCGCTGCTGTTGGCTTCACGGCAGTCGATGTGGCGGCACGAGATGTGGGGGGAGCCGCCTTGGCGGGAGTGGGGTTGGCGGCCGCTTTGGCCACCGGCTTCGAGGCTGCTGGCGCAGTGGCTCGAGCGGGCTGCTTGGCGACCGGGCCGGCGACCTTCTTCGCCGGCGCTGCACTCTTCTTGACCATGAGGGCCTCCCGATGGATCGAACTTGCGGAGCGTAGGCCCTCCGACGCCCTTCCCCAACGGATACCGGCACTTTGCGCGAAGAAAGGTACCTCAGGCGCGTTCGACGACGATTCCGATCGGTTCGCCGTCGAGTTCGAGGGCGGCTTCACCCTCCTGGCGCGCCGGCAGATCGCCATCGTTCCAGCTCAGCGACAGCGCCAGGGTCTCGGCCTTCACGAACTCCAGATGTTCCGCGAGCTGATCGCGGAGCCGCTGCGATCCGGCGACCGCCAACGAGATCCGGTCGCCGACGTCGAGACCGGTGTCGCGCCGGGCTTGCTGGACGAGGCGGACGAGATCGCGGGCGACGCCCTCGGCGATCAGCGCCGGGGTCAGCGCGCAGTCGAGCACGACGACACCCTTGCCGTCGGGCAGTGCGGCGCTGGCGCCGTCGCCGACCGAGGTGGCGACCAGCTTCAGGGAGTACTCCCCCGGCTCCAGCGCGAACCCGCCGGCCACGACGACGTCGCCGTCGCGGTGCCAGTCGCCGGCCTTGACGGCCTTGATCACCTGCTGGGTCTGGCCTCCGAGGCGCGGCCCGAGCGCCGCCGGCACCACCTGCAGCACGCTGGTGGCCACCGAGGCAACGTCGTCAGTGAGCACCACCGACTTGACGTTGACCTCGTCCTCGATGAGCTCGACGAACCCGGCCAGATCGGCCGAACCAGGATCGGCGATGGTCAGGCTGGCCAGCGGCTGGCGGACGCGCTGGCCATGCGCCTTGCGCACGCTCAACGCCGCCGAGCAGACGTCGCGGACGCGGTCCATCACGGTCACCAGCGTGGCGTCTGCGGGCAGTGCCGACGCGTCGGGCCAGTCGCGCAGGTGCACGCTGCGTTCGCCCGTCAGCCCGCGATAGATCGCTTCGCTGGTCATCGGCAGCAGCGGCGCAACGGTCTCGCACAGCACGGCCAGCACGGTGTGCAGCGTGTCGAGCGCATCCTGCTCTCCCGCCCAGAACCGGTCGCGGCTGCGGCGGATGTACCAGTTCGTCAGTGCGTCGAGGAACGCGCGCACCTCGGCGCAGGCGAGGTAGATGTCGTACGCGTCCATCGCGGCGGTGACGCGCTCGACCAGGCTGCGCGTCTTGGCGAGGATGTAGCGGTCGAGGACGTTGGTCGAGCTCGTCGAGAACGTCCCCGTCCTGCCCTCGGCGTTGGCATAGAGGGTCAGGAAGTACCAGCTGTTCCAGAGCGGCAGGATCACCTGTCGCACGGTCTCGCGCATGCCGGTCTCGCTGACCGGCGAGTCGCCACCGCGCAGGATCGCGGACGACAGCAGCGACCAGCGCATCGCATCGGCACCGTAGGTGTCGAACACCTTCCACGGATCCGGGTAGTTGCGCAGGCTCTTCGACATCTTCTGGTTGTCGTCGCCGAGGAGGATGCCGTGGCTCACGCAGTTGCGGAACGCCGGTCTGTCGAACAGCGCCGTGGCCAGCACGTGCAGCGTGTAGAACCAGCCGCGGGTCTGGTTGATGTACTCGACGATGAAGTCGCCCGGGTAGTGGCTCTCGAACCACTCCCGGTTCTCGAACGGGTAGTGCACCTGGGCGAACGGCATCGACCCGCTCTCGAACCAGCAGTCGAGCACTTCGGGCACGCGGCGCATCATCGACTGACCCGTGGGGTCGTCGGGGTTGGCGCGCACGAGGTCGTCGACCTGGGGGCGGTGGAGGTCGTTCACGGTGGTGCCGAAGTCGCGCTCGAGGTCGGCGAGGCTGCCGTAGCAGTCGATGCGCGGGTACTCCGGGTTGTCGCTCTTCCAGACCGGGATCGGCGAGCCCCAGAACCGGTTGCGGCTGATGCTCCAGTCGCGTGCGTTGGCCAGCCACTTGCCGAACGAGCCGTCCTTGACGTGCCCGGGCACCCAGTGGATCTCCTGGTTGAGCTCGACCATGCGGTCCTTGAACTTGGTCACTTCGACGAACCACGACGAGATCGCGCGGTAGACCAACGGCTGCGCACACCGCCAGCAGTGGGGATAGCTGTGGTCGTACGTCTCGTGCCGCAGCACGACGCCGTCGCGTTCTTTGAGGTCCCGGATGACCAACGGGTTCGCATCGAAGACGTGCGTGCCGGCCCACGGACCGATCTCGGCGGTGTACCGCCCGTGCTCGTCCATCGGGCAGATCGTCGGGATCCCGACCGAGTTGCACGCGAGCTGGTCGTCCTCACCGAAGCCGGGGGCCATGTGCACCACACCGGTGCCGTCCTCGGTGCTGACGAAGTCGGCGGCCAGCACGTGGAACGCGTTCGCAGCATCGGCGAAGAAGTCGAACAGCGGCGTGTACTTGCGGCCGACGAGGTCGGCTCCGGTCAGCGTGCCGATCCGCTCGGCGTCGCCGAGCTCGCGCGCGTAGGACTCCAGCCGCGACTCGGCAAGGATGTACCGATTGCCGTCGGCGTGCTGCATCACGGCGTAGTCGATCTCGGGCCCGACGGCCAGGGCGAGGTTCGACGGCAGCGTCCAGGGCGTGGTCGTCCAGGCCAGGATCTTCTCGCCGGTGGCGAGCTGGAAGGCAACGGTGAGCGCCGGGTCCTGGCGATCCTTGTACACGTCGTCCATGCGCGTTTCGGTGTTGCTCAGCGGGGTCTCGCAGCGCCAGCAGTAGGCCAGCACCTTGAAGCCTTCGTAGATCAGGCCCTTGTCCCAGAGGGTCTTGAACGCCCACATCACGCTCTCCATGTAGGTGGTGTCGAGCGTCTTGTAGTCGTTCTCGAAGTCGACCCAGCGCGCCTGACGGCCGACGTAGCGCTCCCACTCGCCGGTGTAGCGCAGCACGCTGGTGCGGCAGACCTCGTTGAACTCGGCGATGCCGAACGCGGTGATCTCGGGGTGCCCGCTGATGCCGAGCTCCTTCTCCGCCTCCACCTCTGCGGGCAGACCGTGCGTGTCCCAGCCGAAGCGACGCTCGACGCGGTGACCGCGCATCGTCTGATAGCGCGGCACCGCGTCCTTGACGTAGCCGGTGAGCAGATGGCCGTAGTGCGGCAGGCCGTTGGCGAACGGGGGGCCGTCGTAGAACACGAACTCGTTGTCGTGGAGGCCCGGCGCTGTGCCCGCGGAACGCGCGGCGATGCTGGCCTCGAACGTCTTGTCGGCATCCCAGAAGGCTTGGACGCCCTCTTCGATCTGAGGGAGGTTCGGTTGCGGTTCGACGGTGGGGTACGGCACGGGGGTTCCTGTTCGACGGGTCCCTCGCGGGACCGGTTGCTGTCGTCTGCCAGGGACGAGCCGGAGCCCGCGGTACCACCCCGATTACCGTCGGCCGCAGCCACCGGTCACTCGTCTTCGCCAGCGATGACGGGCTGGACCCGTTCGGTTCTACTGATCCGGCCGAAGCCGGACGTTCTTCCGAAGGCTCGGAGGTGATGACCTCGTCGACGCCGTTGTGAAAAGCCTAGCGCCGGTCCGGACCACCGGAGGGGAATGCGTCGCTCTGCGGATCGGTGGTGACCGGCACTCCGCCGGTGACCTGGTTGTCGAAGGGCAGCTCGCCACCGAACGCCGGGGTGAAGTCACCGATCGAATCGGAGCTCGCGAACGCGTCCGGAGCGCCATCGGCCATCGTCGCGCGATCGACCCGCGTCATCGGCATCGTCGCGTCCTGCTCGATCTCCGGAGCCTCATCGGTGACCGCGGACATCAACGGACGGCGGAGATCGCCCAGCCCGCCGGGCACGCTCTCGACGAGATCGTTGAGCGCAGTCGACACGTTGCGGAGGCGCTCGCGATGGGTGATCACGTGCTGCTCGAGGTGGTCGACATCACTGAGCAGGAACTCGCGCCGGGCCAACAGAGCCTGCACCTCGCTCTCGACCTGCACCCGTGCGCCCTCGCCGGCCTGGCGGGCCTCGACCTTGGCCTCCTCGATCAGGCGGGTCTGGGTCTCGCGGGCGGTCTCGAGCGCGTGCTTGGCCTCGGCCTCGGCCTCGCTGCGGATGCGGGCTGCGTCGGCGTCGGCCTCGGCCACCGTGTTGTCGGCGGTGCGTTGGGCGAGGAGCAGCGTGCGGCTGATCGTCTCGGACTCCTCGACGCCCACTGTCGGCGCGACGACGCCGGGCTTGGCGATGCCGGTGGGCGTGTTCGACGCGCTGGCGGCTGCTGCAGACGGTTGCGCGGCGATCTCCTGGAGACGGGCCACCGCAGCACGGGCACGGGCTTCCATCGCCGACGCCTGCGACTGGGCGCTCTCGATCGCCGTGGCCAGTTGGGCGAGGTACGCCCTCACCTCGTCGGGGTCATAGCCCTTCTTGACGGTTTTGAAGGTGGTGCTCGCGACGGACTGCGGACTCAATTCCATGAGTTGCGATGCTACGCCGATCGAGCGGACGTGTCAGCCGTCGTAGCCGTTTGCCTGGCGGTTCAACGGCTTGAGGAGGTACACGCCGCTGGCGACCTTCTCCATGCTGCCGTCGAGGCCGTAGCAGATGCCGCTGGCGAAGTCGATCAGCCGACGGGACACGTCGCGATCGGTGTTCTCCAGGTTCATGATCACCGGGAGGCCTTCCTTGAACCGGTCGGCGATCTCCTGGGCCTGATCGAACCGGCGCGGCTTCACCGTCGCGGGCTCACCCGCGCCGATCGGCAAGGTGCGAACGGTGGGTGTGGCGGGCGGACGTGGATTGGTCGGGCGTGGCTGCACCGACGAATCATCCGATGGCTGCTGTGGCCGACGGGGCATGTTCGACTCCGCGTTCGTGAGAGGGAAGCTCGGACGGGCCGGCGCGGCGCGGACCATCTCCTCCTCCGGTTCCTGGTGTGACGAGGATCGGCCCGAACGGGCCGGCTCTGGTTCGCGTGGAGCTCGCGACGCGCGCATCGGCCGCTCGGGCTCGGGCGGCATGTCGTAGTCGTCATAGGCATCATCCGGGCCAAGACCCAAGAAGTCCATCGCCCGCTTCATGATTGACATCCAGTAAACCCTCCTGCTCCGAGGCTATCCGATCTGAGTGCGCCGATAGGGACGCGGGCCGAACAGCGCAC
>JAOBWO010000002.1 GCA_025463415.1 Acidimicrobiales bacterium | reverse complement strand
AGTTCGCGGGCGTGCTCAAGAACCTCGACCCCAACAACATCCAGACGTACCAGGTCGAGGGCGTCGGCACGGTCATCGGGGGTGCGGCCGTCATCGAGCCCCGCCTCGACGGCGCGAACATGCAAGCGATCCTGAAGATCTTCCAGGGCAAGACGCAGCTCGCCTCGGCTCCCACGCAGGTGTTCGAGACCACCACAACGGTCGGAGCGACGACGACGACATCGCCGACGAAGACCGGCACCACCGTTCCGGGCGCTTCGACCACGACGTCGACTTCCGAACCCACGACGACCACGACGCCGAGTGGCCCGACCACCACCCTGGCCGAGACGAGCGCGACCGAGATCACCCGGGGCATCTTCCCGCCGAAAGACAAGACCTGCCCGTAGTCAATTGTCTCGCGACGCACCCCGCTTCGCTTTGGTGCTGCTCGAGATCGCACCTGGTCGGTCGGGCAAGCCTTCCCTCCCGACTGCCTCTGCAGAGACGGTGCCCGGACACGCGCGGGCCCGGCCGATAGCGTCGATGCGTCATGTTGAAGCCCAAGCGAACGCGGCGACACTCCCTCGCCCAGAAACTGGTGCTGTTCATCAACACGCTGTTGGTGCTCGGTTGCTTCGGCGGCGCCGTGGCCCTGGTCATCGGCCAGGGGCTCGTCAAGGGTCAGAAGAAGATCGACCTCGTCGCCAACCTCGCGGACGCCGCGCAGGCCCAGGTCGGCCCATCCGAGACCTTCCCCATCGCCGATCCGCAGGCGAAGAACTTCCTCATCACCGGTGCCGACAACAACTCGTGCGTCGATCAGAGCTCACCCTTCGCCGGCGCGTTCGGCGACCGCACGTCGCTCGGCGAGCGCAGCGACACGATCATGATCATGCGCGTTGACCCGTCCACCAACCAGGCCGCGGTGCTGTCGTTCCCACGCGACCTCTGGGTGACGATCGCCGGCCGCGACGGCGAGAGCCGGATCAACTCGGCCTACGTCAAGAACGACCCATCGACGCTCGTCGCGACGATCTACCAGAACTTCGGGATCGGCATCGACCACTTCATCCAGGTCGACTTCTGTGCGTTCAAGACACTGGTCGACGCCGTCGGCGGCGTGCCCGTCCCGTTCCAGGCCGCTACTCGCGACACCCACACCGGGCTCAACGTCCCCCAGCCGGGCTGCTTCACGCTGTCCGGTGATCACGCCCTTGCCTACGTGCGCTCCCGGCACTACGAGACCTACGACGCGACGAAGAACGAGTGGGTGGAAGATCCGTTGGCCGATCTCGGCCGGATCTCCCGCCAGCAGGACTTCCTGCGCCGGATCATCGCCAAGGCGTTGAAGACGGGCGTCTACACGCCGGCCGTGGCGCGTGGCCTGATCAGCACCGCGCAGAAGTACGTCGTGACCGACTCGAACCTGACACCGCAACGGATGCTCGAGTTCGCGGGCACGATCCAGAACATCGATCCGGCCAACCTGCACTCGTACCAGATCGAGGTCAAGCGCGACATCCGTGGCGGCAACGACGTGCTCATCCCGCGCCTCGGTGGCGCGAACATGAAGGCCGTCCTCGCCATCTTCCGCGGCAAGGCGCCGTTGGTCGGCGCACCCGTGCAGGACACGGCCACCGTGGTCGTCGACAATGGGTCGGCCACGACGACGACGACGATCGTGTCGAGCGGGGGCGCGGTGCCGACGACGGTGCCTGGGCCGACGACCACGGTCGCGGTCGCCGACCCCAGCCAGACGACGGTGGCCGCGACCGACAACGACAAGGGCGTCGTGCCACCGAAGGACATGCAGTGCTGACGTGCCGGGCGACCTCCGGCGCGATGTTCAGCGACGCTGCAGGATGACGCCCGGGGTCACCGCGACCTGATCGGCCTCGGCCACGCCGCGCGCCTCGTGCATCGAGAGGGTGACATCGAGGAACGCCCAGATCGCACGCACCTGGATCTGCAGACCCTCTCGCCACGGGCGGAGGTGCTCGGCGATCATGTCGGGCGTCATCATCGTCACGTACGCCGCCACCATCGGCGGCAGGTCGGGGATCGATCCGGCCAGCTCGAGGTACAGGCCCATGTCGCTGGACGCGTGGTGGGCGGTGGCGAGCAGATCGAGCCGCCACGTCGGACGGGCCGGGATCAGCGCCCACGGACGATCGCCGTCGGTGGCCACGGGAGCGGTGGTGTCGAACTCGCTGAGCACGAGCAGCGTGGGCGTGTGCACCCGCGCCAGCGCGGCATCGCTCATCGAGCGGGTGTAGGGCTGCAACCCGACCACTGCCCTAATTCGCTGATCGGGTGCGACGCCGCGGACACCTGCCACCGCGCCGAGCGCCGTATAGGCCCCGTACGAATGCCCGATCGATGCGATGCGCGAGGCATCGACGGACGCGATCAACGCCGGGTCGAGCCCACTGCCACCGGCCAACGCCGCGCCGAGCATGACGTCCAGCACGAAGCCGGAGTCCCCGACCCGGTTGACCTCGTTGGTGCGGTCGTCGACGAACGTGCCGCCGAGCCAATCAGTCATCACGTCGCCGGCATGATCCGGGGCCGCGACGATCGCGCCGCGAGCGGCCATGGCTTCGCTGAGCAGCGCGTACGCGAAGCGCATCCCGGTGCGTCCGTGGGACAGCACGATCAACGGATGGCTCCCCGGCTCGACGGGCGCGCTGTCGTGCGCGTTGGCGGATTCGAACGCGATACCCGGGATCGGCTCGTAGCGGGAGAGCGACGACGTCTCGAGGGCCGGGTACCAGACGTCGACCGTGAGCGTGCGCTCCCGGAGTGGATCGGTCCACGTCACGGTGCGCCGGCCGACGGGCCGGGTCGGCGCTTCGATGGGCGGATGGGCAGACAGTGGGCTCACCGGGCCACCATAGGGACGTTCGCGGCGAAGTGGCCGTCGAGGTCCGACCTGGCGGGCTCGCGGAGGTGCGTCGCAGGCGTGGAGGTACGCTGTGCGGCCATGCAAGGCCGCGGTCGTCGCACCCTCCTCCTCGTCGCTGGTGCGGTGGCGGTCTGGTACCTCGTCGTGCTGTTCAGCTGGGCGATCCGTCCGCTGCACGACGCCGTGCCCATCGGAACGGACCCGGCCACCAACCAGCCGGTGTCGCAGTCGGTCACGTGCAACACGTTGTTCTCCGACACCAACCACGACGGTCCGTTGCCGACCTTGCGCACCATCCTCCCGCTGTTCAACGGGCAATTCGAGTACAACCGGCCGGTGTGCCAGCTCGTCCAGAAGGACGCACGGATCGTCTTCGCGCTGGACACGCTGGGGATGCTCGTCGTGGTCGGCGGGCTGCTCTTCTTCGCGCTGCGCACGGTGCCCGAACCGGAGCCGATCGCGCCGCCGAGCAAGATCAGCGTCGTCACCAGCTGACCGGCTGACCTGCTGATGGGTCAGCTGGTCTGACGCAGCGGCCGCCCATCGACCTCGATCACGAACCCCTTGCCTCGCGCCGAACGCACCGCGACACCCAGCCGTTCCAGGTGACCACGGAGCCGGAAGACGAGGTTGTCCAGCGAGCGTGAGCTCGGCGGACCCTCCGGCCACACCGCGAGCTCCAGGCGCTCACGGCTGATCAAGCCGGGCGAGTTCAGCAGCTCGTCGAGCAGCGTGGCCTCGAGCTCGCTGAGCACCACGGCCGCACCACCGCGATGCACGATGCGGTTCGGGTCGAGCACGAGCTGCTCGGAGGCGAGATGGGCCACCCACCGGCTCAGCCGCTGGGCGCGATGGATCAGGTCGCGCTCGTCGGCGGGAACGCGGATCCAGTCCTCGTTGACGCCGACCACCTCCGGCGGATCCGCGTCGGCGGCAACCAGCAGCAGCCGGGCGACGCCGGCCCGGGCGAGGTTGGTGCGGAGTGCTTCGTCGCGCGGCCACTGAACCAGCTCGACATTCACGCCGGGGAGGTCGGCGGCGAGTGAATCCGGGTTCGACACAGTGCTCGATGCGCTCCGTTGCGTAGGAACGGCAGGTCCCGCCGTCCGGCCCGCCCTGGGCCTGAGGGCGACAGTACCAACGCGAGATGACGGCAAAGATGGCGACTCTATGAACGGGTTGTTAAGGGCGAATGTGCCGATCTCGGCGCACGTGTGCCGGGAATAGCGCCGATTCATCGGCGATCGCGGGTGACGGGCGAGCGCGCGGATGCGGGGGACAACCCCACCCTGGTTCACCGGGAGCCCGGATGGCCGATGTCGTCGACGACCTTCACACTCGACCCATGCTTGCCAAACTCGCCGCCACCTGCCATCGCCACCGATGGATCGTCATCGCCCTCTGGATCGCCGCCGCTGTCGGCATCTCGGTGATCTCCGCGTCGTCGGGCGGTGCGTACTCCGACGGCGGCCGGCTGACCGGCACCGACAGCGACCGCGCCTACTCGATCCTGCGCGCCGAGTTCCCCGACGCGTCCGGAGCCGGCGCGACGATCGTGTTCCACACGCTGGCCGACTCGAGCGACCTGGCATCCTCCGAGCGGGCGATCGAGACGTATCTCGCCACGGTCGCCACCGAGCCTCACGTGGTCGGAGTCGAATCGCCCTTCGCGGCGGGCGCCACGCAGATCGCGGCCGACGGTCACAACGGCTTCGCCATCGTGGACTTCCGTGACGGCACGAGCAACGAGCAGTTGTCGGTGACGGCGCAAGCGATGGTGCGCGACGCCGCCGGGCTGCGCGCGGATGGCGTGCAGGTGGAGTTCCTCGGCGGTTGGTTCATCGACGGCAGCGTGCCCTCCAGCGAAGCGTTCGGACTGCTTGCGGCGATGGTGATCCTCCTGCTGGCGTTCGGTTCGGTCGCGGCGATGGGCCTCCCGTTGATCACCGCCGTCGTTGGCATCGTGATCGGGTTGTCGAGCGTGATGCTGTGGGCCAACGTGTTCCAGACGCCGGACTTCACCACCCAGGTCGCGTCGATGGTGGGCATCGGCGTCGGCATCGACTACGCGTTGTTCATCGTCACTCGCTACCGCGACGCGATGCAGCGCGGTGCAGGCCCGATCGACGCCGTCGTCGAGGCGATCAGCACGGCCGGTCGCGCCGTGGCCTTCGCCGGATGCACGGTGATGATCTCGCTGCTCGGGATGTTCGTGATGCGGGTGCCGTTCCTGTACGGGCTCGCGATCGGAACCTCCACTGCAGTGCTGGTCGCTGTCCTGGCCGCGCTGACCTTGCTGCCGGCGCTGCTGGGCGTGCTCGGCCGTCACCTCGACCGGTTCTCGATCCACCGTCGCCACAGGACGACAGCGACGCGTGAGTCGGTGTGGCACCGCTGGAGCCGGCTGGTCCAACGGCATCCCGTCAAGTTCGCGCTCAGCGGGCTCACCGTCCTGCTGCTGGCCGGTGCGCCGGTGTTCGCGATGCGACTGGCCTCGGCCGACCCCGGAAACGATCCGGCGGCATCGACCACCCGCCACGCGTACGACCTGATGGCCGCCGGGTTCGGCCCCGGCTCGAACGGTCCGCTGACCATCGCCATCGCCACACCCGACGCAGCCAGCCGCGCCGCCGCGGCGATCCTGCCCGCCCGACTGGCCACCGTCGAGGACGTGGCTCAGGTGGGCAACCTGGTCCCCAGCGCTTCCGGCAACGCCGCACTCATCCAGGTCGTGCCGAAGAGCGCTCCACAGGACGAGGCGACGGAACGGCTGGTCGATGAGCTCCGCACGTCCGTGCTGGCAGACGCCGGTGTGGAAGCGCACGTCGGCGGGCAGACGGCCTCCGACGTCGACTTCGCCAGGCTCATGTCGGATCGGCTGCCGTTGTTCATCGGCGCCGTCCTCGTGCTCAGCTTCTTGCTGTTGATGGCCGTGTTCCGTTCGGTGCTCGTGCCGATGAAAGCCGTCGTCATGAACCTGCTGTCCATCGGCGCCGCCTACGGTGTGATGGTGGCCGTGTTCCAGTGGGGCTGGTTGGGCAGCCTGTTCGGTGTCGAGGCCGGTGCGCCGATCGAGCCGTGGGCCCCGATGATGCTGTTCGCGATCGTGTTCGGACTGTCGATGGACTACGAGGTGTTCCTGCTCAGCTCGATCAAGGAGCGGTTCCTCGCCACCGGCGACAACAGCCACGCCGTGGTCGAGGGGCTGGCGGCCACGGCACGGGTGATCACGGCCGCGGCCGCGATCATGGTGTGCGTGTTCGGCAGCTTCATCGTCGGCGATCAACGCTCGATCAAGCTGATCGGGCTCGGTCTGGCCGTGGCCGTCCTCGTCGATGCAACCGTCGTGCGCATGGTGCTCGTGCCCGCCACGATGGAGCTGCTCGGCCGACGCAACTGGTGGATGCCGCGGTGGCTCGACCGGGTGGTGCCGCACCTCGATGTCGAGGGCCACGCGGTCACAACGGTCGAAAGCGTTCGTGCCTCGGACGTCCCGGACGCGCCAGCGGCGCCGGCAGCGCCGGTCGCCGGCGACGACTGCGAGCTGGTGCTGCGATGAGCGCCACTGTCTCGATGCCTGTTACCCCAGCCGCCGAGGTGCGCCGTCGCAGCGCGTTCGTGCGTGCCTATGCGCCGCTGGTGCAGGGACGCACGTGGGCGGTCTCCTTGCACCTGCTGCTGAACCTGGCCTTCGGCATCGCCTGGTTCACGGTCGTCGTCACCCTGCTGTCGGTCAGCGGCGGCTTGTTGGTGACGCTGATCGGGCTGCCTCTGCTGGTCGCGACAGTTGCCTTCGGCCGGGTGATCGGTGCTGTCGAACGCACGAGGGCGCGCACGGTCTTCGGCACCCGCTTGCCGCCGTTCCCGCGTCGACAGGTGGAGGGCGGTGCATGGCAGCGGGCCCGCCAGGGGATCGCGGACAGCGCCGGCTGGCGCGGCATCGGCTACGCCTTCCTCGCATTGCCGTGGGGCATCCTCACGTTCACCCTGACCGTGGTCACCTGGAGCGTGTCGATCGCGCTGGCCGGATACCCGATCGCTGCAGCGTTCATCCCCGACGACACCGACGGCGGGCCCTACCACTTCGGCCACGGCTACGTGCTCCACGGTTGGGGTCGGTTCGGTTTCGGGGTCGGCACATGCGTGATCGGTCTCGCACTGCTCGTCGCCGCGCCGCGCATCATCCGCAGGCTGGGCAGCGCCGATCGAGCGATCGTGCGATCGATGTTGTCGCCCGATCCGAACCGTGCTCTCACCGATCGTGTCGAGCAGCTCACCGTCAGCCGCGACGCATCGGTGGAAGGTGCCGGCATCGAGCTGCGCCGGATCGAGCGCGACCTGCACGACGGCGCGCAACAGCGGCTGGTCGGTCTGGCGATGAACCTCGGCATGGCACGCGAGCGACTCGCCTCCGGCGAAGACCCGCAGCGTGCGGCCGAGCTGGTGATCCAGGCCCACGAGGAATCCAAGATGGCCATCAGCGAGCTGCGCGATCTCGTGCGCGGCATTCATCCGTCGGTGCTGACCGACCGTGGGCTCGACGCGGCGCTGTCCGCCCTCGCCGCGCGCAGCCCGGTGCCGATCGAGGTCGATGTCGAGCTCACCCGACGCCCACCTGCACCGATCGAGGCCGCTGCGTACTTCGTGGTCGCCGAGTCGTTGGCCAACATCGCCAAGCACAGTCGAGCGTCACGCGGCGCTGTGCGCGTCGGCGAGCGCAACTCGACGCTGCTCCTCGAGATCTACGACGACGGCATCGGCGGCGCGGCCGAGCACCCCGGCGGCGGGCTCAGCGGGCTGCGCGACCGGATCGCCGCCGTCGAGGGACGGCTGCGAATCTCGAGTCCCCCCGGCGGTCCGACGGTGCTCGCGGTGGAGCTGCCATGCGGGTCGTGATCGCGGAGGACTCCGTGCTGCTGCGCGAAGGCATCACCCGTCTGCTGGTCGAGTACGACGCCGAGGTGGTGGCCGCGCTCGGCGACGCCAGCAAGCTGCTGTCGGTGGTGCAGGAGCACGATCCGGACATCGTCATCGTCGACGTCCGGATGCCGCCGACGTTCACCGACGAAGGTCTGCGGGCTGCGGTCGAGCTGCGCAGTGTGCGGCCGGGCACCCCGGTGCTCGTGCTCTCGCAGTACGTCGAGGAGAGCTTCGCCACCGAGCTCCTCGGCGGCAGCACGGTGGGCGTCGGCTACCTGCTGAAGGAGCGAGTGGCCGATGTGCGCGACTTCATCAGCGCGTGCCGGCGGGTCGCGGCGGGCGGCACAGCACTCGACCCCGAGGTGGTCGCCCAGCTGTTGACGCGCAGCCGGCGCCGCGAGCCGCTTGCCATGCTGACGCCCCGCGAGCGCGAGGTGCTCGGGCTGATGGCCGAGGGTCGGTCGAACACCGGCATCGCCCAGCAGATGGTCGTCAGCGACGGCGCGGTGGAAAAGCACATCACCTCGATCATGTCCAAGCTCCAGTTGCCGGTCAGTGACACCGAGCATCGCCGTGTGCTGGCGGTGCTGACGTACCTCAGGAGCCCTTGATCGCGTCCAGCTTCAAGGCCAGGACGGGACACGCCGCAACCGCTCGACGTGCGTGCTCCAGCACGGGGCCGCTCACCGACGTCGGATCGATCATCGGATACCCCCAGTCGTCGAGGCGGATCCGCTCGGGCAGCAGATCCGCACACAGACCGCGGCCGTCGCAGGCGATCATGTCGACCCGGAGCCGGAAGCTCACCGCCACGATGCGACCTCGACTGCCGGGATAGGGAGCACCGGTGGGTGTGCGGCTGCGACGCACGGACCGTGGCTGACGTGATGGGCAACGTCGTTGTCGAACACCTTCAGCGCGCTGCGCAGCAGCCGCACGGCACCGTCGGGGAAGCTGCACGCGCCGCGTCCCTCCACCTGGTCGCCCCAACGATGGAGCGATTCCAGGGTGCGCAGCGAGGCCGTGCCGGCGGCCAGATCGCGCATGCCTCCTGCGATTGCGGCCAGGCCGTGCACGCACGGTCCGCACTGCCCGGCGGTCTGACCGGCCAGCCAGGTCAGCACCCGAGCAGTCTCGCTGAGTCCGCACGCTCCTGACGGGAGCGCGATGATTGCGCCGCAGCCGAGACCCGAACCCATCCGGCGGAGGGTCGCGTTGTCCATCGTCGCCACCCGAGCGTCGGCTGCACTCAGCCACGTTCCGTAGTAGCCGCCGAGCAGCACGGCGCTGATCCCGCCCGCCTTCGGGCGCGATGACGCGAGGATGGTGGCCAGCGACATGCCGATCGGGATCTCACAGACGCCTCGGCGGCCGACGGCTCCGGACAGGGTCAGCAACATCGTGCCGGGCTCATCGACCGTTCCCTGGTCGCGGAACCATACAGGCCCCCATTGCACGATCTGGGCGAGGTGGCAGAGCGTCTCGACGTTGTCGATCAGCGTCGGACCGCCCCCGACGCCGCGCTGGTACGGTCGCGGAGGCGTCAGGGTGGGCTTGGCCTCGCCGCCGTTGATGAGGTGCACGAGCGCGCTCTCTTCACCCGACAGGTACCGGGCAGGCAGCTCGACGACCCGGACGGGCACCATCGGCTCTCGTGCGTGCACACGCTCCGCGATCGCATGGTGGATCGCCCGGAGCGCGTCCACCTTGCCCCGCTCGACCCCGACGAACACCTCGCGTCCGCCGATCGCAGTGGCGGCGAGGAGCGCTCCGTCGAGGATGAGGTGCGGCGCGCGCGTGAGCAGCAGTTGGTCCTTTCCGCTCGCCGGTTCACCCTCGCTGCCGTTGACCACGACGACGCGACGGCCCTGTCCTTCGCTCACGCTGCGCAGCTTGCGACCGGTCGGGAAGCCGGCGCCACCGCGGCCGCGCAGCCCAGCCTTCTCGATGGCGGCGATGTAGCTCTCCGCAGGATGACGGCGCGGTGCGGGCGGCGGTGGATACGTCCGCCGATGGGTGATGAGTCGAGTTGCTCCGCCCGACTGCTCGTCGAACGCAGACAGCAGTCGGGGCAGGGCGGGTCCCGTCGACCGGGCAGGAGACGACGGGAGCTCGTGGGCGATCACGACGGCGCCTTCGACGTGACCGCGACGGCGTGGACGTTGGGTGCGGCGCGCCTGCTCCAGTTCGCCTTGAGCGGGCCGATCATCACCCAGCCGAGCACCAGGAGTGGAACCGCGACGAGCGCCCCGACGGCGACGGTCCGCAGGCGCGGATCACGCGGCTGCCAGACCCGGACGCGGTAGCCCACGGCGATCAGCACGACGACCGCGCAGCCTCCATCGACCCACCACATCCATGGCGAGCGCGTGTCGCTGCCGGTGCCGAGCCCGTGCAGCATCGCGATCGGCCACATCGCGTAGCTGAGCATGTGCACCCACCGCCATGCGGCGTATCCGATGCGCACACGCAGGAGGCTGGTGATGATCACGGCGAGGAGCAGGTCAACGGCCACCGCCCCGAGGCCGAGCCAGATCGGGCGATATCCGGAGCGGAAGGGGACGATCGCGTCCAGCCAACCGATCGGCGCGAAGCCGTCGACGACGGTGCTGGCGACGTGGAGGAAGAGGAACACGCAGACGAGCAATGACAGGTTGCGGTGCAGCAGGAGCACGACCGCACGAGGGAGACTCCGGTGGCCCCAGCTGAGCAGCGTCGGGGTGCCGAGCGCGAAGACAGCGGTGAGCATGATCAGCGAGAGCGCACCGCTGCCCCGCGTGAAGTACCAGAGCGCGAGCGACTGGGTGAGCGCGGTCATGCCGCATCCTCGACCGGCCACGGCTCCACGTGCACGACCGAACCGTCGTGGCGGACCAGACGAGCCGGCACACCGAGGGAGCGCAACCACGTCTCACCGGAGGCGCCGCGCACGATCGTGGCCGTCGTTGCGATGTTCGCCTGCACGCACGAGGCAGCGATCACGGACACGGTGCGCCAGTGCTCGCTCGCAGGGCGCCCGGAAGCCGGGTCGATCACGTGGTGCATGTCCACGGCGCCGCGACGCCAGCGCCGCACGGTGGTCGACGACGTGGCCAACCCGCCACCGTTCAACATGATCACCTCGCCGGCGGACCCAGGTTCGTCGTACCGCGCGCCGTGCCAGTCGGTGACCAGGACGGGCCAGCCACCGGGCGGGTTGGGGCCGGCGCAGGCGACGTCACCGCCCAGACTGACGAGCGCCGCCCCGTGCGCAGCGCCCGAGGCCGCGAGCGCGGCGCGATCGGCGGCGAGCGCCTTCGCCGTCGCACCGAGGTCGAGCTGGACGCCGGCGGGAACGCGAAGGGTGCCGCGGGCGCGGTCGAGCTCGATGACCCGCCATCCGGCGACCTCGCCGAACCGCAGCACCACGTCCCCCGCCTCCAGGCGGGCGAAGTCGCGGTCGTAGCCGAGCAGGCGCAGCGCACGTCCGATCGTGGGATCGACGTCGCCGTCGGTCCAGCGCGCTGCGTCCACGGCAACCTGCACCGCGTCCAGCAGGACCTCACTCACCGCGACAGCCCGTCCATGGGCGCCGTTGACCCGCTCGAGATCGGAGTCGCCGCGGAACCGGCTGCAGGCGCGATCGATGGCGTCGATCTCGGACTTCGCCGCGGCCACGGCGTCGTCGAGCGCGGCAGGATCGTCGACAACGACGACCGCCCCGGTCCCGAGGGCCGGGAACTCGCAGCGGGCAGCGGCGCTCACGAACCGCCCGATGTGACGACCACCGCCGGATGGGTGTGGGTGTGTGTGCGCCGCTTCGGCTGCGTGGTCGGCGGGGCCGGTGGTGCAGTGACGGGCACGGTCTGCACCGGGGCCGCTGTGCTGGGTGGCGCCGTTTCGACCGGGACCGTCACGGCCGGCACCGTCTCGACCGGCGCGGGCACCACGACGGGCACGGTCGGGGCGAGGACCGGTGCGGTGGTGACAGGTACCGGGACCAGGGTGGTGGGCGCGACGGGATCAGGGGGCAGCGTGATCGCGGTGGGCTCGGTGGCACCAGGATCGACGACCTCGTCCGACGACGGGTCGATCGCCGAGGTGTCGGCGGGCGCCACGGTTCGGCGCTGCCCGGAGAACGACCGCTGGGCCAGCGCAGCAAGCCCACCGGTCATGACGAGGCCGCCGGCTGCGGTCCACGCCGTCAGGTGCTTGGCCTTGCGGACATGGGCATCTCGGTGACGGAGCCGGTTCGACTCCGGCTGCGGAGAGTTCGGGACCATGGGCGCTCCTGTCGAGAGGATTGCATCGCAGGAAGGACCTGCCCGATGATCATGACCGGCCGACTTCAGCGTCAGGGCAGTGCGACCTGTGAGCCAGATCAGAGCTTGTGCTGAGGCGGTCGCTGCAAGAAGCTCGCCGAGCACCGCAGTCGCGGACGGTCGGCGCACGAACCGTCGTAGGGTGCGGTCGAACACAGGAGTCGCCATGTCGGACAAGTCCCCGCAGAAGGCAAGTGCCAAGAAGGCCGGCAAGTCGCTCAAAGAGAAGCGGGAAGTGAAGCAGGCCAAGAAGGCCGATCGCAAAACGACCTGAGCACCGTCGGTCCCGCCAGGTCGGTCAGACCAGATCGGGACGTGCCGACCCACCGCCGCCGATGAAGCGGTCGAGCCAACCGATGACGGCGTCGTACCAGACCCGCACGTTCCCCGGCTTGAGCACCCAGTGGTTCTCGTCCGGCAGGTAGAGGAACGCCGATTCGACACCACGCTGGCTCAGCTCGGTCCACAGCCGGATGCCTTCGCCGACCGGCACGCGGAAGTCGCGCTCGCCGTGCACGACGAGCAGCGGCGTCACGATGTGGTCGGCGTAGCTGGACGGCGACCACTCCCGGTAGAACTCGGCTCGCTGGTCGGGATCGCCCCACCAGTCGGTCCACGAGACGGTGTCGTCGGTGGTGCCCTGGAACTGGGTCAGGTCCCACAGAGATGCGTGGGTGACGGCACATGCGAACCGGTCGGTGTGGCCGACGACCCAGTTGGTCAGGTAGCCGCCGTAGGAACCGCCGAGCACCGCAGTGCGAGCCGGGTCCAGGTGGTGCTGGGCCAGCGCAGCATCGGTGAGCGCGAGCACGTCGGTGTACGGGCGGCCGCCCCACTCCTGCCAACCGCGTTCGATCATCGCCTGGCCGTAGCCGGTCGACAGGGCTGGGTCCGGCAGCAGTACGGCATAGCCCCGCGCCGCCAGCAGCTGCGGCTGCCAGCGCCACGACCACGCGTTCCAGGACGAGAGCGGCCCACCGTGGATGAACACAGCGAGCGGCAGGGCTGCCCCGTCTGCCGGCGGCTCGGGAAGCACCAGCCATGCGTGCAGGGCGGTGCCGTCTGCGGCGGTCGTGCGCACCTCGACCGCAGTCCCCGGCCACGGCTCCGCCACGGCTGTGGCGTACACCAGCCGGGGCTCCTGGTCCACTGCTGCCGCATCGAGGGCGACGATCTCCGGAGGCGTCCCCGTCGTCGAACGCAACGCATAGACGGTCCGGTTGTCCGGATCGATCTGCAGGTCCGACAGGGCTCCGGCGTTGCACAGCCGCACCGGCTGGTCGTCGCCATCGACACCGACGCGGTACACCGATGCCCGACCGTCGTCGTCCGCAGTGAAGAGCACGGACGTCGAATCCGCAGTGAACACTGCGGCCGTCGGCCAACGATCCAGCGACGGGGCCAGTCGGCGCCCGGATGACGGGCCGACATTCCCGAGAGGATGCAACCGCAGCTCTACCGGAGCGGAGCGCTCGACGCTCAACCGCTCCTCGCGCACGACCGTGAACCAGCGGCCATCGGGGCTGATCGAGACACCGAAGTGGTCGTGACCGTCCGACGTGACCAGGGTCGTCCGCGCACCGGTGGCGACGTCGATCCGGACGATGTCGGTCCGGCGGCGACCGCGACCGAGTGGGCTCGCCCAGGTCGAGATGACCGCCGCTCCGTCGGGGGTGAGGCCGAAGGAAGCCTCGACGAGCGCCTGCCCCGCGTCCGGTGTGAGGTCGCGGAGCTCACCGGTCTCGAGATCGGCGACGAACAGACGCGGCGCACGCGGCCCGAGGTGGCGGTCCCAGAAGCGGATCGGGTACTGGTCGAACCAGATCGCCTGGGTGCCCATGTCCTTGCGGCGCTTGGCCAGGGCGCGATCGTCCTCGAGCGTGGCGACGCTGGTGAACACGTCGATCGACACCACGACCGTGCCGGCATCGCGAGCCACGCTGACCGCGCCCACCCCTGCGGGCGCGGTGACCACGCGCTTCGGCTCGCCTCCATCGCGCTGCATCAGCCAGAGCGCCGAGGCCTCGGCGTCTGGGTCGTCCTTCGGTGCCTCGGGGTCGTCCCGCTTCACGCGCAGCAGGAGCGCGCCGTCGGGCATCGTCGCCGCCAGACCGGCGCCCTTGCGCGGTTGGGTCATGCGCGTCGCCCCGCCCGTGGCCGGATCGATCCGCCAGATCGCGGACACGAACTCGGACCCAGCGGGATCGAGCGTGGTGGCCGTCATGTAGAGATCGCCACCCGACGTCGTCACGGGAGACGACAGCCGGGTCAGCGCCAGGTACGCATCGAGGTCGAGCATCGTGGCTGAGATTACTGCCGCTCCCCATCCGCTAGAACGGCAGCCATGATCGTGGTCACCGGCAGCATCGTCGCCAAACCAGAAGCCGTCGAGGAGGTGCTGGCGATGAGCCTGGAGCACGTCCATCGATCGCGTCTCGAGCCTGGGTGCCTGCTGCACTCCGTGCACCGCGATGTCGAGGACACGAACCGGCTGATGTTCCTCGAGCACTGGGCCGACAGAGACGCGCTGCTCGCCCACTTCGCCGTCCCTGACTCACGCGCGTTCGGCAAGGCAGCCGAACAGCTCGCCAGCGAACGCTCGACGATGACGATCTACGACGCCGAGCCGATCACCGACCAGCTCATCCCCCGCCGCCCCGACCGCGCCTGACAGGTTCTCCCCGTCGAAAGCTGCGCGGTGGGGGGTCGACGTTTGCGCGGAACAGCGGTCAGCGGTCGAGGAGCGCGCTGAGGGCGGCGGCGACCTCGCTCGGACCCGCCACGCAACGCAACCGGGCGCCGACGGCGGCAGCCAACGTCTCGGCCTCTGCGGAGTCCCCTTCGGGCGCGATGATCAACAGCTCCTCGAGCGCGCTCGCGGCCGAGACGACGTCGCCGTCGACGGTCGCGCGGCAGTCGGACAGGAGCACCGCGATGCGCCGACCGGCTCGTGAGCGTTGCAGCTGCAGCTGCGCCACCCGCAGCGCGCCGGCCACGTCGGTGGTTCCGAACCCGCGGAGCGCGAGGACATCGGTGACCACGCGCTCACTGTCCTTGTACACGTCCTGCGACTTGGCGACCACGACGTCCTTGCCGAATGCCAGCACGCTGTAGTCGTCCGGGGACCGGGACGCCACGGCCGCCGCAGCGACCGCGGAGGTGGCCAGCGGTTTCCCGCCCATCGAGCCGCTGCGATCGACCATGAGGCAGAGCGCGGTGCCGGGCTTGGCCCATCCGCGCACCCGCAGCCCGTCGGGGTCGATCGCTCGACGAACGGTGCCGGCGCTGCTGACTCCGGCCTCCGCGATCGCCTCGAGGCTGGCGTCGACGTCCAGATCCCCTCCATCGGGGGTGTAGGGCATCGACGCGATCTTGCCGATGCCTCGCGGCCGAACAGGGCCACGCCGGCTCACGTCGAGGAACAGTTGCGCGGCCAGCCGCTTGGCCAGCTCGCGCAGCTTCGGGTCGGTGGCCCCGGTGAGGTCGGCCAGCATCGCCATCATCTCGTCGGGATCGTCGCCGAACCCGTCCTGCACAGCGTCCTCGTCGAGCTCGCCGACTTCGGGCGACACCTGCTCGAACTGCGGGTTGCGGGCCAGCTCGCGCCGCGACGTCGTCTTGCGCGAGCTCTCGGCAACGGCCGCATCCGCGTCGGCGCCCTCCTTCGTCAGCGGGAGGGGCTGGCCCCCGTCGGGGCCGGGACTTTTCCCGAGGACGAGTCACCTGATTCGGCACCGGACTCGGCGCCGTCGGGGACGTCGAAAACAGAACGCCACAGCTCGGTGATGATCTCCTCGCTGGAGCGTGTGTTGCCCTCGCGCACGCGCACCCGCCCGCTCAGCGCGACGATGGCCGCGTCGAGGCCGACCTCGGCGTCCTCCACGGGCACCCCGCGCAGGTGGCTCAGCGAGACCGCGACCGCGCTGGCGTCGATCGCGCCACGCACCGACGATCCGACGCGCAGTTCGCCGTGGGTTCGGGTCAGGCGGACGACGTCAACCGCCTTGGCGATCCACGCCGTCGACGGCGTCGCGACGTCGGCCAGCGACCGGGCCACGATCGCCGACTCCTCAGCAGCGCTCTGATAGCTGACCGAGAGCCGGCAGACCCGGTCGTAGACCGCACCGCTGATCCGTGCGGTGCCGATCGCGTCGAACGGGTTCATCGCCGCGACCAGCCGGAAGCCTGGCGCGGCAGGCACTCGGCCCAGACGCGGCACATGCAGCTCGCGCTCGCTCATCACGGTGATGAGCACGTTGAGCGTCTCCTCCGGGATCCGGTTGATCTCCTCCACATAGAGCAGCGAACCCTCGCGCATCGCACTGATCAGCGGTCCGTCGACGAAGACCTCCGGGTCGTACCCGTCGATCAGCACCCTGGCCGGATCGAAGTGACCGACGAGGCGTGCGGGGGTCAGCTCGGCGTTGCCCTCGACGAACTCGAAGCCGAGCGACATCTCTGCCGCGACGGCGCGCAGGAGCGTGCTCTTGCCGGTGCCCGGTGGTCCCTCGAGCAGCACGTGGCGATCGGCATCGAGAGCCGCCAGCACGAGCTCGACCTCGCGCCGGCGGCCGACGACCTGCGTGCCCAACCGTTCGAGCAGGGCGCGGTCGATCATCCGAGCCGTCAGTCGTTGACGATGACGCCGCGGAGGTTCTCGCCGTCGCGCATCGCCCGGTAGCCCTCGTTGATCTGCTCCAGCGGGTAGCGCTAGGTGATCAGCTCGTCGAGCTTGAGCTGGCCCTCGCGGTAGAGGCCGAGCAGCTTGGGGATGTCGGCCCGCGGGGTGAGCGAGCCGAAGATCGTGCCCTTGATCTCCTTGTTCGACATCGCGAGGTCGAACAGGTTCACCGACGACTCGGTCTGGGCCATCGGCGCAACGGCCGTGACCACGATGGTGCCGCCCTTGGTGCACAGCTGCTGCGCACCGGCCATCAGATCGCCGTACATCACGCTCGGCGTCATGATCACCTTGTCGGCCATCACGCCCCACGTCATCTGCTGCACGGCCGGGAAGGCTTCCTCCATCGAGGCGTAGGTGTGTGTCGCGCCCATCTCCATCGCCTTCTCACGCTTGAACTCGAGCGGGTCGACGGCGATGACGCGAGCGGCGCCGGCCATCTTCGCGCCCTGGACCGCATTGATGCCGATGCCGCCGATGCCGACGACCACGACGGTGTCACCGGCGGCGACGCCGGCCCGACTGACCGCAGAACCCCAGCCGGTGGCGACACCGCAGCTGACGAGCGCGACGCACTCCAGGGGGAGGTCGTCGTCGACCTTGATCACCGACATCTCCGAGACGCACGCGAACTCGCTGAACGTGCCGACCTTGGCCATCAGGGTGACGGGCTTGCCGTTGATGTGGTGACGATGGGTGTCGTCGGTGATCATCCCGCCGATGAAGGTCTTCGCGCCGTTGTCGCACAGGTTCTGGTGACCGGTCGAGCAGGGCTTGCACCGGCCGCAGCTGGGGATGAAGCTGGCCGACACGTGATCGCCGACGGCGACGCTGGTGACGCCGGGTCCGACCTCCACCACGACTCCGGCGCCCTCGTGGCCACCGAGGATGGGGAAGAAGTCCTCGAGGCCCATCAGCGGCCAGAACTCCTTCGGCGGCACCATGTCGCCGGTGACGAGGTGCTCGTCGGAGTGGCACATCCCAGCGGCCTTCCAGTTGACGATCAGTTCGCCGGCCTTCGGCGGATCGACGTCGATCTCTTCGATCTTCCACTCCTGGCCGACACCCCACAGCACTGCAGCACGCGACTTCATTTCAATGACCCCCATCAAGAGCGAACGTGATCTGCAATGTATCCGTCGCTCGGGCGGGAGCAAGAACCCGCGCCGGGGCGATGGGACAGCGGAGGCGACACGCCCTACTGTCGACCGATGCGCCGGTACCCATGGCTGATGATGGTCGTGGGCTCGGTACTGACGGTGCTGATCCGGTTGCGCTCGTTCTGGACACCGATCACGTCGGACGAAGGTGGGTTCCTCGCCATCGCGCGTGCGTGGGCGCACGGCGACACGCTCTATCGAGACGTGTGGGTCGACCGGCCGCAGGGTCTGCTCGCGATCTTCCGCTTCTGGGACTGGATCTCCGGTGGCAGCACGGCGTCGGTGCGGATCATGGCCATGCTGTTCGGCGTCGGCCTCGTCGTCGCCGTCGGCGCGGCCACGACGACGTTGGCGGGACGCCGCGCCGGCGGCCTGGCCGCGGTGCTGGTAGCGATCACGGCTGCCAGTCCAGCGATCGAAGGTCATCTGGCCAACGGCGAGCTCCTCAGTGGCGCGTTCGCCGCCGGTGGGTTTGCGGTCAGCTGCATCGCGCTCCGCCGAGGCGACCACGCCCGCCTGCTCGTGCTCAGCGGGCTGCTGGCGGGCTGCGCCCTGTCCGTGAAGCAGTCGGGCTACGAGGGTCTCCTCGCGATCGGCCTCTGGCTGATCATCGCCGTCATTGCCCGTTGGCGGACGTTCCCCGAAGCGGTGCGCGGCGTCGGGTGGGTCTCCGCCGGCGTCCTGGCCGTGATGGCTGTGCTCGCGCTCCACGGCGCGATCACCGGATACTCGCGCTGGTGGTTCGCGTTCGCCGGCTACCGCTTGGACAAGCGCAGCGCGCTCGAAGGCGCGGACTGGGCGCGCTTCTCCATGACGGCCCGAATCGCTCGTCCGACGATCTGGCCACTGCTCGGGATCATCGCTGCGGGCGGCGCGATCCTGCTGGCCGCGCGCCTGCGCCGACAGCAACCCGACACGCTGGCGCCGCCCAGGCCGTTCACCGGCGCGCTCTGCCTCCTGCTGCTCTGGCCGATCGCCGCGAGCGTCGCGTTCGTGACCGGTGGCCAGTTCCACCGTCACTACTGGGTGACGCTGTGCGGCGGGCTGTGCGCGCTGGCGGCCGGACTGATCGCCCGGCACCTGCGGGCCACGATCGCCGTGCCGCTGGCACTCGTGGCGCTCATCCCCACCTACGTGAACACCGCCAAGATCCTCCTCGAGTCGGATCACTCGTTCGTGATCACGGCCAGCGGCGACGACCGTCCCAACACCGACGAGCGGCTCGCCGCGTGGTTCCTGGCCAACCGCAAGCCGGGCGAAGAGCTGTACGTGATGTGCGCGAGCGCCAGCTTCTACGCCGACGCACACGAGGACCCGCCCTTCCCCTACCTCTGGGAGGACAACGTCTTGATGGTCCCGGGTGCACTGCAGCAGCTCCGCGCCCTGCTGGCGTCGAGCACCCGCGCACCGAAGTACATCGCCGTCTACGAATCACCGCTCGCCTGTGATCCCAGCGGCCAGTTGGCCTCGGTGGTCGAGGCCAACTACCGCCGCATGGAATCGACGTCGGGCGTGGGGATCCTGGTGCGGATCAGTCCATCTTGAGGACGCTGCGGATCGCTTCGCCGTTGCGCATCGCCTCGTACCCGTCGTTCACGCCGTCGAGCGTGTACTCCTTGGTGACGAGACCGTCGAGGTCGACGAGGCCCTGGCGGTAGAGACCGATCAGCTTGGGGATGTCGGCGCGCGGGTTGCCCGAACCGAACAGCGAGCCGACGACCTGCTTCTCCATCAGCGTGACGTCGAGCAGGCTCAGGTTCGCGCTGTACTCCATCGCCGGATGGATGTTGGTGACGACGACTCGACCGCGCTTCGCGGCCAACGCGAGGGCTTCACCCAGCACTTCACCGGAGCCGACGCCCATCGTCATGATGACCTTGTTGGCCATCGTGCCCCAGGTCAGCTCCTGCAGCAGCGGCACGGCCTCGGCCATGCTGTTCGCGGTGTGGGTCGCCCCGAACTCCATGGCCTTCTCGCGCTTGAACTCGATCGGATCGATCGCGATGATCCGCTTCGCACCTGCAAGGCGAGCGCCCTGGATCGCGTTGGAGCCGATGCCACCGGCACCGACGACGCACACCGTGTCGCCCGGTCCGACCTGCGCGGCGTACACGGCGCTGCCCCAGCCGGTGACGACGCCGCAGCCGAGCAGGCACGCCCGGTCGAGCGGCACGTCGTTGTCGATCTTGATGCAGCTCGCCTCGTTGACGACGGTGTGGAACGCGAACGTGCCGAGCAGGCACATCGCGTTCAGGTCAGCGCCGCGTGCGTGATGCCGGAACGTGCCGTCGGAGATCTGGCCCGGACCGCCGAGCTTGGCGCCCATGTCGCACAGGTTCGAGTGCCCGGTCGAGCAGCTCGGGCAGCGGCCGCACGCCGGGATGAAGCCGAACACGACGTGGTCGCCGGGGGCCAGCCAGCTGACGCCCTCGCCGACCTCCATGACGACTCCCGCGCCCTCGTGACCGCCGATGATCGGCGGAGGGAACGGCAAGTCGCCGGTGACGATGTGCTCGTCGCTGTGGCACAGCCCGGACGCGGCGATCTTGACGAGGACCTCACCGGCCTTTGGCGGATCGAGCTCGATCTCCTCGACGCTCCAGGGCGTGTTCTGCTCCCACAGGATGGCGGCTTTGCTCTTCATCACGAACCCCCAGTTCGGCCCGGCGGCTCAGCCGGATGCAGCCGACGTTACAACGGTCTGCCGATGCGCTCGGCGTCGAACTGCGCGTCGCCGACCATCCGCAGCACCTGCACGGCACGCGTCATCGCGACGTACAGCAGTCGCGCACCGCGTGCGGTGCCGTCGAAGACCTCCGCGGGGTTGACCACCACGACCGCGTCGAACTCCAGGCCCTTCACGGCGGCCGCCGTGAACACAGGGATCTGGACACGGGAGACGTCCTGCACCCGTTCGACCGCCTCGAGACCGGCCGCCGCGAGGGCCTCGCGGATGGCGGCATGGAGGCGCAGCGGGGCGACGACGCCGGTGAGCGCATGCCGGTGACGAGCGACCACGACCTCCTCGGCGACGGCGACGGCGAGACCGTCGGCCGAGGCAACGCGCATCGTGGGCGGCTCACCGTCGAGCCTCACACTGCGGCTCGCGAGCGTATCGACGCCGGTCAACGGGAGCAACAGGTTCGCGACCGCCAGCACCGGCTCCGGGACGCGATAGCCGATCGTGAGGTGGGCGACTTCGTGCGCCGCCGCGCCCAGCCAGCGCGCCACCGACGGCCACTCCTGCTGGCCCGCAGGGGTGGTCGACTGGGCGAGATCGCCGAGGATCGTGAACGAGCCGCTGGGGCTCCGCCGACCGATCACGCGCAGCGCCACCGCGGAGTGATCCTGCGCTTCGTCGACCACTACGTGACCGAACACGAACGGCGCACCGTTCAGCAGTGAGTTCGCCTCGTCGAGCAACAGCTGATCCGCTGCGGTCCAGGGCCGCTTCCGCGAGCCGGGCTTGCCGCCGTCCGCCAGCAGCATCGCCTGATCGTGCGAGGTCAGCACCCCGTCCGCAGCAGATGCGAGCACTGCCGAGTTGGCGAGCAGCCGCTGGACGACCGCCTTCGGCTGCTGCACCGGGAAGGCCGCGGCGAGCGCAGCGCGCAACGGATCGGCGCGGGACCACATCTCGTCGCTCTGGGTGTGACGCCGCAGGGCTTGCTGCGCGATCGCCCTCAACCCATCGCGTCGCCGGTTGAGCGGACGGTTGACCGCGGCGCCACCGAGCGCGGCGTCGATCCACCCGGACAGCTCGACCGCCGTCACCACCCACGTGCGCGCCCCGAGCGGGACGCGGAGATCCTCGGTGGGCCGCACGATGCCGTCCAGCACGGCCCGCTGCAGCACCTCCAACATCCGTGGATCGCCCTTCAACCGCGCCACCTCGTCGTCGTCGACTGCGCCGACCTCGACGCGAGGCACGCAGAGGTCGAGCACCGTTCGCTGCTGCACGCTGCGCTCGCCGAGCGAGGGCAGCACGTTGCCGATGTAGTCGAGGAAGACTTGGTTGGGTCCGACGACGAGCACGCCCTCGCGCACCAGCCGGCGGCGGTGCTCGAACAGCAGGTAGGCCGCGCGGTGCAGGCCCACGGCGGTCTTGCCGGTGCCGGGACCACCCTGCACGATCAGCGCCTGCTCCATCGGGGCGCGGATCACGACGTCCTGCTCTGCCTGGATCGTGGCAACGATCTCGCGCATCGCACCGGTGCGGGCGGCGCCGATCTCGGCGAGCACGGGATCGGGGATGCCACTGGCGGCGTCTGCCGAATCGGGGTCGTCGAGCTGCTCGTCCATGTAGGAGCTCAGCTCGCCGGCCACGCCCGGCTCGGTGCTCATCATGAACCGCCTGCGATGGGTGAGCCCGAGCGGATCGTGGACGGTCGCGCGGTAGAACGGCGCGGCGATCGGCGCCCGCCAGTCGACGACGACGGGATCATGCTGTGCGTCCTCGATGTGGCGCCGGCCGATGTACCAGCGATCGGCGATCCCACCGTTGCCGGCGTCGTCGATGCGACCGAAGAAGTCGCCGGCGCCCGGCGTGCGGAGATCCTCGAGGGCCTCCTCGACGGTGACCTCGATGTACTCCTTGGTGAACTCGTCGGCGGAGTCCTGCGGGTCGACCCGCTCGAACATCTCGATCATCGCGTCGCGGCACGCGCGCGAGTGAGCGAGCTGCATGCGTTCGAGATCGAGATCGGGGAAGAGCGGTGTGTCGGTCATCACGTTCCGATGGCGGAGGGCCGAGGAGCCTACCGGACCCATGACAGTGCGTCTGACCCGCTCGTCCAGCGGCCGGACTGCGCGGCCACAATGGACGGGTTACGCGGCATGATCACTGACGTGAAACCAGCGAAGCTCCTGGCCGCGGTGATGACCGTGTCCCTCTCCATCGGTGCAGCGGCCTGCAGCAGCGACTCGAAGCCGAACACCACCGCGTTGCGGTCGACCAACACGCCGTCCAGCGCGGCGACCACCGACTCCAGCTCCGGCACATCCGACACCACATCGACACCGACGATCAACGGCGTGCAGACCTACACCGGCCTCAGCCGGAACCACACCACCGATCCCGTTGACTATCCGCAGTCCCCGCCCGTCGGCGGCAACCACAACCCGGTCT
>JAOBWO010000473.1 GCA_025463415.1 Acidimicrobiales bacterium | reverse complement strand
GGAAGGGGTTCGGGTTGGGGACCACGGGTACGAGCATCGTGTTCTTGTCGTTGATCTTGGCGGTGGTGATCATCATGACCGTGCAGCAGCGCCGCAGGCCCGTGCTGGTCGACGAGGCAGCACCCGTCGTCTGACTCGACCGCCTGAAACCGAGGGTGCCGCAGCACGTAGAGGCCCTTTAGGATCGACGGTCGATGACGAACGAGAACGCAGACCGCTACCGCAGGGTCGCCTCGGCCTTCGCACGGCGGATCAGCGACGTCGACGGCGACGCCTGGCTGCGCCCGGCGCCGTGCGAAGGCTGGGTGGCACTCGATGTCGTTCGGCACCTCGTCGAGTGGGTGCCGCACTTCGTCGCCGACGGCACCGGGATCGTCCTTCCCGTCGGTCCCGGCATCGACACGGACCCCGTCGCGGCATGGCTGAGCGTGAGCGACGGCATCCAATCGCTCCTGGACGATCCCGACCACGCCGATCTGATCTTCGACCATCCGATGGTCGGTCGCCATCGGTTCGACGAGGCGGTGATGAGGTTCATCCTCACCGACGTCCTGATCCACACCTGGGACCTCGCCCGCGCCGCCGGCTTGGACGAAGTGCTGGAACCGGCAGAGGTCGCCCGCATGTTCGACGGCATCCACGATGTCGACGCGATGCTTCGTGAGAGCGGACACTACGGACCGAAGATCGACGTGTCCGCCGACGCTGACGAGCAGACACGACTGATCGCCTTCCTCGGCCGCCGGCCCTGAGCTCAGCGACGGGCCGGCCCGACTCATGCTGCTGCTGTCCGCCACCGCCTTCATCTACGGCGTCCGGCACGGGATCGACTGGGATCACCTCGCTGCCATCACTGACGTCACCAGCACGCAGGACACACCGAGACGCGGGCTGCTCGTCGCGACCGCCTACGCGATCGGCCACGGCGTCGTGGTCTTCGTGCTCGGCCTTGCTGCCATCGTCGCCGGTCGGCGGCTCCCGTCGGTGGTCGACGGGGTGATGGAACGGCTCGTCGGCGTCACCCTGATCGTCCTCGCGTTCAGTGTGGTCGTCGGGCTGATCCGGGACCGCCGTGACTTCCGGATCCGCAGCCGCTGGATGTTCATCCTGGCCGGCGCGTCTCGGGCCCGGCGATGGGCGCGACACCGGTTCGTCACCATCCGACACGAGCACGTCCACGACCACGACCACGAGCATGTTCACGAGCACGAGCATGTTCATGTCAACGACCACCACCACGTCCAGGCTGATCTCGACGAGCAACACGAGCCGTCCGTGAGGGGCGGTGGCGAGGGTGAGCGAGACGCGTCCGCAGACGGCGCGACCGTCGCAGCCTCGACGCAGCACCGGCACGAGCACATCCACATCGGCTCGGTTCCCGACGATCCGTTCGCCGCGCCGGGACCGCGCATCGCTGCGGGCATCGGGATGTTGCACGGCGTCGGAGCGGAGACCCCGACCCAGATCGTCGTGTTCCTGGCGGCTGCGAACGTCGCCCGTGGTTCGTCCGGTGTGCTCCTGCTCGTCTGCTTCATCATCGGCATCTTCGTGTCGAACACCATGGTCGCGGTCGCGTCGAGCTACGGCTACCTCAGCGCCGCACGCAACTTCCGCGTGTACGCGACCATCGCACTCGTCAACGCGTGCGCCAGTCTCGTCATCGGCACAGTGTTTGTCACCGGGCGAGGCCTTCCGACAATCCTCGGTGGCTAAAGGCACTCGCTCGCGTCCACCTTGTCACCCACGAGCTCAATCGCTGAGCGTTGGCTCGTCAGGTCGCGCTGGTCTCCGGGTTCGCTGGGTCGGATCCACGCACGGGACCGTAGGCCGTGTCCGCGTGCGGGTTCGGTGGCAGGGAACGAAGGTCGTGTTCAGCTCGTTCGCGCTCGTCGATCTTGTAATGCGGCTCCTCGGGATCGACCTGTTCGTCGATGACGTCGCTGTCCTGCGCCTCTGGCTCGGCGTTGCCGCTGTGCTCGTCGTGGTCTGCGTGGTTGCTCATGGACGACCCCTTCTCACCCTGTGCGTCTCGGCGAACATCGATCGAACCGCGTCGGCCACGATGTCGGGCGCCTCTTCGGGTACGAAGTGGCCGATGCCCGGCAGCACCTCGACGGTCATCGCCGTGGCGTGCCCCTCCCACCCGTGCATGAAGGCATCGGACCTGATCGGGTCGTGCTCGCCGATCAGCAGTCTGGTGCCGACGGTGAGAGTTCTCTGGCGCGGTGTTCTGCCGATCTCGTGGGTCAGGAACGTGCGGTACATGAGCGACGAGGCTCTCGCCCGTGCCGGATCCTGCAGGGCGCGGCCGTAGTCGAGCGCGATGCCGTGAGGGACTGCCTCGGGGACACGCGTGCCGGCCCGGATGACGTTGGCGACGACTCGCGGCGAGCTGCACAGCAGGGCCTCGGCGAGGAGAGGAGTGGCAAGGACGAGTTGGTAGGCCCCCCGCCACGCCTGCAGCAACCGCGCCATCGAGAAGTGCTGAAAGGGGTAGACGATCCCGAGCGCGAGCAGGCCGGTGATGCGTTCCGGCGTCCGGAGTGCAGCCAGGAACCCGACCCATCCACCCCAGTCGTGTCCGACCATGCCGAATCGTTCGATGCCCAGTTGGTCGAGCGTGCCGAGCAGATCGGTGACGAGCTGCTCCTTCTCGTACCCGCTCTGTGGTGCGCTGCTCCAGCCATGGCCGCGGAGGTCCGGGATGATCAACCGGTGTTCGCCGGCGATCAACGGCACGACGTGTCGCCAGCAGAACCAGTGCTGCGGCCAGCCGTGGAGGAGGACGAGAGGCGGCCCGCTGCCGATGTCGGCGACATGCACGTCGACGCCGTCGAGCACGATCCGGTGATGCCGGACCCCGTCGAGCGCAGGCATCTCGAGCTGCTGGCGGCTCACGACGGATCCCGCCGTGTCACGGCCGAACGTGCGCTTCCCGGCGGGAGCGCGGGGCGATGCGAATGGATGTGGCTGCTCATGCTGGGACCTTCAGAGGTTGCGCCGCGAGCTGCCTCACGGCAGCCCGGTTCCAGCTACCCGACCCCGAGCTGTTCAGACATCCTCCAAGCACGGCGGCGGCAGTGAGAGGGGTCGCACGCCACGTCTGCTCACCGCGCGCGACGTCTAATCTCCCGGTTCGCGGGTAGACGGCGCTCATGACCGTGTCCGATATCGACGAGACGTACATCGATGCTTCGGGCGACGTTCGTCGATGCGACCCCGACACGCTCGCGTGGTTGGACCAGCGGCTCGACCGCCAGACAACCGGCGAGGACCGGACGCCGGTCGTGCTCCGTTCCGGCCAGCCGTGGACGCTCGGTCCGGGCACGCTGGTGCTCGAGTTCGGGGGCGAGCTCACCATCGGGGACGAGCCTCGCGGTGACATCCCGCTCGGCTACCACACGTTCGTCAGCGACGATCCTGCCGATGACATCGACGCGCACGGGAACACCGAGCGGGCGATCATCGTCGCACCGAAGCGGTGCACGTTGCCCAGCCATCGCGAATGGGGTTGGGCCGTGCAGCTGTATGCACTGCACTCCCGCGACAGTTGGGGCATCGGCGACCTCGGCGACCTCGGAACCTTGGCGCGCTGGTCCCGGCTCGAACAGGGCGCCGGCTTCCTGCTCGTCAATCCGTTGAACGCCAGCGCGCCCGGCGCTGGTCAACAGCCGAGCCCGTACTCGCCGACGAGCCGCCGCTTCCTGAACCCTGTCTACGCCGACATGCGCGGACTCGGCGTCGCTGACGCCGACGCCGGTCTGGTGGCCGATCTCGCCGCCCGCGCCAGTGCGCTGACCGCCGACCGGGTGATCGATCGGGACGCCGTCCTGGCGTGCAAGATGGAGGCGCTCGAACTGGCGTGGCGCAGCAGCAGCGACCGAGTGGACCACGTCGAGAACCGGTCGCTGCGCGACTTCGCCACATGGACCGCTCTCGCCGAGCGCTACGGAGGCGACTGGCGGCGCTGGCCCGCCGAGTACCAGCATCCCCTCAGCTCTGGCGTGATCGAGTTCCGCGAGACGCACGCCCAGCGTGTGTCGTTCCACGCGTGGATCCAGACGCAGCTCCGCCGGCAGCTGGCCGGCGTGTGCGGCGAGACACGCCTGATCCAGGATCTGCCCATCGGTTTCGACCGCGGCGGTGCCGATGCGTGGTGCTGGCAAGATCTCCTCGCGTTGGACGCCTCGGTCGGTGCACCTCCGGATGAGTTCAACACTTCCGGACAGGACTGGGGCCTGCCGCCGTTCATCCCCAACCGGCTGCGCGGGGCGGGTTATCAGCCGTTCATCGAGACGGTGCGCGCGTGCCTGGCCGAGCGTGGTGCGCTGCGAATCGACCACGTGATGGGGCTGTTCAGGTTGTGGTGGGTGCCCGAAGGGCGCGGCGCGGCACACGGAGCTTACGTGCGTTATCCGTCCGACGATCTGCTCGCGATCCTCGCCCTGGAAAGCCATCGCGCCCGAGCGGTGGTGATCGGGGAGGACCTCGGCACCGTCGAGGAACGAGCCCAGGCGGCCTTGGCAGCGCACAACGTGCTGTCGTACAAGCTGCTCTGGTTCGAGGACGCGCACCCGTCGCGATGGAACCCGAAGGCGTTCGCAGCGGTGTCGACCCACGACCTGCCGACCGTGGTCGGCCTGTGGGAAGGCAGCGATCTGGCATCGCAGCGCACCCTCGGCCTCGACCCGAACGAAGAAGGCACGGAGGCCATTCGAACCCGCCTCGCGCTCGAGGCCGAGCTGGCAGCCGACGCCGATGCGCAGACGGCGGTGCGCGCTACGTATCGGCTCCTGGCCACGACCCCGGCGATGCTCGTGGCCGCTTCGCTGGACGATGCCGTTGCCGAGCCGCAACGTCCGAACATCCCCGGCGCTGACGGGCGGCGGCCGAACTGGTCCCTGCGCCTGCCGTCGGACCTCGAGACGATCCAGCAGTCACCGCTGACGGCCGACATCGCCGAAGCGCTGGCGACCGCCTGACGACCCTCGAGACGCTCATCAGCCTGGGTGGATGTGGGGTCGCCATCTGTCACACCACGTGATCAGCGTCGTTGGCATGAGAGGCGCATCAGTCGGGCAACGGGCGCGCACACCCACGCTCCGCAACCCACGGGGGAGAACCATGACCACACTCGAAACGACGATCGCGCCCCCGTACGAGGGATCCGGTGAACCCGTCGTCATCATCGGAGCCGGCCCGGCGGGCCTCACCGCAGCACTGTGCCTCGCCGACGAGGTGCGCCGGTCACGGTGCTCGAGAGCGACAACACCGTCGGAGGGATCAGCCGGACCGTCGAGCGCGACGGCTGGCGGCTCGACATCGGAGGCCATCGCTTCTTCACCAAAGTCCCCGAGGTCGCCGCCCTCTGGCAGGACGTCCTCCCGGACGACCTGATGCTGCGACCACGGATGAGCAGGATCTACTACCAGGGCAAGTTCTACGACTACCCGG
>JAOBWO010000460.1 GCA_025463415.1 Acidimicrobiales bacterium | reverse complement strand
GAGACCGGCGCCACCGTTGTGCTCATCGGCGCAGTGTAGGTGCTCATCGGTGGCTGCGTCACTCACCCGTGGCCGAATGGCACGCATGAGTGACATGTGATACCTTGGCGGTGTCGTCGCTTGCCGGCGGGTGCAACTCGGGGGTTGTCAATGACACATGATCTGGTCATCGTCGGAGGAACGGTCGTCGACGGAACGGGAGGCGCCGCCTACCGCGCCGACGTGGCTGTCGACGACGGCGTCATCACCGCGGTCGGTACGGTGTCGGCGCCTGGGCGGCAGCGGATCGATGCGTCGGGCGCCACGGTGATGCCTGGGTTCGTCGACATCCACACCCACTACGACGGACAGGCGACGTGGGCGGACCTCCTCGTGCCGTCGTCGTGGCACGGCGTCACGACGGTGGTCATGGGCAACTGCGGCGTCGGGTTCGCGCCAGTGCGGCCGCACGACCGCCAGCGGCTGATCGAGCTGATGGAGGGCGTCGAGGACATCCCTGGCGCGGCGCTGCACGAAGGCTTGCAGTGGAACTGGGAGAGCTTCCCGGACTACCTCGACGCGCTCGACGGCCGGCCGCACGACATCGACATCGCGGCGCAAGTGCCGCACAGCGCGCTGCGCCTCTACGTGATGGGCGAGCGGGGCGCCACCCGCGACGCTGCCACGGCGGAGGAGATCGTCGAGATGGGACGTCTGGCGCGCGCCGCGATCGAAGCGGGTGCGCTCGGGTTTACGACGTCCCGCACGAAGAACCACCGCACCAGCCGCGGTGAGTACACGCCGACGTTGACGGCTGCAGCTGATGAGCTGGCCGGCATCGCCGACGCACTCGGCGGCGGCGTGCTCGAGGTCGTCTCCGACTTCGCCCATGCCGACGAAGAGCTGGCCACGGTGATCGGCATGGCCGATGCCTCCGGGCGGTCGCTGTCGATCTCGATCACGCAGGTCGATGCCCGTCCGGACGGTTGGCGGTACCTGCTCGACGCGATCACTGCGGCGAACCAGCGTGGGCTGACGGTGACGGCCCAGGTGGCGGCGCGTCCTGTCGGCCTCCTGCTGGGGTTGCAGACGTCGGTCAACCCGCTCGGTGGCTCGGCAACTGCCCGCGCCCTGGGCGTTCTGCCGATCGATGCCCAGCTGGCCGAGCTGCGCCGCGACGATGTGCGGCGCACGGTGCTGGCCGAGATGGCCGAAGCTCGCCAGCTCTTTGGCTACGACCGCATGTTCGTGCTCGCCGATCCGCCCGACTACGAGCCGCCGCCCGAGGACAGCGTTGCCGCGCTCGCGGCCCGGTCCGGCCGCACCGAGGCGGAGCTCGTCTACGACCACGTCCTCGGCGACGACGGTCGGGCGATGCTGTACGTGCCCTTCCTCAACTACTCCGACGGCAGCCTCGACGCGGCTCGGGAGATGCTCGAGCACCCGCACTCCGTGCTCGGCCTCGGTGATGGTGGTGCCCACGTCGGCACGATCTGCGATGCCAGCTTCCCCACGACGATGCTGACCCACTGGGTGCGCGACCGCACGCGCGGTCCGCTGCTCGACCTCGCGTCGGTGGTCGCCAACCAGACGTCGCGCACGGCGGCCGCGGTCGGGCTGCTCGATCGCGGCGTGATCGCGCCGGGCATGCGTGCCGACATCAACGTCGTCGACCTCGAGAACCTCCGCCTCCACCGGCCGAGTGTTGCGTACGACCTTCCCGCCGGCGGACGGCGCTTCCTGCAACGCGCCGACGGCTACCTGCACACGATCGTTGCCGGCGTGCCCACCTATGCCAACGGGGTGCACACCGGTGCGCTCCCCGGCCGGCTCGTGCGCGGCGCCCGCCCGGCGCCCACGTCCACGTCCTCCCAGAACGGAGCCTCCTGATGGTCATGACCGACAACGAGCCCCACGTCGCGCCCGCGCCGTGGCCGTACCCGGTGATCAGCGCCGATTCGCACATCACGGAACCGCCGAACACCTACATCGACTTCATCGATCCGGCGTACCGCGATCGCGCGCCGCGCATGGTCGACGCGGGCGACGCGATCGGCGACGTGTTCCACATCGACGGGATGAAGCGCCCCGTGCCGATGGGCCTCGTGGCTGCGGCAGGCAAGCCGCCGGAGGAGATCCGGGTCACCGGAGTCCGGTTCGCCGAGCTGCACCGCGGCGGGTGGGATCCCGACGCACGCATGGCCGATCAGGTCCGCGATGGCGTCGCAGCGGAGGTCATCTACCCGACCGTCGGGATGCAGATCTGCAACCATCCCGACGCCGACTACAAGAAGGCGTGCTTCGACGCCTACAACCGGTGGATCGCTTCCTACTGCGGAGCCCACCCGACGCGACTGCTCGGCGCCGGTCAGACGGCGATGCGTTCGCCGCAGGAGGGCATCGCCGACCTGTTGTCCATCCGCGCCCTCGGCCTGCGCGGCGTGATGATGCCGGGTCTGCCGGGCTGCGACGACGACTACGACTCGCCGGTCTGGGATCCGTTCTGGGAGGCCGCGATCGAGCTCGGCCTGCCGTTGTCGTTCCACATCCTCACCACCCGCAGCGGCGAGACGCGAGGCCCGAAGATGAACGGGTTCTTGTCGATCGTGCGGGGTTGCCAGGACATCATGGGCATGCTCGTCCTCGGCGGCGTGTTCGAGCGTCATCCGGGTCTGCGCGTGGTGTGCGTCGAGGCCGATGCAGGGTGGGTGCCGCACTTCATGTATCGGATGGACCACGCCTACAAGCGGCACCGCTACTGGCTCACCGCTGGCCAGGAGTTGTCGAAGCTGCCCTCGGAGTACTTCGCCGAGAACATCTACGTCACGTTCCAGGACGACTGGACCGCGTTCAAGTTCGCGGACGACATGAACTGGAAGCGACTGATGTGGGCCAACGACTTCCCGCACAGCGACTCGACGTGGCCGTGGAGCCAGGAGATGTTGGCCGAGCACACCAAGGCCCTGTCCGCCGATCAGCAGCAGTCGATCCTGTGCACCAACGTCGCCGATCTGTACGGCGTCGACCTCACGACCCTGGCGTCTCAGAGCGCGTAGGTCCGCACCAGCCGCAGCACGTCGGCGACATCCGGGCCGGTGCCCGTCAGCGACGTGGATCCTGGCTCGACTCGTCGAGCGGCGACATCGCAGAACTCGACTGCGCTGCCGCTGATGGTCGTCAGCGCCGGTTGATCAGGATCGAACTTCCACACATCGCCGTGCGGTCCGACCAGATCGAGCGCGACGGGTCCGGCCATCGACCTGTCGTCCCGCTCGAACGCGTAGGGAAGGGTGCGCCAGGCAAGACGGGCGATATGTCGCAGCCGGTCCGATGGAGGCAGCTCGATGCCGAGGGCAGCGCCGATGTCGCCCGTGTGGATCCAACACTCCGACAGCCGAGTCGCGGCCAGGGTGCGAAGGGACAGTCGCCCCGAGATCCACGTGACCCGTCGGTGCGGGTCGCCGGCGGAGATGGCCTCGCGCAGCGCCACCGACGACCGGTGCCAGCGCTCGCGGATCGCGACGCCTCCGGCGGTGCGCTCATTCGCGACACGATCCGCTGCCGCGTCGTCGACGGTCACCGTCTGCTCGTCGCGGCTGCCGAGCACACCGTTGACGAGATGGTCGAGTGCGCCGGTCGCGCTCTGCAGCCCGAGTTCGTCGGTCTGCGCGAGGTGGAGCAGCACCGACGCGACGTCCCAATCGTCGCAACGCGTCGGCCGGACCCAATCTGCATCGCTGCAGCCGTCGACGACGGCCGCGAGCTCTGCGTGCTGCTGATCGAGTGCTTCGACGAGATCGTCCACGGCGCAACCCTACGACGGCCGCGTCGGCTCGGTGTACGGTGCCGCACATGATCGTCTTCGTGCATGGGGTGCCCGAAACCGCTGCCATCTGGGACAAGGTGCGGGCGCTCGTCGACCGGCCCTCGGTGGCGCTGATGCTGCCGGGCTTCGGATGCCCGCTGCCCGACGGCTTCACGCCCGACAAGGACGCCTACGTCGACTGGCTGGTCGGCGAGTTGGACGCGATCGGCGAGCCGATCGATCTCGTCGGCCACGACTGGGGTGCGGGACTGACCTACCGCGTGGCCACCGCGTACGGAGATCGTCTGCGTTCCTGGGTCGCCGACGTCGGCAACATCGCCCACCCGGACTACGTGTGGCACGCGTTCGCGCAGCTCTGGCAGACGCCTGGCGACGGCGAGGCGTTCTTCGCCAGCCAGCTCGGCCAGTCTGCCGAAGAGCGTGGTCCGGTGTACGAGACGATGGGCATCCCGGCCGACGATGCGGTCTCGATGGCGGCATCGGCCGACGAGCTCATGGGCACGTGCATCCTCGGGCTCTACCGGTCGGCGACGCCGAACCCTTACGCCGCCTGGGGCCCCTGGTCGCCCACCAGCGCGCCCGGCTTGATCATCAGCCCCACCGACGATCCGTTCGGCGACGAGCCCCTGGCCCGCGAGGTCGCGACGTCCCTCGGAGCGACGTTCGAGGCGATGCCGGGCCTCGGCCACTTCTGGCCCTACCAAGGCCCGGCAGCCGGCGCCGCCGTGCTCGAGTCGTTCTGGTCATCGCTGGTCTGAACGTCGCGCAGCATTGCCTCGCCCCCGTTCCCCACGGGTCGGCCGGGGGGAGGCCTGTCCATCGGTGGAGAACGGGGGCGAGAGATCGTCGACGACGATTCGTCGCGTCAGCGCGGCTCGTCGCCGCGCAGGGTCACGCGCTGGATGACACGGTGCTGCTCGCCGAAGTCACCGACCACGGAGTGCTGGGTGGCACGGTTGTCCCAAAAGCCGATGTCGCCCTGGCTCCAGTGATAGCGGACCACGAAGCGGTCCTGCACGGCATGCCCGTACAGGAAGGCCAACAGGGCAGTGCTCTCCGGGCGGCTCAGCTGCGGGATGTGGGACGTGAACCCCGGGTTGACGAACAGCACCTCGGCCCCGGTCTCGGGATGCGTGCGCACCACGGGGTGCTCGACGGGCTCCAGGTCGGTGAACGCCTCGCCCTCCCACTTGCCCTCACCCACGTGGTCGAGGATGCCCTTGAACTGGGCCTTGCCGTCGTGGACCGCAGTCAGCGTGCGCAGGAAGTCGCGCAGTGACGGGCTGAGGGCCTCGAACGCGGCCTGCTGGTCGGAGAACAACGTGTCGCCACCCGACGGGGGCACGACGACAGCGCGCAGGATCGAGCCCACCGGTGGACGGCGCACGAACGTCACGTCGGTGTGCCAGCTGACGCTGCGGTCGGAGGCGCTCACGTCGCCGTAGCTCTTGTAGAGCTCACGGCTGCGCGAGTAGTCGATCTCGAACACCTGCGGATGGTCCTTGATCCCGGGGATCACCGGATGGCCCTCGGTAGGTTCGCCGAAGCGCGCGGCGAAGGCGATGTGCTCGGTCGGCGTGAGGTGCTGGTTGCGGAAGAAGATCACCTTGCGCGACAGCCACACCTGGCGGATCGCGGCGACGGTGGCGTCATCGACGTTGCGGACGTCGACGTTCTCGATGACCGTGCCGATCGATCCGGACAGCGGGGTGAGGTCGAGCTCGACGTCGTCGGTGGCGGTGGTCGATGAGGTGTCGGTCCTCGGTTGAGTGATGGTCATTGCAGGGCTCCTGTGGTCGTGATTGGGGTGTTCTCGGTGGTGGTGGTGGATGGGTGATGGCCTTCGGCCGACTCGTCGACGCCGAGCTCGGCCAGCAGCTGCGATCGCAGGGCGATGAACGCGGGATCGCTGCGCAGTCGGGGGCTGGAGACGTCGACAGTGACGTCGAGCGAGATGACGCCGTCGGTGAGCACCAGCACCCGGTCAGCGAGCAGCACGGCTTCATCGACGTCGTGGGTCACGAGCAGCACGGCCGGGCGGTAGCGAGCATGCAGTTGTTGGACCAGAGCGTGCATGCGCACCCGGGTCAGCGCGTCGAGCGCGCCGAACGGCTCGTCGAGCAGGAGCAACTGTGGAGAACGCACGAGCGCGCGGGCCAGCGCGGCGCGCTGGGCCTCGCCACCGGACAGCGTCTTCGGCCAGTCCTGCTCGTGTCCGTCGAGCCCGACCTCCGCCAGCATCGCGCGACCTTTGTCGTTGGCCGACCTACCCGACACGCCCCGGCCCGACAGTCCGAGCACGACGTTGTCGAGCACCGACGCCCATGGCAGCAGTCGCGGATCCTGGAAGACCACAGACCGACGCTTGGGGACGCGGATCTCGCCCTCGACCCCGCCGTCGAGACCGGCGAGGGCACGGAGGAACGTGCTCTTGCCCGAACCGCTGCGACCGAGCAGGGCGACGAACTCACCGCGGCCGAACTGCAGATCGATCCCGCGCAGCACCTCGCGCTCGCCGAAGGTGCGGCGTACCTGCCGCGCGGACACGGCCAGTTCGACGGCGACTGCAGCGGACGACGTGGCGCTCATCGCCCGGCCTGCCAGCGAAGGAGCCCACGCTCCAGCCCTCGGGCGAGGACATCGGAGAGCACGCCGAGGACGAGGTAGACGACGATCCCGACGACGAGGACATCGGTCTGGAAGAACGTCTGCGCACGGATCATCAGGAAGCCGATGCCGGACTTCGCGTTGATCTGCTCGGCGAAGACGAGGAGCAGCCATGCGATGGCGAGGGAGAGCCGCAATCCCACCAGGAACCCGGGCAGCGCGCCGGGTAGCACGACCTTGCGGATCGTCTGGATCCGGCTCAGCCCGACCACGTCGGCCAGCTCGTGGAACCCGGGATGCACCGACCGGATCGCCGCGCTCGTGTTGACGTAGATCGGGAAGGCGACACCGATGACGATCAGCACGATCTTCACCGTCTCGCCGACCCCGAGCCAGTACACGAGCAACGGTTGCAGCGCGATGATCGGCACGAAGCGGAGCATCTGCACGTTCGCATCAACGAGGCTGTCGCCGATCCGTGACAGGCCCGCGATCAGGGCGAGGCCCGCTCCGATCGGCACACCGACGGCGAGGCCCCAGAGCACCCGGCTGAGCGATGCCCGCAGCGCGGTCTGCAGAGTGCCCGCACGGATCATGTCCCAGCCCGCGGTCAGCACGGTCGATGGCGCAGCAAGCTGACGCTTGCTGATCCAACCGGCGCGCGCAGCGACCTCCCAGAACGCGATCAGAACGACCACACCGCTGAGCCGGACCACGCCGCGCGGCAGGTGCCAGCGGCCGTGGGTCCGGTCGCTCCCGGTCGGCAGCGTCACGAGGTCGACGGTGTCGTTGGCCTCGGTGGCGACGTCGAGCGGTGCAATGCGCCCGATGGTCGTCCGAGCGAGCCGTGCGCCGCCCGGATGCGTCTGGATGGCGGTCACGGCGTGGCCTCGGTCGCCGCGACGAGGTCGTTGAACCGTGTGTCGAACGACGAGCTGACGTCGATCTTCGCCGGGATCTGGCCGGCCGCCGCGAACAGATCGGCAAGGTGCTGCTGCGGCTCGAGGAGGTCACCCGGGACCGCGTAGAACTCGGTCGGCCCGTTCTCCGTCGACAGTTGCGCGGCCCGCTCCGGCGACAGGCCGTACGTCTTCACGTACACCGCGTTCGCCACCTCGTCCTGGTGGTCCTGCAGGTAGGCGTATGCCTTCACCAGCCGAGTGATCAGATCCGCGAGGGCCGCCGTCTTGCCCGGGTCAGCCAGCGCGTCCTGGGTCGAGATCAGGATCGACGAACGATCGGTCAGCTCCTGGGCCTTGACGACGGACTTCGCCGTCGGGTCAGCCGCCAGGTAGCCGCTCGTCAACGGCTCGGTCTGGATGCCGGCGTCGGCGGAGCCGCCCTCGAGCGTCGCGTTGACGTTCACGGTCGGCACGTCGACTGTCGTGACATCTGCTTCGGAGAGACCCACCGAATCGAGGCCCTCCAGCAGCACGGCCTCGGCCGCCGTGCCCTTCTGGAAGGCGACGGTCTTGCCCTTCAGGTCGGCCCACCCGGTGATGTCGTCGTGACCGGGTGCCGTGACGAGGCTGTACGACGAGCCCTTCGACGCCCGCCAGCCCGCGATGCCGACCAGGTTCTGTCCGGCGGCCTGGGCGAAGATCAGCGGTGTCGTGCCGATGAAGCCGGCGTCGATCGCCCCGGCCTGAAACGCCTGGAGCATCGGTGGACCGCCGATGAAGGCGCTGTAGTCGATCGTGTAGGGGAGGTTCTGGTCCTGGCCGGACAGCCCGAGCACGGTCTTGAGGTAGTCGAGCTGGTCGCCAACGCGCAGCGTGACGCCGGCCGGCACCGGGGGAGCGGTCACCGGGACGACGGTCGTGCTCGCGGCGGTCGTCTCCGGAGCGCTGGTGTCCGGCGCGCTGGTGTCCGGGTCGGACGACGCGGCGGACGAGTCGGCCGTGGTCGGTGCCGACTGGGGTGTCGTGGTCGGCTCGGTGGTCGCCGTCGTCTCGACGGGGGCG
>JAOBWO010000452.1 GCA_025463415.1 Acidimicrobiales bacterium | reverse complement strand
TGGCCTCCGGTGTCTCGATCCGGTCCAGCTCCCTGGCGACCACCTCGAGGTAGTCGCGCCCGTCGCACAGCGTCAACCGGGCAAGGCCACGACTCTCGTACATGTCGAACACGTCGACCGACACATCGACCTGTTCGATCTCGGGGATCGACCGGATGAGTGCGGCGCTGCCACCACCGCAGTGGGCGTCGAGGTCGAGCACGACGATGCGCTCCGCGCCCGCAGCGATCGCGGCCGCGGCGGCCACGACCAGTCCATTGAACGTGCAGTACCCGCGTCCCCGTCCGGCGGCAGCGTGGTGGAGGCCGCTCGACAGCGATCCCGCGATCGTCCCCTCGCGGTACGCGGTCACCGCTGCGTCGCGCACGCCAGCGACGGATGCCCAGACGGCGTCGGACAGTCCGGGATCCCACCCGAGCTCGTTGCTCGTGGCCAACTCACGTGGTTCGCCCGTCAGCACCGCGTCGACGTATGCCGGGTCGTGGATCGCGGTCAACTCGTCGCGGTAGATGGCCGACGGCGCGTGGACCACGACGCCCGCGATCGGATCATCCTGCAACGAGGCGGCGACCGCGGCCGCCTTGCGGGTGGTGTCGAACGCCACCGTCGTGTTGCAGTAGGCGGGGCTGAAGAAGACGTGCACGATCGAGTCTGCCACGCCCCCCACCCCGCGGTTCCGCGCAACTTCCAGCCTCCCAGCGGCGCGTGTTCCCTGCAAACATCTGCAAGCGCGACGCTGTCTCTCGCGAAACCGAGCGGCACCGGGGCGCGCTGGAGGACGTGTGACGCGACCGGTCGGCGCGGAGAGCCTCCGTTGTTGAGCGAGGTCGATCGGCCCGGCGTCTACGATCGTCGTGATGTCGACGCCAGGGGCCGATGGATCCAGCTGGCCACGCGGCCGGTCCCGGCACGGTGGGATCGACGAGATCCCGATCGGTCCGCTCCTACCTGACGGTGCCGCCGGACGGCTGTGGCTCTGTGGCAAGCACGCGATCGGTCCTGACCCGGAGGCGCTGCTGGCGGAGGTCGGCGCGTCCGCCGTCGTGTGCCTCACCGAGGACTTCGAGCTGAGCGACCGTTACCCCGGGTATGTGCGGTGGCTGGACGACAACAGCGGGCGTCGCGCGATCCTGTTCCCGATCCCGGACCTGCATGCTCCGTCGGTCGATCGTCTCGAACCACTGCTCGACACGTTGCTCGATCGCCTCGCCAGCAGCGAGTCGCTCCTCATCCACTGCGCGGCCGGCATCGGACGATCAGGGACGGTGGCGGCCTGCCTGTTGATCCGCCTCGGCCTCGCTGAGCCGGACGCGTTGGCGCTGGTGGCAGCGAGCCGGCCGATGGCCGGTCCCGAGGTCGGCGCGCAGGCCGAGTTGGTCCGGGCGATCGCTGCGGGTCAGACGCGTGCGGCCACCTTGGCGCGCAAGCAGTTGGTGACGATGGCCGAGATGATCTCGTCCCAGCGGTTCCGAGGCAAGTCGTGAGCCATGTCGGGGAACATCAAGAGGCGTGAGTCCGGCACGGCGCGCGCTGTCGCGATCCCACCGGACGGCTGCACCAGCGGATCGACCAGACCGTGCACCACCAGTGTGGGCACGCGCAGCTTGCGCAAGCCGGGCGTGCGGTCGGGGCTCGCGGTGATCGCCATCATCTGCTGCATCGTGCCGGCCGGGTTGAAGTTGCGGTCGAACGCGCGCTGCAGGATCGAGCGCTCCTCGGCCTCGTCGAAGTGGGGACCGCTGATCAGACGTCCGCCGGCCACGCCGTTGGCCATCATGTTCTCCGGTGTCGGATCGAGCAGGCGGGCCATCTTGGCCAGCAGTGACGGTTTCGGCTGACCCGTGCGGCGGTGCCCGGTGTTCGACATGATCGACGTGAGGCTGAGCACCCGGGTCGGGTGCTCGATAGCGATCGTCTGGGCGATCATCCCGCCCATCGACACGCCGACGACGTGCGCCGAATCGATGCCGAGGTGGTCGAGCAGGTTCGCGGCGTCGTCGGCCATGTCCGACAGGAGGTAGGCCGCCTTCGCGAAGCGACGCGACACCAGCGCGGACAGGACCCGGCCGACTCCCGACGCTTCGCCGCCCTCGATCTTGGTCGACAGGCCCGTGTCGCGGTTGTCGAAGCGGATCACCTTGAAGCCGTGGTCCGCGATCTGCTGGACGAAGGCGTCCGGCCAATGGATCAGCTGACACCCCAGACCCATCACGAGCAACAGCGGAATGCCCTCGCCGGTGATCTCGTATTCGATGGTCATCGGGCCGAGGTGCGCTGCAGTCATGGCACCCACCTTAGGTGCGCGCACGGGCGGCACACGGGAGTCACCGGCGCGAGACTGAGGGCATGACGCAGCCGCCACCGACACTGACCCGGCCCACCGCCGGCTCCCACTGCACGCGGACCGCCGAGATGGAGTGGCAGCAGACCGACACACCGGGGTTCTGGATCAAGGTGCTCTACGACGAGTCCGGCACGCCCACCCGAGGGAACACCCAACTGATGCGGGTCGACCCGGGTACGTTCGCCGACTTCCACGATCACGATCAGGTCGAGGAGATCTACGTGCTCGACGGCGAGTTCACCGACCAGTTCACGACCTATCGCGCCGGTGACTACTGCCTCCGCGCGATCGGTGCGACCCACCGCGCCGGCTCGGAGTCCGGATGCACGGTGCTGCTGATCTACCGCGACTGAGCTACGGGCGCTGGTCGACCGCCGGGCGCGGGCTGATCGAGACGGCGATCTCCTCGGCGAAGTGGCATGCCGCCATGTGGCCGGGCTCGACCTCACGCAGCTCGGGTCGCTCGGTGACGCAACGGTCGCGGACGTAGACGCAGCGGGTGTGGAAGCGGCAGCCCGATGGCGGGTTGGCGGGCGAGGGGAGATCACCCTCCAGCACGGTGCGCCGGCGAGTGTCCTCGACGATCGGGTCGGGGATCGGCACCGCGGACAGCAATGCCAGGGTGTACGGGTGCAGCGGCCGGGTGTAGAGGAGCTCCGCCGAGGTCGTCTCGACGATCCCGCCGAGATACATCACCGCGACGTCGTCGGCGATGTGGCGCACGATCGCGAGGTCGTGGGAGATGAACAGGTAGGTGAGGTCGAGCTGCTCCTGCAGGTCGGCGAGCAGGTTCACGACCTGGGCCTGGATGCTGACGTCGAGTGCGCTCACCGGTTCATCGGCGATGATCAGCGACGGCTCGGCGGCGAGCGCTCGGGCGATCCCGATGCGCTGACGCTGGCCACCGGAGAACTCGTGTGGATAGCGCCCCGCCGCCGTCCGCGGCAGGCCGACCGAGTCCAGCAGTTCGACGACTCGGGTGTCGATCGCGGCTCCCTTGCGAAGGGCATGGGTGCGGATCGGCTCGGCGAGGATGCTCTCGACGTTCTGGCGCGGGTCGAGGCTGGCGTACGGATCCTGGAAGATCATCTGCACCTTGCGGCGCGCGGTGCGCAGTGCCTCGCCGTGCAGCGCGGACAGCTCCACGTCGTCGAACCGCACGGTGCCGGAGGTGAGCGGCACGAGGCGCAGGATCGCCTTGCCGACGGTGCTCTTGCCGCAGCCGCTCTCCCCGACGAGGCCGAGCGTCGCACCGTCGGGAATCGTGAGATCCACACCGTCGACCGCGCGGACCGCGCCGACGACGCGATCGAAGAACACGCCCTTGGTGATGGGGAAGTGCACCTTGAGGTCACGCACGGTCAACATCAGCGCGGCGCCCACATCACGTCGGTCGGCGGCGCAGGGTTCACGCAGCGCACGCGCGTGTTGATCTCACTGGTGACGAGCTCGGGCGGGCTGCCGATGCAGGCGTCGATCACTGCCGGGCAGCGCGGTGAGAACGCGCAGCCCTTCGCCCACGGGATGGTGTCGCTCGGCGACCCGGGAATGGGCAACAGCCGGTCCTGCGATCCGTCGAGCCGTGGCACCGAGGCCAGCAAGCCACGTGTGTAGTGGTGGCGTGGGCTGCCGAACAACGCGTACCGCTGGCCCGTCTCCACGATCCGCCCGCTGTACATGACGTTGACGTGGTTGCACATCCCGGCCACGACACCGAGGTCGTGGGTGATCATGATCAGTGCAGTGTCCGACTCACTGACGAGGTTGCGCAGGAGATCGAGGACCTGAGCCTGGATGGTGACGTCGAGCGCCGTGGTCGGTTCGTCGGCGATCAGCAGTGCTGGTTCTGTGGCGAGCGCGATCGCGATCACGACGCGCTGCCGCATGCCGCCGCTCAACTGGTGTGGGTAGCTGCCCAGTCGCCGCGTCGCTTCGGGGATGCCGACCCGGTCGAGCAGCTCGGCTGCCTTCGCCCGGGCCTTGGCACGATCGATCTTCTGGTGGCGGCGGATGGTCTCGCCGATCTGCCGACCGACGGTGAGCACCGGGTTGAGCGAGCTCATCGGATCCTGGAAGACCATCGCCGCGCGCCGGCCGCGGATGTCCTGCATCTCCCGCTCCGACTTGCCGAGCAGCTCCTCGCCGTCGAGCTTGATGCTGCCGGTGACCGTCACCCCGCGCGCCGGGAGCAGGCCGAGGATGGCCAGCGAGGTGACGCTCTTGCCGCTGCCGGACTCGCCGACGATGCCGACGGTCTCGCCGGCGCGGACCTCGAAGCTGACCCCGTCGACCGCGCGCAGCGCCTTGGCCCCATGGATCTGGAACGTGACGTGCAGGTCCTCGACGACGAGGATCGGTGGCTTGACGAGCGCGCTCGAGATGGGCGCGCCCGTGGCGCGGCTGGTGTCGGCATCGGGGGGATCGGTGGGGTTCATCGGCGCAGCTTCGGGTCGAGGGCTTCGCGGACCGCTTCGCCGAACAGGTTGAAGCCGAGCGCGGTGATCATGATCGCGACCCCGGGGAAGATCGCGAGGTGTGGCGCGACCCGGAGGTAGCGGGTCGTGTCGGTGAGCATCCGTCCCCATTCGGCCACGCCGGGATCGGCCGAGCCGAGCCCGAGGAACGAGAGCGCGGATGCGTCGATGATCGCGGTCGAGAGGGCCAGCGAAGCCTGTACCAACATGGGCGCCAACGAGTTCGGAAACACGTGGCGCATCACCAGTGATCGCCGGCGCACACCCACCGATTCGGCCGAGGCGACGTAGTCCTTCTGCCGTTCGCCCAGCATCGAACCGCGCAGCAGACGCGCGAACAGGGGGATGTTCGGCACCGCGACGGCGACGATGATCGAGGTCTGGCTCTGTCCGATCACAGCGGCGATGCTCAGGGCCAGCAACAGGCCGGGGACCGACAGCATGATGTCGGTGATCCGCATCACCAGCGAGTCGACCCAGCCGCCGAACGCGCCGGCCAGGAGCCCGATCATCGCGCCGATGAACGCGCCGATCAGCAACGACAGCACACCGATGACCAACGACGCGCGAGCGCCGTAGATGATCCTCGACAGCTCGTCGCGGCCGGCAGCGTCGAGTCCGAACCAGTGCGCTGTCGACGGACCGGGGATCCGCGTCGGCCGGATCTGGTCGAACCACGAGATGTCACGAGGGTTGAACGGGGCCAGCAGGGGAGCGAAGAGGGCCACGAGGATGAAGAACAGGATCACCGAGCCGCCGACGACGGCGAGCGGGTTGCGCTTGATCCTCCGCAGCCCCTCACGGCCGAGGCTGTTCGGCCGCACGACGTCCGCGGCATCGTCGCCAGCACCCGTGGAGCCTGGATCCGGGGTCATCACGAGCGTGGCCTTGCGGGAGAGCCTCACGAGACGCGGATCCGAGGATCGATGACGGCGTACAGCACGTCCACGAGCAGGTTGACGAGCACGAACACGACGGCGAGGAACATCACGCCGCCCTGGATGACCGGGTAGTCCTTCTTGATGACGCCGTCGGCGAGCAGGCTGCCCATCCCGTTCCATGTGAAGACCTGCTCGGTCAGCACAGCGCCCGACAGCAGCAGCCCGGTCTGCAGACCGATCACCGTGACGATCGGCAGCAGCGCGTTGCGCAGCACGTGGCCGCGGCTGATCGCCCGCGTGCGAAGGCCCTTCGCGCGTGCCGTGCGGACGTAGTCCTCGTTGAGGACTTCGAGGACCGACGCGCGGGTGATGCGGGCGATGATCGCGAGTGGGATCGTGCCGAGCGCGATGCCGGGCAGGATCAGGTGCTTGATCGAGTCCCAGAGCGCGCCGCCGTCCCAGGCGATGATGCTGTCGATGACCTCGATCCTGGTGTGGATCTTGAGGTGCCGGGTGGTGGTGAGGCGGCCGATCGTGGGCAGCAGCGAGAACTTGAGGGCGAAGATGTACTTCAGGATCTGAGCGAGGAAGAACACCGGGATCGACACGCCGACCAACGATGCGGTGACGGCCGTGAAGTCGAACCAGGTGCGCTCACGGCGGGCCGCCATCAGGCCCAGCGGCACGCCGATGCCGATCGCGAACAGCATCGCCGCGGCGGCCAGCGAGATGGTTGCGGGGAAGCGACGGAGGATCTCGTCGGTCACGTCGCGGCGCAGCGCGATCGACTGGCCGAAGTCGAGGTGGATGACCTTCTTCATGTAGGTGAGGTACTGGGTCAGCACCGGGCGGTCGAACCCGTAGGACTTGTTGACCTCGGCGATGCGGGCCGGGGTCGCCTTCTCACCGAGCAGTGCGGTGGCTGGTCCGCCCGGCAGGGCGCGCACCCAGACGAACAGCAGCAGGCTCAGACCGAACAGGATCGGCACGAGCAGCAGCAGGCGGCGGACGATGAACTTGACCATGATGTGGGTTGAGCGCAGATGAGGCCATGAAAAGCAGCGGCGGGTCCGAAGACCCGCCGCTGCTCAGTGCATGGGCAGATCAGCCGAGGGAGACCCCGGCAAAGCTCTCGATCGACACCGGGCTCGGCACATAGCCGGTCACTCCTGGTGCGAACGCGAGGGCTGGCTGGGTGTGCACGTACGGCACGCCCGGCAGGAAGTCCATGATCAACTCGTTGGCATGCTCGTAGAGCTTCGTGCGCTCCGCCAGGTCCTGGGTGTCCCGGGCCTTGGTCAGGGCGTCGAAGATCTCCTGGTTGTCGAAGCCCCAGACGTCCTGCTTGGTCCGGAAGAAGGTCCCGACGAAGTTGTCGGGATCGCCGTAGTCGCCGGTCCAGCCGAGGAAGTAGATCTGAGCGTTGCCGCTGTTGACGTCATCCAGGTAGCCACCGCGCCACGGGGCCGTCTTCGGGACGACCTTGAAGCCGACGGCCTCGAGATCGGCGCTGAAGGCCTCGAAGTTGGCGGTGGGGTCCGGCATGTACGGACGGCTGACCTCGC
>JAOBWO010000449.1 GCA_025463415.1 Acidimicrobiales bacterium | reverse complement strand
CGTGGCGCAGCCAGGCTGCACCGATCGACTCGGTCATGACAACAACTCCCATGGATCGTGCACCAGCAGGGCGCGCCCGGCGATCAGGAACAGCGATCGGTCCGCAGCGGCGGCCCATTGGCTGTTGACCCGGCCGAGCAGATCGCGAAACCGGCGTCCGAGCTCGTTGGCGGGATGGATCCCCAGCCCGACCTCGTTGGTGACCACCACCGTCGGTCCGCTCCGGCTGGCGGCGGCGTCGGCCGTCGCTGCGGAGTACTCGGCCACGGCGGCGTCCGCCCACTCATCGAGCATCATGTTCGAGACCCACAGGGTCAGGCAGTCGATGATCACCAGCTCGTCGTCGGCGATGTCGGCCAAGGCCCGGCGGAGCTCGACGGGCGCCTCCACCGTCGGCCAGGTCGGCCGCTCCGACCGGTGCCGGGAGATGCGCGCCGACATGTCGTCGTCGAAGCGCTGCGCCGTGGCGACGAACGTGACACCGCCGGTGTGCCGCTCGCCCATCCGCACGGCGAGATCGCTCTTCCCCGACCGCGCCCCACCGACGAGCAACGTCAACATCAATGACCCCGCGTCGACGCTGTCATCACATGTCGCTGCTGCGGCGACATGTGATGACAGCGACGGGCTCCGCGGCCGACGACCATCAGTAATCGATGCCGCGCTTGGCGCGGATGCCGGCGTTGTAGGCGTGCTTGATCTCGCGCATCTCGGTGACGGTGTCGGCGATGTCCTGCAGCTCTTGGCTGGCGTCACGTCCGGTGACGATGACGTTGACAGTGGCGGGGCGATCGCGGAGCACCGTGATCACTTCTGCGGCGTCGATCCATCCCCAGTTCATGAGATAGGTCAGTTCGTCGAGCACGACGAGCTGGTGAGCACCGGCCTCGATCACGCCGCGAGCGATCGCCCAGCTCTGCGCGGCCAGCGCTTTGTCGCTGTCGATGTTGTCCGAGTCCCAGGTGAACCCGTGGCCGAGCGCCTGCCAGTCGACGCCGAGCTGGCGACCGACGGTCTCCTCGCCGACCTTCCACTCGCCGCTCTTGATGAACTGCAGCACGGCCACGTTCCACCCGCGAGCCACGCCGCGAACCATCACGCCGAACGCGGCCGAGCTCTTGCCCTTGCCGTTGCCGGTGTTGACGACGAGCAAGGACTTCGCGCTGCGCAGTCCATCGGGGCGGGGGTCTTCGAGCGGCGGATCGTCTGCCGCGGCGAGTGGAGGGTGATCGGTCATGGACGGCGAAGTCTAGGTGGAGGTGCGATGCCGTCGATGGGCCAAGGCGTCACGCCACCGAGGGAGGACGATCCCGGCGACGAGCGCGAACGTGACCGGATCGAGCACGGAGCGAAAGCGTGACTGCTCGCCCAGCTCGCCGGTGACGCCGACCACGAAGCTCCAGGCGAGGATGAACGCTCCAGCGATCAGCAGGAGGCCCGCGGGGTCGATCGGCTGTCCGCGGACCCGCCGGATCAGTGTCCACAGCGCCGTCAGCACGACGGCCGCGTCGACGACGAAGATGAGCAGCTCGATCGGCACGCTGCCCATCCCGCTGAACAGCGCACCGTCCCCCCAATCGTGCTGCGACAGGTGGGCGATGCCCACGTCGACGTGGGCGACGGCGAAGATCGTGTCCATCACGGACAACATCGACGACCCCTGCCCACCATCGAGCCGGCCTTCGGTGAACCACCCTCTCGTCGACCACAGCCGACCTTCCAGCCACTTGCCCGGGTACCGGATCGCGAGGTGGAGCGCGTCCTGGCCGGCCTGGCGGTAGATCGGCAGGAAGCACTCGAAGTTGAAGTTGGGCACTTTCTGCGGACCGCCCAACGACCTCACCCACTTCCGTCGAGTGGACTGGGACGTGACCGCGCTCTGGTGGGTCGGGCGACACCGGGGCACGTACGGGACGTACTGCTCGTACGTGTGGAAGGCGCCGATCAGAACCGCTTTCGACACGTCGCCGTCGGCGATGGCGCGATCGACCTGTTCCGACGAGAGGAGTGGCAGGATCGACCGCTCGAGGTTCATCCCCGACCAACTCGACAGCGTCGCGTCGCCGAAGACGATCTCGTTCTTGATCAGCCACGAACCGATCAGCACGGTGGGCAGCGCGGCGATGACCATCACGCGTTGCCACCTGATCCGCTTGCGCCAGCGCACCGCGAGCGCGACGAGCAGGATGATCAACCAGACCGGATGGTAGAGGCTGCGTGTCAGCACGAGGGCGGTGCCGAACGCCGCGCACATCAGCAGCCGGCGGCTGGCCGTCGACCGACCGCTGGCGAGGCACCACATCACGCCGACGACGCACACGGCCGTCGGCAGCTCGTAGGTCGGACTGAACGTCATCCGCATGATCGTCGGGTCCGCTGTCGCGAACAGACCGACCGCGAACGCGCACACGGCCGAGCGTCCGAGTCGCGTCACGAGCGAGGTCGTCATGGCAGCCAGGCAGACGCCGAGGACGGCGAAGATGATCTGGAGCGACAGCGCCCGAGGCGCCAGGCTCCAACGTTCGACGATGCCGACGGCGAGGTTCATCGCCGGTGGCTGGGTGTGCAGGTACCAGATGCTCCCGAACGGGTCCGCGCGGAGCAGGTCCAACGGCAGGGTCTGCCAGCCGTAATCCAAGAACGTCGTAGAGAACCGCTCACCGGTGGAGCACAGCGCGATGTAGATGGCCAGCCACGCGACCGAGGTCGCGATCCACGGACGGCCACGGAACGCTTCCCTCGAGGTGCGTGACCACGTCCCGTGCCCCGCTGGTTCGAGGACGGCCACGGGTTCGATCGGCAGAAGGTAGTCGACCCGGAGTGCTCCGCCCGACGGCGGGACGATGTCGTTTCCAACCGTCGACTCGGCGCTGCGGCTGGTAGCTTCGTCTGGCCCGGCCTGCCGGGCACCACAGTTCAGCGAAGTCGGTGCAAACCCGGCGCTGTCCCGCAACGGTGATGCTGCTTCCGCAGACGAGTCCGGTCGCCTGGTCTGTGAACAACCGTAACCCTCGAGGCAAGGGTGGTTCAGGGGATCTTCCCCGTGGAATCCGTTCTTGTCCTCCAACTCCCTTGGAGGATTTCATGACCACGTTCACCCATCGGTCCGTACGCAGATCGCGTGCTCTCCGCACCGCACTGCTGATCGGCGTCTCGTTGGCTTCGGTCACTGCGTGCAGCACCGACTCGAAGTCGGCCGCGACAACCAGCACCGTGGCTGCGTCGACCACCGCAGCCTCGGCCGCGAGTGCATCATCGTCGCCCGGCACGACCGACTCGCCTGGCACGACCGACTCGCCTGGCACGACCAACTCGCTCGGCACGAGCGACACGTCGGCCACGACTGCCGGTTCGACTGCGGCCTCCACTGGGGGCTCGGCAGCCGACACGACTCAGACGACGAGCGGCATCCCGTTCTCGGTTCCCACCTCGAGCGGCACCCTGACCCTGCCGGCCAAGCCGGTGGCGATCGTCTCGCTCTCGCCGACGGCCACCGAGGACCTCTTCTCGCTCGGTGCCGGCGGCCAGCTCGTGGCCATCGACGACCAATCGAACTACCCGGGCGCCGTCTCGGAGCTGCCGGCAACGCTGTCCGGCTACACCCCGAACGTCGAGGCGATCGCCGCGTTCAAGCCCGACCTCGTCGTCATCTCCGACGACACCTCGGGGATCGCCGAGCAGCTCGGCGCGTTGAACATCCCGGTCTGGACCGGGCCCGCTGCGGCGACGCTCGACGACGTGTACAGCCAGATCGAGCAACTCGGAGCGCTCACCGGCCACGTCGGCCAAGCCGACAAGTTGACCGCCCAGATGCAGACCGACATCGCCACCGCGCTCGAAGGCCTGCCCGACACCGAGGTGCCGCTGACGTACTACCACGAGCTGGACAACACGTTCTTCAGCATCACGTCGAACACCTTCCTCGGCCAGATCTACTCGCTCGCCGGGTTGATCAACATCGCCGACCAGGCGGAGTCCGGCAGCGACTACCCGCAGCTCAACTCCGAGTTCATCATCGGCGCTGATCCGCAGCTGATCTTCCTCGCCGACACCAAGTGCTGCGGTGAGTCACCCCAGACGGTCGCGGCCCGCGATGGCTGGGCGGCGATCTCGGCCGTCAAGAACAACGCCGTCATCGCGATGGACGATGACATCGCCTCACGCTGGGGACCCCGCGTCGTCGACTACCTCAAGGCGGTCGTCGCGGCGGTCGACGCTGCAGCATCCGTCCCGGCCGGCTGAGCACCCGACCGATCATGGATGGCAGGGGCCGTCGGCCTCGTGGTCACTGGTGGTTGCCGCTCGCGGTGCTGATCCTGATCGGTGCGTTCGTGCTCGGCGCATCGATCGGGCCCGCGGGTCGCATCACCGGGGCCAACTGGCACCTGATCTGGACGGTGCGCATGCCGCGCGTCGTGCTGGCTGCGCTCGTCGGCGCGATGTTGTCGGTGGCGGGCGCCAGCTACCAGGGCGCGTTCGGCAACCCGCTCGCCGATCCCTACCTGCTCGGCGTTGCCGCCGGGTCGGGGCTGGGGGCGACCATCGTGTTCGTCGTCGGGCGGGCCAGCACCAGCGGATGGTTGATCGACCCCTTGCCGCTGGCGTCGTTCGTCGGCGGGCTCGTCGCGGTGTTCATCACCTACCTCATCGGTTCCGCGTTCGGCCCGACGCGGTCGTCGCTGACGCTGGTGTTGGCGGGGGTGGCGATCACGTCGCTGGCGTCGGCGATCCAGACCTTCGTGCTGTACCGCAATAGCGAGGTCATCCGCGAGGTGTACAGCTGGATCCTCGGTCGGCTCAGCACGGCGAGCTGGCGCGACGTGCGGTTGGTGACGCCGTACATCGTCGCCAGCTGCATCGTGCTGCTCCTGCACCGACGGCACCTGGACATCCTCCGCGTCGGCGACGAGGAGGCCGCGTCGCTGGGGATGAGGGTCGGCAGGGTGCGGTTGATCGTGGTGGTCGCGGCCACGCTCGGCACCGCCGCAGCGGTCTCCGTCAGCGGATTGATCGGGTTCGTCGGCATCGTGGTTCCGCATGCGGTTCGCATGATGGCGGGCGCCAGCTACCGCCGGCTGCTGCCGTTGACGATCCTGTTCGGTGCAGCGTTCCTGATCCTCACCGACATCCCCGGCCGCGTCCTCACCCACGGCTCCGAGACACCGATCGGCGTCGTCACCGCGTTCTTCGGCGCGCCGTTCTTCATCGTCGTGCTGATGCGCCGCCGGCTGGGCAACGAGGCATCGCAATGAGCTCGCTGACGATGTCCGGGGTCAGCGTCAGCTACGGACGCCGCGAGGTCGTGCACGACTTCACCTGCACCGTCGGTCCCGGCGAGTGGGTCTGCCTCATCGGGCCGAACGGGGCGGGCAAGTCGTCGATCCTGCGGGCCATCGCCGGCCTCGCCAAGCACACCGGTGAGATCGGCGTCGAAGGCTCGCCACTGCGGCTGCGCACGTCGCGCCGACAGGCACAGCTGATCGCCTACGTGCGCCAGTCGCCGACGCTGCCGAGCGACATGTCGGCGTTCGACTACGTGCTCCTCGGCCGCAATCCGTACGTGAGCTACTTCGGCGCGGAGACGGCGAACGACCGAGACCTCGTCGGCCGCGTGCTGGAGCGCCTCGACATGGCGACGTTCGCCGACCGGCTGCTCGGCACGTTGAGCGGTGGCGAGCAGCAGCGGCTGGTGATCGCCCGGGCGCTCGCCCAGGAGGCCCCGATCCTGCTCCTCGACGAGCCGACCAGTGCGTTGGACATCGGCCATCAGCAGCAGGCCCTGGAGCTGGTCGACAGCCTTCGTCGCGAGCACGGCCTGACCGTCGTGTCGGCGATGCACGACCTCACCCTCGCCGGGCTCTATGCCGATCGGCTCGCGCTGCTGCACGAAGGCCACCTCGTGGTGGCCGGCACCGCAGCGCAGGTGCTGCGCGCGGAGACGTTGGCGGAGTTCTACGGGGTCAGCGTGACCGTGCACAACCAGGACGACGGCACGGTCGTGGTGGTGCCCCGCCGCACCGCGAGCTCATAGAGCAGTCGAAGCGCAGCGGAGACCAGTCCCGACCCACTTACGACGCGGCGGCTGACCGGCGGCTGTCGGCAACGATGCGGTGCACCTCGGACCCGTTCAGCTCGTCGCGCTCCAGCAACGCGCGAGCGAGGTTGATCAGCGCAACGCGGTTCTCGAGCACCATGCACGCGGCATGATCCGCCGCCGAACCGAGGATGGATTCGACCTTGCGTCGTGACGGCTCGTCGGACACCACCTTGGCAACGAGGTTGCCGGGCATGGCCGCCGCTTCGAGGCTGATCAAGCTGTCGCCCGCGCCGAGCTGGCCGACGAGTTGGGCAGCGATGGTGGTGGCCACCGCGAGGTCCGACGCGATGCCGCTGCTGGCTTCCTTGAACTCCTGGATCTCGGCTGCCCGGCCGGCGAGCGCGATCGCGATCAGGTCACGTGCCTCGGACGGTGTGCGCAGGTGCTTCTCGTCGGCATCGGCGTGGGACACCAGTCCCAGCGAGCCACCGCGGCGCAGGATCGAGGCGATCCGGATGTCGCGGCCGAACAGTGCTGCGGTCAGCGCGTGGCCGGCCTCGTGGATGGCGACCCGGTTGCGTTCGTCGGGGTGGTAGCCGACCTCGTGTGACAAGCCGACCTCGGTGACCAGCTGAGCCTCGACGATGTCGTCCAGGTTCAGCATCCGCCGGCCGTGACGGAGGGCGATGATCAGCGCCTCGTCGAGGAGGCGCTCGATCCGCACCGGGGTGTAGCCGGCGGACACGTCGGCGACGATCTCGGCGCTGACGTCGTCGGCATGCCGTTTGCGGAGCAGGTAGAAGTTGGCGATCTCGACACGGTCGGCGCGAGGCGGCAGATCGAAGTGGATCACCCGATCGAAACGACCCGGACGCAGCAGCGCAGGGTCGAGGTCGGCAGCACGGTTCGTGGCCGCGATCAGCAGCACGTTCGCGCTGGCCATCTTCGAGCGCTTGATCGTCATGTCCTCGGGCAGCAGGCTGTTGATCCGGTCGACGAACTTGCCGAATGTCTTGTGCCAACCGGTCGGCAGGTCGAAGCTCTGCATCTGGACGAGCAGTTCGTTCACGACGCCGACGCTGCCCTCGCGGGCACCGCCGGAGCCCATGCCACTGCGGCTGCCGCCGATCGCATCGAACTCCTCGATGAACCCGATCGCCCCGCCCTCGGCGCGTGCCGCCTTGCGCATCGCCTTGAAGAACGTGCGCACCTTGCGGTTGGTCTGGCCGAAGAACATCGATTGGAACTCGCTGGCGGACACGAAGAGGAACGGCACGCCGGCCTCGGCGGCCATCGCCTTGGCGAGGTAGGTCTTGCCGGTGCCGGGCGGACCCTCGAACAGGACCCCGCGGCGTGGCGAGCCGCCGAGCTCGTCTGCGAACGTCTGGTGGTTCAGGAACAGGTTGAGCGTGTCGATCGCCTCCCGACGGGTGCTGTCCGCGCCGACGACGTCGGCGAGCCGGATCGAGGAGTCGGAGGGCCGCAACAGCGTGTGCGGGGACTTGCCGGCACCGAGGTACGGCAGCAGGGCGAGGAGACCCATCATGCCGAGCAGCACGACGAGCAGGGTCAGCTCGGGGCTCTCGCGGATGATGGCCGGAACGCCGGGATGCACCGGGTCGCCGCTCAGCTCGCGGTACCAGAACCAGACCAGGGGGATCGCGAGGACGACGCCCATCCGGAGCAGCCGGAGTTGGCGACGCCGCTCGCGAGCGGCGGTCGTGTCGACGTTGCTGCCGCGAAGCAGGGCCCCGTGTTGGAGGTCAGTGATGTCCATCGCCCATTCCTTGTCCCCGGTGTCCGATCATGCGGGTGTGGACACTGTAGCGCAGTCTCACGCTCCGTGAGAACCTTTCACGGAGAGTGAACTCTCAAGTGCGGGGTGCTCTTTCCTTGACGAACACCAGGACGAACGTCAGGAGGTGATCGCGGCGGGCACGTGGACCGAGCCCAATGCGTTCGGCTGCAACATCCAACCACGGCTGCGTACGGTACGGATCGCGTCCGGGCCGAGCACGCGTCGAACGCCAACGAGGATCGAGTCGCAGCGCCGTTCGCTGAGGTTCTCGACGCCGATCCGGCGGGCGAGCTCTCGGCGGCTGACCACTTTCCCGGCGTCTTCGGCCAGGGCGAGGAGAACAGCCCGCTCTTGTGTGCCCAAATGCCCGAGGGGGTCGATGGCATTTGAACCGGGGGTCACAAGAGCGGGGCTGAACACTG
>JAOBWO010000436.1 GCA_025463415.1 Acidimicrobiales bacterium | reverse complement strand
TCAGCGTGGTCACCGCCTTGGTGATGCCCCCGCTGACGTTGGTGAAGGTGGCGTTGGCCTCGTTCAGCCCGCCCTCGGTCTCCAGCAGGGACGCCTCGGCGTTGGACAGCGCGTTGACCACGTCGTCGACCGCCTTCGTGTCCTGGCCCTGGACGGCAGACAGCGCGTCGATGAGCGCGCGCAGTTGCTGCGAGATGACACCGGAGATCTGCGAAGCGCTCGACGCTGCTGTCGTGCTCTCCATCAGCGCTCCCACGGACATCTCGACCTCCGCGCCCAGCGTGGCCGCCGCGTCCGCCAAGGCAAGCGTGTGGTCGACAGCGTCGCGACTGCTCCGTGCCGTCGCGGTCGCGGCCTCGTGCGCGCTTCCCGCCGCGCTCCAGGCGATCACGAGGCCCAGCAGCAGCACGATCATCGCGACGTGCACCAGACGAGATGTCGATTCGGACGCCATTGGCCGCTGCCCCGCAACATTCACGGGCCCATTGTGGCCTCCGTCAACAATGGGCTTGCGCCACCAAGGGGGAACTAGTGTTTCGACCGTCATGAGCACTCACGCGACCACACCTTCGCCGGACAAAACTCCGAAGCGCTTCAAGCCGCACCAACTGGTGATCACGATTGGCATCTTCATGGCGATCTTCACGGTGACCTCGGGCATCATCCCGCTGATCACCAAGTGGCACGACAAGAGCGAGATCACGCGCGAGACGTTCAGCGGCATCCCCGGCCCGCTGCAGATCGCGTTCTACACGGTCGTGCCGGCACTCATCCTCTGGGGCGCGTTCGCATTCGCCGATCGTGTCCGCAACTGGGAGCGTGGTGGTCCGGACCGCCGCCGCACCACCCCGAAGAACGCCAAGCGCCGGCTGGCCGACTTCCGCGCCGGTGTCTACATGCGCACCCTCCTGCGCGACTCCGCCGCCGGGCTGATGCACTCGATGATCTACTTCGGCTTCCTCGTCCTGCTCGGTGTCACCACTGTGCTTGAGGTCGACCACCAGCTGCCACCGAAGCTGAAGTTCCTCCACGGCCGGACCTACATGGGGTATGCCTTCGTCGGCGACCTCGCCGGGCTCGTCTTCGTCGGCGGCCTGCTGTTCGCGATTGCTCGTCGCTACATCCAGCGCCCGTACCGCATCCGGATCAAGACCAAGCCCGAGCACGCGTTGATCCTCGGCACGTTCCTCACGATCGGCATCAGCGGCTTCCTCGCCGAAGGCGTGCGCATCGCCCAACAGGATCAGCCGAGCTTCGAGAAGTGGAGCTTCATCGGCTACCCCGTCAGCAACCTGTTCACGGGCCACTCCGCGCACACCCTCGACATCTGGCACCAAGCCTCGTGGGGTCTCCACGTGCTGGCGTTCATCGTCTTCCTCGCCATCTTGCCGGTGACGATGTTGCGCCACATGTTCACCTCACCGCTGAACATGTACCTCAAGGACAAGGATCGTCCCAAGGGTGCGATGAAGGCGATGCCCAACCTGACCGAGACGTCGCTGGAGACGTTCGGCGCGTCGGTCGTCGAAGATTTCACTTGGAAGCAACTGCTGGACACCGACGCCTGCACGATGTGCGGTCGGTGCACCAGCGTCTGCCCGGCGCACGCCACCGGCAAGCCGCTGGACCCACGCGAGATCGTGCTCAAGACCGGTGAGGTCATGGCCGCGACTGCGGCCAAACACGTCTCCCCGCCGATCGGCATGGACGGTGAGATCAAGATCTCCAGCAACTCGCTGTTCGAGCGGATCACGGCCGAGGAGATCTGGGCATGCACGAGCTGCAAGGCGTGCGACGAGATCTGCCCGGTCAACATCGAAATCCTGGACAAGATCCTCGACATGCGCCGCTACCTCTCGCTGATGGAGAGCAACTTCCCGGCAGAGCTCGGCAACGCCTATCGCGCGATGGAGAACCAGGGCAACCCGTGGGGCATGGCCCAGGGCGAGCGTGGCGACTGGGCCAAGGGCCTCGACGTCACCGTCGTCGATCCGGGTGAGCCGTTCGAGGCCGAGTACCTGTACTGGGTCGGCTGCGCAGGTTCGTTCGACGACAAGAACAAGAAGGTCACACAGTCGATGGCGAAGCTGCTCAAGCGAGCAGGCATCAGCGTGGCCATCCTCGGCCCGTCGGAGATGTGCACGGGCGACTCTGCGCGCCGCAGCGGCAATGAGTACCTGTTCCAGATGCTGGCCATGCCGAACATCGAGATGCTCGACGGCATGGGCGTGAAGAAGATCATCACGCAGTGCCCGCACTGCTTCAACACCTTGAAGAACGAGTACCCACAGCTCGGCGGGAACTACGAGCTCGTCCACCACACCCAGCTGCTCGAGAGCCTGATCGACAGCGGCCAACTGGATGTCAGCCAGGCCACGCTGGAGGAGCGGATCACCTACCACGACAGCTGCTACCTCGGTCGCCACAACGACGTCTACCTCGCCCCGCGCAAGGTCGTCGCGTCGATCAAGGGCATCGAGGTCGTCGAGATGCCCCGCAACGGCACCAAGGGCATGTGCTGCGGCGCAGGTGGCGCGCGCATGTGGATGGAGGAGACGATCGGCACGAAGGTCAACGACGAACGGGCGATGGAGGCCATCTCGACCGGTGCGTCACGCGTCGCCACCGCCTGCCCGTTCTGCTTCATCATGCTCGACGACGGCGTGAAGGCCGCCGGCGCCGAAGAGGACCAGGTCAAGGTCGCGGACATCGCCATCCACCTCCTCGACGCGATCGAGAACGGTGAACGGATCCGTGCCAACGGGCTGGCCCAGGCGCCACTGAGCACCCCGGTGGCCGGCGAGTAGTTCGACGACGGCTGACGTCAGCTTCCGGCGCGACCGCGGTTGCGGTCAGCCGGCCGAGCTGGACGCAGCAGCGTCGCGGAAGTTCTCGAAGTAGCGGCTCGGCGTGGGGCCGCGCTGGCCTTGGTACTTGCTGCCGCGTGCGCCGCTGCCGTAGGGGTTGTCGGCCGGCGTGGTCATCTGCACGAAGCTGACCTGGCCGATCTTCATCTTCGGATAGATGGTGATCGGCAGGCTGGCGACGTTGCTGAGCTCGAGCGTGATGTGCCCGTCGAAGCCGGCGTCGATGAAGCCGGCAGTCGAGTGGATCAGCAGCCCGAGCCGGCCGAGCGAGGACTTGCCCTCGATGCGTGCGACGAGGTTGTTCGGCACGCCGATGCGCTCCAACGTGGAGCCGAGCACGAACTCGCCCGGGTGCAGCATGAACACGCCGTCCTCGGGGATGGTGACCAGCTCGGTGAGGTCCTCGAGGTCCATCTTGACGTCGATGACGGCGGCCGTGTGGTTGCGGAAGACCCGGAACAGGTTGCCGACCTTCACGTCGATCGACGACGGCTGGATGCAGTTGTCGTCGAGGGGGTCGATGATGATGCGCCCGGCGGCGATCTCGTCGCGGAGCGTGCGGTCGGACAGGATCACGCCGCCACCCTAGTGAACGGCGCGATCTCGTGCCCCACGCCCGTACGGGAGGGATTGGTCCACTGTGTCAAGCGTTCGTCAAGTGCACTAGGGTCCAGCCAGCACGAGACGAACGCAGGCACGCAATGGGGCAACGGCAGCAGACGATGAACACCGACCAGGTCACCTTGGTCGGGTGCGCAATGTCAGCGATCGCCCTGCTCGGTGCCGCGATCCGCAGCGCCGCCGGTCGCGAGGCTGCCGCTCGGCATCCGATGTTCCTCACGGCGCTGACCGTGGTGACGTCCTCACCAGTGCCACGGAGCGCGCGACCGATGACCTTCTGGGAGGCGTGCTCGACGCCGATCCCCGAGACGGACGAGTCGGTCACCTCGCTCATCGACCGTCGTGCGTGAGGTCGTCGAGTTCTGACGTACTGGAGCGGGTAGCGGGAATCGGACCCGCGTGTCTTGCTTGGGAAGCAAGCGCTCTGCCACTGAGCTATACCCGCAGAACGCTGACAGGATAGCGAAGCTGCCGGCGGTTGAACCAACTGCCCGTTCCGTGACGCGCTCGGGCGCGACCGTGAACTCTTGACGAAACACCTACAGTGCGCATACGGACGCGCCGATACATTCCCAGCAGATCCCTACCTTGCAGAGGAAGTGCCAGATGACGATGTCGCTGGATTCACGTATCTATGTTGCTGGCCACGCGGGGTTGGTGGGTTCGGCGGTGGTTCGGCGGTTGCGGGACGCTGGGTTCGAGAACATCTTGACGGCGTCGCGTCATCAGTTGGATCTGCGTGATCAGGCGGAGGTGTCGCATTGGTTCAAGGCGAATCGGCCTGAGTACGTGTTTCTGGTGGCGGGCACGGTGGGTGGGATCATGGCAAACAGCACGCGGCCGGCGGAGTTCATCTACGACAACTTGATGATCCATGGCACGGTGGTCCACGCCGCACATCAGTGGGACGTGACCAAGTTGTTGTATCTGGGGTCGTCGTGCATCTACCCGCGTGACGCGCATCAGCCGATCTCCGAGGACGAGTTGTTGACGGGGCCGTTGGAGCCGACGAACGAGTGGTATGCGATCGCCAAGATCGCCGGGATCA
>JAOBWO010000432.1 GCA_025463415.1 Acidimicrobiales bacterium | reverse complement strand
CGCGATCGCCTGCTGCCCCTCGACACGATCGCCCCGGGCGACGTGCTCGTCGGCCTGCTCAGCTCCGGGCCGCACACCAACGGTTACTCGCTGATCCGCAAGCTGTTCGACTGGCTACCGCTGGACGCCCAGCCGGCACCACTCGACCGTCCGCTCGGCGACGCGCTGTTGCAGCCCCACCGCAGCTACCTCGACGCCCTCGCCCGCCCACTCGTCGATCACGGCCTGATCAAGGGCCTCGCCCACATCACGGGCGGGGGGCTGATCGACAACGTGCCCCGGGTCCTGCCGGCGAACTGCGACGCGGCCATCACGCTCGGGTCGTGGCCCGTGCCACCCCTGTTCCAGCTGATCGAAGAGGTCGCCTCCGGCCTGCCCCAGGAGGAGCTCTACCGCACCGTGAACATGGGCATCGGCATGGTCGTGGTGGTTGCCGAGCACCGCGTCGCCGAGCTGCGCGACTCGATCAGCGAGCCGACGTGGATCATCGGTTCGATCGTCGCCGGCGACAAGCGGGTGCAGCTGGTGTGACCGCGCGCATCGTGGTGCTCGCCTCCGGCAACGGATCCAACTTCCAGGCGCTCGTCGACGCCAGCGAGGCGGGCACGCTCGATGCATCCGTCGTCGGCCTCGTGTGCAACCGCAGCGATGCATTCGCGCTCGAACGGGCCTCGGTGAAGGGCGTGCCGACCACGGTGCTCACCCCGGAACCCGGCGAGCCGCGGCCCACGTACGACGCACGCCTCGCCGCTGTGGTCGGCGCGATGGCTCCGGATCTGATCGTGCTCGCCGGATGGATGCGGCTGCTGTCGATGCCGTTCCTCGGTCGCTTCCCACACCGGGTGATCAACCTCCACCCCGCGCTGCCCGGTCAGTTCCCCGGCACGCATGCGATCGAGCATGCGCTGGACGCCGCAGTGCTCGGCGAGATCGACCACACCGGCGTGATGGTCCACTTCGTGCCCGACGATGGCGTCGACGACGGGCCGGCGATCGCAACGGCCATCGTGCCGATCGAACCCGGCGACACGATCGACACGCTGTCCGAGCGCGTCCACGCCGTCGAGCGCACGCTGCTCGTCAGTGCCCTGCGCGAGACGATCAGCGATGCTCCGTGGCGAGCCGGGCCAGGGTCGTCGTGACGTTCCAGTTGCGGGCCGTCATCGGCACGCCGAGGCGGTTCCACACCCCCGTCGTCAGCTTGGTCGTCCCTGCACCGACGGCATAGCGGATGTACACCTCTCGGCCGAGGACGTGCACCTCGTCGTCGCCGATCGACGAGGCGACGAACGCCTCGATGGCCGCCTTCGTCGGCACGGCGTCGAGGAACGCGACGTACAGCTTCGAGATGTTCCGGGTGTCGTGATCGACGAATGGGTTCGAGGTCGTCACGGCCGTCAACTCGGCAGCGCTGCGGACGATGGCCGTGATCCTCAACCCCATCGCCGACTCGATCAGCCCCTCGACGAAAGCCTTGACCGCCGCAGCCGAGCGCTTGTCGCGGAAGATCACGTTGCCGGTCTGGATGTGGGTCACGGCGTCAGCGCAGCCGGCGGCGACGAACGCGGCCTTCAGGTCGGCCATCTTGATCCGGTTCGTCGAGCCGACGTTGACGGCGCGCAGGAGTGCCACGTACGTCGTCATCCTGCGACCCTACTGCCGGCCCATTCAGAGGCCCTGGGCGCGGAAGTGCGGGATCACGTGCTCGCCCCACTGCCGGATCGTCTCCATGCCCACCTCGTGCGAGACCGTTCCCATCTGGGACAGGCAGAGGATCTCGTCGGCCCCGGCATCGACCAGCCGCTCGGTGTACTCGATCGCGTTGCGCCAGTCGCCGTAGGCGTGCTCGGGCGGCGTGTAGAGGGTGGTGGCCGCCGGGGTCACGGGCACGTTCATCTCGTGGAGGCGCGCCGACACGATCTTGATGTCCGCCTGCATCGCCGCCACGCTGTCGCCGTCGTCGGTCTCCAGCGATGGCGGATTGCCGGTGCCGTACCAGTGGTGGATCGACTCGGCGAAGAAGCGCTGGCCGCGGGTGCCGATGCGGAACGCTTCCGCCTTGTCGTCGAGCACGATCGTCGGGCACAGCGCGGCGAAGTGGTCGTTCGCGTGGTCACTGACGAACCGATCGCCGGTGCGCGTCGCGAGGGTCTCGTCGTAGATCTTGCGCAACCCGGCGATCTCGTCCGGACCACCGAAACCGAGCACCAGTGCGCCGACACCGAGCTCGCCGGCGAGGCGCACCGTGTCCTGCTTGGTGCACGCGATGTGCATCGGCATGTGCGGCAGCTGCGCGGGGCGCGGCGTGATCGGCCGGTTCGGGACGTCGAGGCGATCGGTGTGCCATTCGAAGCGCTCCTCGCGCCAGATCCGGGCGAGGATCCGAAGGGTCTCCTCGACCTCGGCGTAGGTGTCGGCCGGGTCGACGCCGAAGAGCCCGGTCTCCTGTGCAGTCGCTCCTCGTCCGCCGCCGACCTCGACCCGTCCACCGGACAGGGCATCGAGCATCGCCAGTCGCTCCGCGACGCGCACGGGATGATTGAACCCGAACGGCATCAGCACGCAGCCGTGCCCGATGCGGACACGCGAGGTGCGCGCCGCGACGAACGAGAGGAAGATCTCCGGAGCGCTCATGTGCGAGTACCACGTGAGTGCGTGGTGCTCAACGGCCCAGATCGCGTCGAACCCCATCGCTTCGGCGAACACCGCCTGCTCGACGCAGTCGCGCAGCACGCGCTGCTCGTTGGCCGGTGACGCATCGTTCATCTGCGCCTCGAAGATCAGTGAGAACCGCATCGTGGTGAACCCCCCGGGTGATCGGAACGGTCGAAGTCCCCTGGGACTTGACACGTCGAGTAGTAATAGTTCTATTAGAACTATTCCACGACGTCAAGGGGGACATGCGATGGGAGCACTGGACGGGAAGGTCGCCATCATCACCGGCGCCGCAGGCGGCATGGGTGCGGCCCACGCGCGGCGCTTCGTCGCCGAGGGTGCGCGGCTGATGCTCACCGACCGCGCCGACGACAGCGGACGCGAGCTCGCCGTCGAGCTGGGTGATGCGAGCCGGTTCACGCATCACGACGTCAGCAGCGAAGACGACTGGGCGCGCGTCGTTGCCGAGGCGGTCGACGCGTTCGGCGGCCTCGACATCGTCGTCAACAACGCCGGCGTGCACTGGACGAAGGCGATCGAGGACGAGACGGTGGCCGGGTTCACCACGGCCTTCAACGTCAACCTGCTCGGCACGTTCCTCGGGATCCGCGCCGCGATCGCGCCGCTGCGCGCCCGTGGTGGCGGATCCATCGTGAACATCAGCTCCCTGGCCGGCACGACAGGTCTGGGGTGGCACGGCGCGTACGGCGCATCGAAGTGGGGCGTGCGCGGGCTCAGCCGCACCGCCGCCAACGAGCTCGGCGCCGACGGCATCAGGGTCAACATCGTGCTCCCCGGAGCCATCGAGACGTCGATGCTGCCACCCGACCGAACCGGCCTCGGCGGAGCGCGCTTCGCGCACCTCCCGCTCGGTCGCTCCGGACAGCCGAGCGAGGTGACCGACGTCGTGCTGTTCCTCGCGTCCAACGCATCGTCGTACATGACCGGCGCCGAGCTGGTGGTCGATGGTGGCAGCGCGGCCGGGCCACCACTCACACCGCGACCACTCACATCTGGACCGCTCACATCTAGACCGGTCGCATCTGGACCACTCACATCGGGACCGCCCGCACAGGGGAACGTCGGCCGGTGAGCAGCACAGCACCCGCAGCTGCATCGCCGCAGGAGCTGCCTCCGACGGCGTGGGCGGTGCTCGGGTTGCTGTCGTTCGAGCGTGAGCTCAGCGGTTATGACCTGAAGAAGTGGGCGGACAACTCACTCCGGTTCTTCTACTGGAGCCCGGCCTCGAGCCAGATCTACGCCGAGCTGAAGCGCCTCGAGCGGCTCGGCTTCGTGACGTCCCGGATCGCTGCGCAGGATGATCTCCGCAACAAGCGGCTGTTCGCGATCACGCCCGCCGGGCGGCTGGCCATCCGCAGCTGGGTCCAACACGCACCGGTCGAACCACCGATGCTGAAGCACGGGGTCGCGCTGCGCGCGTGGCTCGGCCACCTCGCCGATCCGGCGCGACTGCGCGAGATGGTGGCAGAGCACCGCGACAACTCGGCGGCGCTCGCCGAGGAGGCGGCCCACGCCTCCGTGAGCGCGGCGGCCACCAAGGGCTGGGAGTACCCGGCACTCGTGAGCCGTTGGAGCCAGCGCTACTTCGAGGCCGAGCAACGCCTGGCCGAGGAGATGCTCGATGATCTCGACGTGCTGGCCGAGCGGATCCGTACTCGAAGGCGGCGCGCGCCAACATCGACGTGAAGCTGACCGCCATCGAGATCGCGGTCTATCCTCACGGCGTGCCCACGCCGATCACGGTCGCCCTGATGAACGACTTCGACATCGTCGTGAGGGGCCTCGCAGAGATGCTCGCGCCGTTCCCCGACATCGCGGTCATCGACACGGCCGTTGGCGACGTGCACCTCGACCGCCACGTCCAGGTCGCGCTCTACGACACCTACGGTCGTCACGGGATGCCGTGGACCGAGCTCGACGAGGTGATCGCCGATGCGCGCGCCGACCACGTCGCGATCTTCACGTTCACGTTCGCGGATTCGGTCGTCGCCGAAGCGCTGCGACGTGGGGTCTCGGGCTACCTGTGGAAGGGCGTGATGGGCCGGCACCTCGCCGACTCGATCCGGCGCATCGCCGCCGGCGAGATCGTCGTCGACGAGACCACGCACACACCTGCGCCGACCCGGCAGGACTGGCCGTTCTCGTCGGTGGGGCTGAGCGCCAGGGAGAGCGAGGTACTGGCGCTCATCGCGGAGGGGTTGACCAACCCCGCCATCGCCGGTGCCCTCTACATCAGCCGCGAGACGGTGAAGTCGCACGTCAAGCAGATCCTGCGCAAGCTCGAGGTCACCTCGCGCTTCGCTGCCGCGACGCTGGCGATGAGCGACCCGTCGTTCGCGCGCCAGCTCCGCCGGCTGAGCCGCCGCAACGAAGCCGAGGATGCCGGCCAGAGCCGTTCGCCGGCTCAACCCTGAGCCGCCCCATCGTCAGCCGCCGCATCGTGAGCCGCCCCATCGTGGGCCGCGCGGTCGCTGTCACGCTCGGTCGTGATCGCCGGTCGCACCATCGATCAGCTCGCGCAGGATGTCCATGTGCCCCGCGTGGCGCGCCGTCTCCTCGATCATGTGGATCAGGACCCACCGCATCGACACCGGCTCGCCCATCCACGACGTGCCGATCGCGTCGACGTCGAGCGCGGTGATCACCTCGTCGGCAGCGGCTCGCGCTCGTGCGTAGTAGGCGATCACGTCAGCAGTGGTCTCGCCCGGCTCGATGCGCAGGTCGGCGTCGGGATCGTCCTCGTCGAACGGCGAGTCCTCCGGCTGATGCCCGAAGGTCTCGCAGAACCAGCCGTACTCGACGGCCGCGAGGTGTTTGACGAGCCCGAGCAGCGTCGTGCCGGTCGGTGTCATCGGACGCCGGAGCTGCTCGTCCTTGAGCCCACGGATCTTCCAGAGCACGACATCGCGATGTCGATCGAGGCTGACAACGAGACATTCCTTCTCGTCGCCGGTCAGTGGGACACGTCGGGCCATGCGCCATCTTGGCCGATCGCGAATCCCGGTAGCGACGCCGCAGGCAGGCTCAGTGACGAAGCGGATGCGCCGTGAAGAACTCCCAGATCAACTCTGTCGCGTCGATCGACAACGTCGTCTTGCCGACAACCGACTCGATCTGCACCGAGAACGCGCTGCCTGGCCACGCGTGACCGCCGCCCTCGACCCGGTACAGCTCCACCTCGGCGCCCGCGGGGCAGTCGTAGCGCAACAGCGTCACGTCGGCGGCGACGGTTTCCTCGGTCGGCGAGGCGGCGCAGCCATTGCGGACCGCCCACGTCGATGCCCGATCAGGGACCGATGGCCCCTGCGACACCGGATCGCTCGACGGCGTACCGGTACCGATGGTTCCGATCGTGCCGGTGCCATCGGCGCTCGGCAGTGAAGCCACCGAGGAGCCGAGTCCACCGGTGTAGGGCACGAACGTGTCCGCAGTGCCGTGGAAGGCGATCACCGGAACGGCGCGCGTGGGCGCGCAGTCGTCGGGTGCCTGGATGCCGGCGACCGGCGCGACGGCTGCGATCCGGTCGCTGAGGTCGCAGGCCACGATCGACGTCATGAACGCCCCGTTTGAAAGTCCGGCCACGAACTCGCGATTGGTGTCGATGCAGACCGTCGCCTCGATCTGGTCGAGCAGCGCGCCGAGGAACTTGCCGTCGTCGCTGCCGACGTTGGAGTCCCATCGCGGCACGGGACGATCGATCTGGGGCAAGGCGGTGACGAAGCCCGCCGTGTCGCCGAGCGTTGTGAACCCGCTCTGCACCACCTGGATGGCAGCCGGCTCGCTGTACCCGTGCAGGTCGAGCACCAGGGGCAACGGGTGGCCGCCGGCGACCGCAGGCGGAAGGTGCAGGATGTAGGTGGCGGTCAGCCCGGCGCCCGTGAACGGGATCG
>JAOBWO010000388.1 GCA_025463415.1 Acidimicrobiales bacterium | reverse complement strand
ATCGGCGGGAGTGGTTCCCGAATGGTCGGGAGATGATCCAGGGCAATCGTGGGAATCGTCGTGAGGGTGCGGTGGTGGGTTTGCACTATCACTTGCATCAGGCGGATTACTGGTATGTGCCGTTCGGGACGGCGCGGGTGGTGTTGCATGATCTGCGTGAGGGTGGTCCGACGGATGGGAACACGTTGTGTCTGGATCTGTCGGGTGAGAACCATTTCGGGTTGTTCATCCCGCCGGGTGTTGCGCATGGTTTTGCTGCGTTGACGGACATGACGATCACGTATCTGGTGGATGGCTATTACAACCCGCAGGACGAGTTGGGTGTGGCGTGGGATGACCCGGCGATCGACGCTGATTGGGGTGTGATGGATCCGATCTTGTCGGAGCGGGATCAGGCGAACCCGTTGCGTGCGGATCTGCCGGCTGGTCGCCGGCCGTACTGGAAGATGCGGACCTGAGGTGATGGTGTGAAGCAGTTCGTGACCGGCGCGGCCGGGTTCATTGGTTCGAACTATGTGCGCTACGTGTTGGACAACACCGACGACGAGGTGACGGTGTATGACGCGTTGACGTATGCGGGGAACTTGGAGAGCATCCGCGATGTCGTGGATGACAAGCGGTGTCGTTTCGTGAAGGGCGACATCTGTGATCAGGACGATGTGTTGACCGCGATGCAGGGTCATGACGCGGTGGTGCATTTCGCGGCGGAGACCCATGTCGATCGCTCGATCAAGGACGGGTATTCGTTCGTGCGGACGAACTGCTTCGGGACGAACGTGTTGTGTGATGTCGCCCGCCAGTTGGAGGTGTCGCGGTTCGTGCACATCTCCACGGACGAGGTGTACGGCAGCATCGAGGAGGGTTCGTTCACGGAGACCGATGCGTTGGGTCCCCGCTCGCCGTATTCGGCGGCGAAGGCCGGGTCGGATCTGATTGCACTCTCGTACTTCACGACGCATGGTCTGCCGGTGTTGGTGACGAGGTGCTCCAACAACTTCGGGCCGTTCCAGTTCCCGGAGAAGTTGATCCCGTTGTTCACCACGAACCTGCTCGACGGCCACAAGGTCCCGTTGTATGGCGATGGTGGCAACGTCCGCGACTGGATCCATGTCCATGACCACAACACGGCGGCGTTGTTGGTGTTGCAGCAGGGCACGGTCGGGGAGATCTACAACATCGGTGCCGGCAACGAGGTCACCAACAAAGAGATCACCTACCGGTTGCTCGAGCTGTGCGGGCGGGACGAGTCGTTCATCACCCCGGTCGCGGACCGGCTCGGGCATGATCGCCGTTACTCGATCACCCACGACAAGATCACGAAGTTGGGGTGGAAGACCGAGCACAACCTCGTCGACGGGCTCGCCGCGACCGTCGATTGGTATCGCACCAACCGCGACTGGTGGGAACCCCTCAAGACCAAAGCCCAGTTCTGACGTGACCCGCATCCTCGTCACCGGCGCCGGTGGCCAACTCGGCCACGACACCGTGCTCGCCTGCCAGGCAGCCGGCAACGAGGTCCACGGCTTCGACCGTGCGGTACTGGATGTCACGTCCCGCGACGCGGTGCTCGGCGCGGTCACCTCGCTGCGCCCCGACGCAGTCATCCACTGCGCGGCGTGGACGGCGGTCGACGCATGCGAGAGCGACCTCGATCGCGCCTACACCGACAACGCGCTCGCCGTGCGGTGGATGGCCGAGGCGTGCGATCGAACCGATGCGCACCTCGTCTCGATCAGCACCGACTACGTCTTCGACGGCACCAAGGTCGGCCCGTACACGGAGTGGGACGCCACCGCTCCCGCATCCGCCTACGGGGCGTCCAAACTGGCCGGCGAGCACGAAGCACTGGCACTGGGCGCCGGTGCGACGGTGGTGCGCACGAGCTGGGTGTGCGGACAGCACGGCAACAACATGGTCAAGACGATCATGCGCCTGGCGGGCGAACGTGACTCGCTCGCGTTCGTCGACGACCAGATCGGACATCCCTCGTTGTGTGCCGATCTCGCCCCGATGCTGCGCCGCCTCGCCGTCGATCGGCGCTCCGGCATCATCCACGTCACCAACCAGGGTGCGGTGAGCTGGTTCGAGTTCGCCCGGGCCGTCGTCGCCGCGATGGGCAAGTCGCCGGACATGGTCTCACCGATCTCGACCGCCGACCTCCAGCCCGCGCGGCCGGCGAAGCGGCCCGCGAACAGCGTGCTCGACAACGCGGTGTTGAGGATGTCCGGGCTCGACCTCCTGCCCGACTTCCGCGAGTCGTTGCAGACGCTGGTCGACCGCCTGCTCGCCGCCTGACCCCGGATCGAAGGCGAGTGGACCGGCTCAGGCCGGCGCGACCTCGACCGGGATGCCGTTGACGGCAGCGTTGCCCGAGAGCGCGTCGACGAACTCGCCGGGGGCCAGCAGGTTGCTGTTCACGCCGGCGTGCTCGCGCGCGATCGACAGGCGGGTGCCGGCCTTGTCGTGACCCCAACCGTGGGGCAGCGAGACGATCCCGCTGAGCATCTCTTCGGTGATCTCGGCCTGGACGACGATGCTGCCGGCCGTCGAGCTGATCCGTGCCACCGAACCGTCGGCCACACCGAGCCGCGCCGCGTCAGCCGGGTTGATCATCAACGTGCATCGCTCCTTGCCGTTGACGAGGACGCTGACGTTGTGCAGCCACGTGTTCTTCGAGCGGAGGTGCCGCCGGCTGACGAGGACCAGGCCGTCGACCGGTGCGGCGAGCCGCTGGCGCAGGCGCGGGATGTCGCTGAGGAGGTACTCGTGGGTGAGGTGGATCTTGCCGTCGGGCGTGCACACGATCTCTGCCGCTCGGCTGATGGCCGGGCCGCGATCGATGCCGTCCGGCTCCGCCTTGAAGTCGGCCAGGGTCAGCCCTTCCCGCGTGCCGTAGCCGTCGCCGAAGGGTCCGACGCGGATCGACCAGTCGATGATCCGCTCGGGGCCGCCCGACTTGTACAGCGGTAAGACATTCGCCGGATCGAGGCCCTTCGCGTAGCAGAGCATCGTGAACCACTGATCGTCGACTGCGGCGACGTCGGTGTCGGCGTCGTGCTTGCCGGACATGATCAGGCCGAGGCGGATCAGGATCTCCCACTCATCCGGGCGGTCGAGCGGGAAGACGGCATCGGTCCACTTGCCCACCGAGCGTGCCGCGAATCCCCACAGCAGCTCGTCGAAGTGCGGCGTCTCGATCGGCGACGGCCCGGGGAGGATCACGTTTGCGTGGCGCGTGGTCTCGTTGAGGTAGGTGTCGATCGCGATCATGCACTCGAGCTCGGGGAGTGCTTCCTCCAGTCGCGCGGAATCGGGAACGGACAGCACCGGGTTGGCGGCGACGTTGATCAAGCCCTTGATCTGTCCGCGACCGGGCGTGGCGATCTCCTCCGCCAGGCACGAGGCGGGCACCTGTCCGAGGACCTCGGGCGCGCCCCGGACCCGCGAGTGCCAGCGTCCGAACGACGGCATGCCGTTGGCCTTGGTGCTCGGCAGCCACGCCAGCGGGAACGGGATCGGATTGGCGAACATCAGCGTGCCCGGCCGGTCGAAGTGGCCGCTGACGATGGCCAGCACGTCGACCAACCACGAGGCCAACGTGCCGAACTCCTGGTTGCACAGCCCGATCCGGCCGTAGATCGAGGCGGCGGTGGCATCGTGGATCTCGGCCGCGATGCGTCGCGTGGTCTCGGCGTCGATGCGGGTCAACGTCGCGACGGCCTCCGGTGTGAACTCTGCACATGCCTCGCGCAGCTCGGCGACGCCCTCGACCATGCCGGCCAGATGCCCGAGATCGATCCAGCCCCGCTCGAAGTAGACGTTGATGATCGCCATCAGCCAGGCCGCGTCGGTGCCGGGCTGGATGCCGATCCATTCGTCGGCGACGTCGGCGGTCCGGGTGCGGCGAGGGTCGATCACCACGACCTTGCCGCCACGGGAGCGGATGGCCTCGATCTCGGCGAGCACGTCCGGCTGGGCCATCAGGCTGCCACCGGAGGCGTGCGGGTTGCCGCCCATCAGCAGCCAGTAGTCGGTGCGCGACACGTCGGGCACGGGGATCATCCACTGGTTGCCGTACAGCAGGATGCTCGTGACGTTCTTCGGCCATTGATCGACGGTGCCGGCCGAGTAGATGTGCGGCATCCCGGAGGGCAGGATCATCTGGCTCAGGTACCGCGACAGCGAGTAGCTGTGCCCGGCCGGGTTGCCCACGAACGCGGTGAAGGCACCGGGCCCGTCGCGCTCGATGATCGGGTGGATCAGCTCCTCGCAGCGCTGGAACGCTTCCTCCCACGTGACCTCACGCCACACCTCGCCGTCGCGTACCATCGGCACGCGCAGCCGATCGGGATCCTCGTGGAGGTGTCCGAGGGCCGAGCCCTTCGGGCAGATGTAGCCCTTCGACCACACGTCGGTCCTCGCACCGCGGACGAGCGTGACGCGTTGCGATTCGGACGGATCCGCGCTGGGCGCGGCCACGTGTATGTCGAGCCCGCACATGCATTCGAACAGCGGACACGTGACGCGGTGGACCGTGTCGGTCGGCTGGTGCTTCACGGGGCT
>JAOBWO010000124.1 GCA_025463415.1 Acidimicrobiales bacterium | reverse complement strand
GCGCTCGAGGGCGCCAGCGATATCTTCGGTTTCTGACCGGTCACATCGACACGGCTGACGAAAGGTCCACCATGCCTGGCCTCGAAGACCTCTACCGCGAGATCATCCTCGATCACTACCGCACGCCCCGCAACCGTGGCGAGCTCGCCCCGCCGGCTGTGCGCGCCGAGGGCCACAACCCGCTGTGCGGCGACGAGATCCAGGTCTACCTCGACGTCGTCGACGGCAAGGTCAACGACATCAAGGTCGCCGGTCAGGGCTGCAGCATCAGCCAGTCGTCGGCCAGCATGATGAGCCAGGCCGTGAAGGGCAAGGACCTCGCCGAAGTGCGCGCCCTTGTCCGCCGGTTCAAGGGGATGATGAGCGTCGATGACCTCAGCAGCGACGGTGACGACCTCGCCGCCGACGAGGCCGTCAAGCTCGGCGATCTCGAAGCGCTGCAGGGCGTGGTCAAGTTCCCGGTGCGGATCAAGTGCGCGACTCTCGCGTGGAACACCTTGGTCCAGGCGATGTCGGAGCTGCCCGCCTCCACCTGACTACTCGACGAACCTGTTGCCTCTGCTAGACCGTGCGGCCGTGATCCGCCTTCGTGCTACCGCCGCCGTCCTGCTCCTCTCGATCGGAGTCGCTGCGTGCAGCAGTGACTCGAAGTCGGCCGCCACCACGTCCGCCGCAGCGGCCACGGTGGCCGCGACGGATGCCCCGGCCACCACGGGCGTGACCGACACCTCGACGGTCGAGGACGTCGTCGAGATCCCCGCGACCGAGCCGACCACGGCGGCCACCGACGCACCGACCACAGAGGCGACCGAGGTCGCGACCACGCAAGCCGCGACGACCACGGAGGCACCCACGACCACCGCGGCGCCGAAGGTGCTCGAGGTGCTCGTCACCAACGACGACGGCTACGACGCGCCAGGGATCGACGCCGTGGTCGAGTACCTGCGCACCCGCCCCGATGTCCATGTCTCGGTGTGGGCGCCGCTGACCAACCAGAGCGGCGCCGGCGACAAGAGCACACCCGGCGGGGCCACGAACATCACCGACGTCATGACCAAGAGCGGCTATCCCGCCAAGGCCGTCGAGGGCTTCCCCGCCGACTCGGTCAACGCCGCGTTCGCCAGCGGCTACCAGCCAGACCTCGTGGTCTCCGGTTCCAACCTCGGCCAGAACTACGGCCCGTTGACGGTCATCTCCGGCACGGTCGGCGCCGCAGCCACCGCCGCTCGCCAGGGCATCTTCGCCGTCGCGATCAGCCAGGGCTTCCCTGCTGACGGCGTCGACTTCGACTTCCCGTCGAGCGTCGCCGTGCTGAGCGCCTTCCTCGACGCCCACATCGCCGACTACGCCAACGGCAGCGGAGCACTGCTCACCTCGATCAACGTGCCAACGTGCCCGGTCGGTGTCGCCCCCCTGCCGACCGTCTCCGATGTGCCGCTCGCGACCGGTGACAACGGCCGCCAGCTCGGAGCGCCCACCGCGTGCGACGGCAACCCCGCCACGCCGGCCGACGACATCGATGCGTTCGACGCAGGCCACCCGACGATCGTCGAGCTGGACGTTCAGACGCTCGGCCAGGCGGCCTGACCCACCACGCCTGCGATCCACGCCGGTACGAAATGTCATCCTCACGATGACATCTCGTGCCTACGTGAGATCTCCGGGTCAGGGCTGGTAGCCCCGCATCATCTTCACGCCGAAGGGGCGGCCGGCAGGGATCTCGACCACGGGCTGCTGCATGATCTCGTCCCAGTGCCGGGCCACCGCTTCGGGCGTCATCGGCCGCTCTGCAACGCCTTCGGACGACGCCAGCACGACGCGCGAGATCAACCCGCCACCGGCGTTGAACAGCTCACCCGTGGTCGTGCACGACGTGTGCGCGAGGTAGGCGACCAGCCCGCTGATCTGCTCCGGCGACAGCCACTCGGCCAGCGCCGGCGTCCACTTCAAGCGGCCGAAGTCGTTGCCGCGGACGCTGGCCTGTGGCGCGACGACGTTGACGACGATGCCGTGCGGCCGCCCCTCGACCGCCAAGGCACGAGTCAGACCGACGACGCCGAGTTTGACCGCGCCGTACATCGTCATGTTCGCGATGCCGATCAGGCCCGAGCCGCTGGAGAGGTTGACGATGTGCCCGCCGCCCTGGGCGATCATGTGCGGCCACGCGGCGCGGGTGACGTGCATCGTGCCGAGGATGTGCGTGCCGGTCATCGCCCGGCACTTCTCGTCGGTGTAGTCGGCCACCGGCGCCTGACGCACGACACCGGCGTTGTTGATGACGATGTCGACGCGACCGTACGCCTCGATCGCAGTCGCGATGACCGGACCGGACGGATCGACGATCGAGCTCTGGTCGACCACCGCGTCGCCGCCGGCAGCGCGGATCTCGGCAACGACCTCTTCGGCTGGGTTGACGGCTGGTGCATCGACGAGCCCGTCGGTGTCGCTGATGCCGACGCCGAGGTCGTTGACGACCACCTTCGCCCCACGCGAGGCCAACAGCAAGGCGTACGCGCGCCCGATGTTGCGGCCGGCTCCGGTGACCACGGCGACCTGCCCGTCGAAGCGGAGCGGTGATTGCTGATCGGTGGAGGAGGCGTCCGTCATGGCGACAGCGTGGCACGCCCGCTCCGTTTCTGACGAAGCGTCA
>JAOBWO010000155.1 GCA_025463415.1 Acidimicrobiales bacterium | reverse complement strand
TACGCCGATGGTGAGGAGCTCCTCGCGGTCCCGGCGATCCGCCTCGACGCTGCGTTCGTGCACCTCAACCGCAGCGACGCCAGCGGCAACGCGCAGTTCCTGGGGCCAGACCTCTACTTCGACGACCTCTTCCTCGGCGCCTGCGAGCCCGGCCACCGCTTCCTCAGCTGCGAGAAGGTCGTCGACTCCGCCGATCTGCTGAAGGAGGCCTCGTTCCACACCCTGAAGATCAACCGCAGCATGGTCGACGGCGTCATCGAGGCACCTGACGGTGCCCACTTCACCACCTGCGAGCCGGACTACGGCCGCGACGAGAAGTTCCAGAAGGCGTACGCCACGGCCGCCGCGAACGCTGACGACTGGGCCGCCTTCCAGCAGCGGTTCCTGTCCGGCAGCGAAGCCGACTACCGAGCCGCCGTCAGCGCCTGGAGGGCAGAGTCATGAGCGATGCAGCAACGAGCGACAGCCAGACATCGACGGGCCCGGCACTCGCCGACGTGATCGTCATCGCCGCCGCCGAGGCCTTCCGCGGCGACGGTGAGATCTTCGCCAGCGGCATGGGCACGATCCAGACGCTCGCCGCACGCACCGCGCGCAGCACCTTCGAACCGGATCTCCTCGTCAGCGACGGCGAGGCGTTCTTCGTCGGCAACGAGCTGCCGATCGGCGGCACCGACAAGGTGATCGAGGGCTGGATCCCGTTCCGCAGCGTGTTCGACACGGTGTGGGGCGGTCGCCGTCACGTGATGATGGGCGCCAGCCAGATCGACCGGTTCGGCAACACGAACATCGCGATCATCGGCTCGTTCGACAAGCCCAAGGCTCAGCTGCTCGGTGTGCGCGGCGGCCCCGGCAACACGATCAGCCACGCGACGAGCTTCTTCATCCCAAAGCACACCACGAAGGTCTTCGTGCCGAAGGTCGACATGGTCAGCGGCCTCGGCTACGACAGCGTCGCCGGGCTCAGCGAGACCGCGCGCCGGCACCACCGGCTGCCGCGAGTCATCACCAACCTCGCCGTGCTCGACTTCGAGACGCCCGACCACTCGATGCGCCTCGTCAGCGTGCACCCCGGCGTCACCGTCGTCGACGTGCAGGAGGCCACCGGCTTCGAGCTCGTCATCCCCGCCGATGTGCCGGAGAGCCGCGCGCCGACGTCCGAGGAGCAGGCGGTCATCGACCGCCTCGACCCGCGCGGGTTGCGCCATCGCGAGGTGTCCTGAGGTGGGTGATCCGCTGCACACCTCGTTGTGCGACCTCGTCGGCATCCAGTACCCGATCATCCAGACGGGCATGGGCTGGGTGGCGGGAGCGAAGCTGACCAGCGCGACCTCTCGGGCCGGCGGGCTGGGCATCCTCGCCAGCGCGACGATGGACTTCGCCCAGCTGAAGTCGGCCATCGCCGAGGTCAAGAGCCGCACCGACAAGCCGTTCGGCGTCAACCTCCGAGCCGACGCGGCCGACATCGGAGACCGGGTCGCGCTGTTGATCGACGAAGGCGTACGCGTCGCGTCGTTCGCGCAGGCGCCGAAGGAGGTGCTGATCTCCCGGCTGCACGACGGCGGGGCACTGGTCATCCCCTCGATCGGCGCCAAGCGGCACGCCGAGAAGGTGTTGCAGTGGGGTGTCGACGCGGTCCTCGTCCAGGGCGGCGAAGGGGGCGGGCACACCGGTTCCGTGCCCACCACGATCCTGCTGCCCCAGGTGGTCGATGCGGTGGCCGGCAAGGTTCCCGTGATCGCAGCCGGGGGCTTTTTCGACGGCCGCGGCCTGGTTGCCGCACTCGCCTATGGCGCGGCCGGCATCGCGATGGGCACCCGGTTCCTGTTGACCAGCGACTCCTCCGTTCCGCAGTCGGTCAAGGACTTCTACCTCACCAAGGCCGTCACCGACACCACCGTCAGCAAGCAGGTCGACGGCGTGCCGCACCGAGTGCTGAACACCGACCTCGTCAACCAGCTGGAGAGTGGTAGCGGCAAGCTGCTGGCCCTGCCGCGTGCTGCGTTGAACGCGCTGCGGTTCCAGAAGCTGACCCACACGCCGATCCGCTCGATGCTCAGCGAGGGTCTCGCGATGCGCAAGAGCATGGACCTCAGCTGGGCGCAGATGCTGATGGCGGCGAACACACCGATGCTGCTCAAGGCGGCGCTGGTCGACGGCAAGGTCGACAGCGGGGTGATGGCCAGCGGTCAGGTGGTCGGCGTCATCGACGATCTGCCCACCTGCGCCGAGCTGATCGAGCGGATCATGGCTCAGGCAGCGTCAGTGCTCGTGTCGTTGTCATGAGCGCGCAGACGGTGCTCGACGGCGAGGACGCGGTTCGTGCCGCCATCGGCTCCGAGCTCGGATGCAGCGCGTGGTTCGAGATCACCGACGAGCGCATCGCCGACTACGTCGCGGCCACCGGTGACCCGGGTTGCGCGTACTTCGCGATCAGCCTGTCGAACATGTTCCTGCCCCAGATCGTCGAGGTGCGCGGCTATGCGTTGGGGGTCAACTACGGCACCCAGGCGGTGCAGCTCGGCACACCGTTGCGTGCGGGCGACCGGGTGCGCGGCCGAGCCACGCTCGTCGAGGTCGCCGACGTCAAAGCCGGGATCCAGACGACGATGGCGATCGTCATCGAGCACGACGTAAACGGCCAGGACCGTGCGGATGAGTGTGTGATCGAGTCGCTGTCGCGTTGGATGAACCCCTGAGAACGAGATGAGGATGTCGAGATGACCGTGATGCAGATGTTCCGGATGGATGGGCAGGTGGCGTTCGTCAACGGCGCCGGCCGCGGAATCGGCGCCGCCAGCGCGCTCGCGC
>JAOBWO010000367.1 GCA_025463415.1 Acidimicrobiales bacterium | reverse complement strand
GGCCCCTGGTCGGCAGCGACGCCGGACCACGAGCCATCCGACGCCGCCGATGCCAAGGCCGAGCCCGAGCGGAACCAAGCCCCAGGCACCGCTTGCGCCAACTCCGCCCAACGTGGTCAAGACAGCGGCCAGCCGAGGTCCCGGCCGTGAGGGAGTCGATGGCCTCGCCGGCGACGACGGGCGTTGGCCGACCACTTCTCGGACCCTGTGGTGCGGGTGTCCCTGTTTGAGCGGGACGGCTGGCACTGCCGCTACTGCGGAGAAGTGCTCACCGAGGCGACGGCGACGCTCGACCACATCACACCCCAGTGGAAGGGCGGATCGAACGAGCCGGACAACCTGGCGAGCTGCTGCCTCATGTGCAACTCCATCAAGTCCGGTCGCACGTACGAACAAGCCGCACCGCAACTCCTCGAGCGGATCGCTTCGATCCGAGCCGCCCAGTAGGCGCGGGCTTTGGCCACCGGCGTCCGGAACCGCCAAGACGCGCTCCGGTGCCGGACGAGTCAGGGCGACGGTGTGAGGCCCGCCACCAACTCACCAGGGTCCACGCCAGCGGCTGCGGCCAACCGAAGGATGTTCTCGAGCGAGACGTTGCGCTCGCCGCGCTCGACCGAGCTGACGTAGGTGAAATGCAACCCCGCCTTCTCGGCGAGGGCCATCTGGCTGAGGGCAGCTTCCTCGCGAGCAACGCGAAGTCGGCGTCCGAACTCAGCGGCGGATGCGAGCCGGCGCGATGACCTCCCCATCCCCGCAGGCCACTCGACTAACGTCCCTGCGGCTAGAGACCTTGGGTCTAGGAGGCGACTTGAGACTTCGGCAACGGATGGCGGTTGTGTGCGTGTTCGCTGCGCTGGTCGCGAGCTGCGCCCGCGGTGGCCACAGGGATCCTGATGACGCGTACTTCGATGAGGTGGACATCGAGGCTCCCCTCATCACACAGAAGCTGACGCGGGGCCAAGTGATCAAGCTCGGCCACCTGTACTGCGAGCTCCGAGAGGACGGCACCCTCACCGAGGACGAGGTCGTGGACAAGATCGTCAGCGCCTTCGCGGACGAGCCGGCGAAGGCCGAGCAGATGGCGGCGACGATGGGGATCGCCCACCGCCACTTCTGCCCGGACGTCGGGTAGCAACTACGGCTCGGGTGGGTCGCCGCGCGACCTGATCTTCCTCACGAGGAGAGCTGCGTCGCGAACGATCGTGGTGAGCGTGTAGGCATCGACGACCATCCCGACGGCATCCGACGACCGCATCCACCCGTGCACGAGTCGGATGGCGAACAAGACATCGAAGGTGGCCTCGCGCACGATCGCTACGACGAGATCCTGAGTGTGTTCCCTGACCGCCCACACGATGAGCGCCGCGCAGAAAGCCCCGAACACGATCTCGAGGTCGGATTCAACGACAGCGGTCGATACCGAATCCTCGGCCTCTGTCATCTCACCACGAGTAGCGGGCGGCGAGGACGAGGTCCGCGTGTAGCGGCTCCGAAGGATCTCACCGATGTTGATCTCGAGTTGCGCAGAGCGCATCCAGGCGCTGGTGTCGATGTCCTGGATCACCGACGCCATCACCCCCGACATGTCGATGCCCTTGAGGGCCGGCGTCACGAACGCGCCGGTGTCGACGCCCTTCATCACCGACGGCAGCAAGCGGCCGGAGATCTCGGCCGTGTCCACGTTGGACGACGCCAGCAGACGCCGGGAGATCTCGGCCACGTCCACGTTGAACGTGGAGCCGAGCCGGACTCGTGCTTCCTCGACGGCGTGGTCCACTGGCTCGCCCGTCGCCTCGGCTCGGAACCTGCCGAGGTCTCGCGCTTTCTGGGCCTGCTGCCGGTGGGCACCCGAACAGAACCTCGGCACCGGACCACGTGCATGTTGACGTACGAACTCCTGGCCACACCAATCACAGATCAACTCAGTACTCACAAGTAGAGAGTATAGGTGATCCGCCCCGCCGGAGGGCGGGATGGCTTCGGAGCTCTCAACCAGTGACAATAGGTCGACATTGACATCACACCGTTGTAGTGTCACCACCACACTGATTCCACACCAGGGAGTACTCGGAATGCCCACGATCACCTTGAAGATCACGATCGACGTACCCGACGGCGCGACCGTCCGTGTCGAGACGACCGACATCGACACCGCGTCAGCGGGGATCCCCGCGGAGGTCCTCGACCGGATCAATCGGCTGGTGCCCAGTCGCTTCCGTCCGAACGTGATCGCCTACCTCGAGGCGGTCATCGCGCTCGACTGCACGGTCGAGGTCCCGGACAGTGAGCGGCGCGAGGAGTACGTCAACATCTACCCGCCGGCGCGCTGCCGCCGCTCCCGCGCGGCCTCGATCTACTACGCCAGCAGCCGCACCGCCGTCTGGGCTGGAACGATCGAGCTTGACGATTTCGACCTTGCCGAGAAGACGTTCAACGGCCACACGTACGCGTACCCGAAGGTCCCGCACCTGGAGAACGCCAAGGCTGTCGAGGAGGCGACTCGCCTAACCGAAATGGCCATCCAGCGCCTCGAGCGGTAGAAGCGGCACCGGGTTGTTCGCGCCCGAAGCTGGTGTGTGGCCGGCACGGCCAACGTGTGAAGCATCGGAGCGGCCGAGCGCCGGAGCAGGCGGTGGCCTGCCCGCCGACAGATGTGTCAACGGCCCCACAGGTGGAGCTGGCCCGACGTGTTGGCCCACTACGGGCGCTCGGCGTGGCCGGCGTTGGCAGCGCGATCGACACTTCGTCGAGACGACCGGCGTTCCTGAATACCGGTGCCTCCCTCGCGCAAACCTCCGGGCACGAGTCGTCACCACAGGGCGGCGACCGCTCCCGCTTCTACAGCTCGTGCAAGGTCACCGACGGAGAGACCTTCATCGTCACTCCCTTGCCCATATCGTCGCAGCGGTGACACCGACTACGAAACGTGTGTGTTGAACGATGAGCGCCGAATCCCCCTTTGACGGCTACATCGCAGCACTGAGCGACCAGGGCGCGAAGGTGGTGCGCCAGCTCGAGCAGCCGGCCGGCGACGATGACATCTTTGCGGTCGCCGCCGCCGCAGGCCGAGTTCCGCCCGACCTCGACGAGGTCTGGCGACTCCACAACGGGACACGGCCCTGGGCAGACATCCGCGATGGCGAGCTCTGCCCGCCGTTCCACCTCGTGAACACCGCAGGAGCGATCGAGCGGCGCATGGATCGCCGCGACCCAGAGAACCGATGGTCAGACTTCTTCGACTGGTCCACCGAGTTCGATGGGCTCGGTGTCTGCCTTCCCATCCTCGAGTTTGACAGCCTCTCGCTGATGATCGACGTGACTGACCGATCCGGTCAGCTCCTGCTGTTCGATTCCTACAAGTCCGACGGCATCGTGCTCCGTACCGGTCTCACGGTCGAGGCATGGTTCCAACTGCAGTTGCAGTTCTTGCACGACGGCTGGATCGAGGTCGTCGACGGGTGGATCCGATTCCCGGAGCGATGGCCGTCGGCAACGATGCCCGACGTCGAGTCACGCCTGTTCGGGCTCGAGACCTGGAACCCTGGCGGTCCTGGCGTTCCGGGCGACCGCGAATAGCGCCCACGTCTTTGCGAGCCTCGCGAGGGGACAGTGCAGTCCCTTGACGGTGCGATTGACCCGTTGCCCAAAAATGTCTCACGAGACGTGGACATCGCAGATCGTCTCGTCGTCGAGCGTCGTGGTTGGCGTCGATTCAGCCACGCTCCCACTCGGCACCTGACAGTTGCACGGTATCAGCGCGGTTCGGATGAAGATCGAGGGCGGCGGCGGGGCGGTCGGGCCACGTCGGCTCCACCCGCTCAGGTCGTTCGGCGACCGGGTCGGTCTGGCCGAGACGCTGTCGGCCGTGGGGTTGTGGACTGGTGAATCCGCCTCGGTCCACGACCTCGGCACGGGCTGACGCACACGATGTTGATGCTCGCCGGGGGCGGGAGCTTCTGCGGACGTCGAGCACCTCCGCGTCGAGGACCGGCTCTTTCCTCGTGCGCGATCGGCACCGCAAGAGCGCCGACGTTGGCGGCCAAAATGGCAGCCAACGCGGTCAGATCTCGGTAGATCTCCGCAGACGATCTTGGAGCGTTCACCCCCATTGAGTACGTCCTTGCGTTAGCAGCACACCTCGGCAGACTGTCGCAGCGGGTGCGGTTCTGTATGACGCACAGGGGTCGGGGGTTCAATCCTGATAGCCCACCACCCCCGGCGCCCATCCTCGTACACGGCACCTGATGGCCAGATCTCGAGACCTGCCGTGTACGATCCGCGTGCGCCCAAAGAGTTCGCGGTCGGGCACGACCAACTGAGACGCCTTGTCGGGCGAACATGTTTCGCTCCGAACACCCTGGCTCGACGCCTCCCCATTGAGAGGATGTCAGCCATGGCGATGCTCGTAGAGTTGCCGAAGGCCCCAACGGGGATCTTCGGGCTTGACGAGGTGACCGGTGGCGGACTGCCACGGGGCCGTCCGACGTTGGTGTGCGGACCGGCGGGTTGCGGGAAGACCCTTCTGGCCATGGAGTTCTTGGTGCGGGGTATCACCGAGTTCGGTGAGCCGGGCGTCTTCGTGGCGTTCGAGGAGTCGGCAGACGAGCTGACTGCGAATGTCGCCTCGCTGGGGTTCGACCTCGCACAGTTCGAGGCGAACGGCCAGCTCCTCATCGACCATGTGAACGTGCCGAGCCGGGAGATGGACGAGGTCGGCGACTGGGACCTCGACGGACTGTTCCTGCGGCTCGGTGCCGCGATCGATGCCATCGGCGCGAAGCGGGTGGTCATCGACACCATCGAGACCTTGTTCGGCGCGTTCACGGACACGGCCGTGCTGCGGGCTGAGCTTCGGCGGTTGTTCCTTTGGCTAAAGGAGCGGGGTGTTACCGCGGTGATCACCGGCGAGCGTGGCGACGGGACGCTGACCCGCCACGGGATCGAGGAATACGTCTCGGACTGTGTAATCGTGCTCGATCATCGGGTCACGGAGCAGACATCGACGCGCCGGCTTCGGATCCTCAAGTACCGCGGGTCGCTGCACGGGACGAACGAGTACCCGTTTCTGATCGGCAGTACCGGTGTGTCGGTCGTCCCGGTCACGTCCCGGGCGCTGCCGCACAGCGTCTCGGTGGAGCGGGTCTCGACCGGTGTGGCCCGGCTGGATGCGATGCTCGCCGACGGGGGGTTCTTCAAGGGCAGCGCTGTGCTGGTGAGCGGCACCCCCGGCACCGGCAAGTCGACGCTGGCGGCACAGTTGTGCGCCGAGACGTGTGGCAATGGCGACCGGGCGCTGTACTTCGCCTTCGAAGAGTCCGAGGAAGAGATCATCCGGAACATGTCCTCGGTCGGCATCGACCTCAATCGCTGGGTGGCCGCCGGCCTGCTCCAGATCCACTGTTCACGGCCGAGCCTTCTCGGCCTCGAAGCACACCTCTTCACCATGCAGAGGGTCGTCGGTGAGTTCGACCCCGCAGTCGTGGTCATGGATCCGGTCTCGGACCTGCTTCGAACCGGAACCGCGGCAGACGTGGCGGCGATGCTCACCCGCCAGATCGACTTCCTCAAGGCCAGGGGAGTCACGTCGATGCTCACCAGCCTGCACACGGACGGGATCACCGCGCAGGCCGACGTGCAGGTGGCATCGCTCGTCGACACGTGGCTCCTGGTGAGGACCATGGAGGGAAATGGCGAACACAACCGGGTGCTGTACGTGCTCAAGGCACGCGGGATGGCGAACTCCAATCAGATCCGCGAGTTCTTGATCACCGGACAGGGCATCGAACTCGCCGACGTCTACGTCGGCGAGCAGGGGGTGCTCACCGGCTCGGCCCGCCAAGCCCAGGAGGCGAAGGAGCGGTCCTCAGGGATGGCACGACAGGAAGATCTCGAACAGCGCGGGGTCGAGCTCGAGCGTCGCCGCGAATCGGTTGAGGCCGAGGTTGCAGCGTTGTGGCGCGACTTCCAGGCCGAGGCCGACATCGTTGGCCGGCTGGTCAGCACCGGATCGGTTGGCGTCGAGGATCGAGCGGGGCAGCGTGCCGCGCAAGGCCGACTTCGCCAGGCTGACCCCGACGATCCCGACAGCTCGGCGCGAAGTGCCAACCTGCCGGTGCGTGCCTGATGGAGGCCGGCTCGGATGGGGCGGCGGCGTTGCCGAAAGACGAACAGATCTGGAGCCTGCGCCTGTACATCGCTGGCCAGTCACCTCGATCGTTGAACGCCCTCGCGAACCTGACTGAGCTCTGTCAGCAGCACCTGGGTGGACGCCACGACATCGAGACGATCGATCTCGTCCGCGATCCGTCGCGGGCACGCGACGATGACATCCTGGCGATCCCCACCCTGATCCGATCTCTCCCACTACCCGAGCGCAAGATCATCGGTGACCTGTCCGACACCAAGCGGACCCTCGCAGCGCTTCGTCTCCAGCCGACCGGCACCGAGTGAGTACCCCACCTGGCCAGGCGCCCGGGTCCACCGAGGATCAATCCGAGATGTCGGACCGTCTGACCGAAGCAGAGGACACCCTGCGCGCGATCGGCGCCGGTGAGGTGGACGCCTTCGTCCTCGCCCAAGGCGGCAACGACCGACGAGTCTTCGCACTGGAGACCGTCGACCGCCCCTACCGGATGTTCGTCGAGAACATGCGCGACGGAGCGGCCACCATCTCCCCGACCGGGCTCATCCTCTTCGCCAACCGGCGCCTGGGCGAGCTCCTTGGCTGTGCGTGCGACACCATCGTCGGAGCACCCTTCACGACGTACCTCCCTCGGGACACCTCGACCGGCATCGATGAGCTCCGCGGTCCAGACGGTCAGGGCGCGATCATCGAGGTCGATCTCATCGACGCGGACGGCCGAGCTGTTCCCGTTCTGATCGGATCCGTGCCGCTGACCATCGGCGACCGCACCTTCATCTGCGTCACGTTCTCCGATCTGCGCGCCCAGAAGGCCCACGAACGCGCGATCGCCCGGCTCGATGCGGACCGCAGGTCACTCGAGCACCGTCTCAACCAGGCGGACCGGTTGGACAGCCTGGGCCAGCTCGCGGGAGGCATCGCCCATGACTTCAACAACCTGCTGTCGGTCATCCTCAACTACGCCAGCTTCGCGGCCGAACAGACGAGCGGTGCCGTTCACGACGACATCGGACAGATCTCCGCTGCAGCGGAGCGAGCGGCCCGCCTCACCCGTCAACTGCTGATCGTCGCTCGCCGCGAGACGGTCAACGTCGAGCGTCTGGACCTCAACATCGTCGTGAGCGAGATGAGCAGTCTCCTGGGGAGCACGCTGGGGGAGCACGTCGAGCTGCTCGTGCGGACCGATGAGTCGCTCCCCGAGGTTGAGGCGGATCGTGGCTGTGTCGACCAGATCCTGCTCAACCTCGCCGTGAACGCCCGCGACGCGATGCCGAGTGGCGGTACGCTGACGCTCCGCACCGTACGGCTGACGATCGACGCCGCGCTGGCCCGCGCTCGCTCAGGGCTCGAGGAAGGAGAGTACGTATCGGTCACCATCGAGGACACCGGCGTCGGAATCCCGCACGAGCTGCTCTCGCAGATCTTCGAGCCCTTCTTCACGACGAAGGCGCTGGGGAAGGGAACGGGGCTCGGGCTCGCGACGGTGTACGGGATCGTGAAGCAGACGTGCGGCTACGTCTACGTCGAGAGCACGCCGGGGCACGGGAGCCGGTTCACCGTGCTCCTCCCGCGCAGCGCCGTGCGGGCGGAGCCCACCGCGCCGCCGGAGTCGCTGCCGCCGCGCGGAAGCGAGACGATCCTCCTCGTGGAGGACGACCGGCCGGTGCGCGTCGCCGTGCGGCGCATGCTGGAGGGACTCGGCTACCGGGTCCACGAAGCGTCGAATGGCGCCGAAGCGATCGGACAGCTGGAGACCTCGCGCGAACGGATCCATCTCGTGCTGACCGACGTCGTCATGCCGGACATTCACGGCCGCACGCTCGCGGAGTGCGTGCTGGACCAGTACGCAGAGCCGCGGGTGTTGTACATGAGCGGCTACACCGAGGACGAGATCCTGCAGCGCGGGCTCGGAGAATCGGGGATGGCGCTGCTCCAGAAACCGTTCACGCTGGAGGCGCTGGCGCGCGCGGTGCGCACGGCGCTGAGGTGACCGCGCGCGGGACGCTCACTTCGTCGTCGCCGTGTAGACGCGCACGTAGTCCACGAGCATCGTCGCCGGGAAGATCGCCTGCGAGCGCGGATCGCCGTCGAAGTTGCCGCCGACGGCGAGATTGAGGATCACGAAGTACGGCTGGTCCAGGATCGACGCGCCGTACTGCTGCAGCTCCGCGCGCGCGACGCCGTAGTGCGCGAAGCCGTCGACGTAGAAGGTGACGTGCTGCGCGTCCCACTCGACGGCGAAGATGTGGAAGTCGTCAGCAAACGTGCCGCTCGACAGCACCGTCGCGTGCGCGAATGGCGTCGCCCCCGAGTAGCCCGGTCCGTGCACCGCGGAGCTCGACGCGGACGGCGCGCTCCCTCTGTTCTCCATGATATCGAGCTCTCCGCACGCGGGCCACGGCGTCGTCGGAAAGCTGTTGCCCAGCATCCAGAACGCCGGCCACAGTCCCTGTCCCGCCGGCAGCTTGACGCGCGCTTCCACCCGTCCTGGTCCGGCCGCCAGCTTGCCACGCGTCGTGATCTTCGCGGAGGTGTAGCCACATGGACCGTAGTAGCACGTCATCGCCGCCGGAGCGCGCCGCGCGACGATCGCCAGCTGTCCCTGCCCGTTGAGCGAGACGTTCTCGGTCGCGTCGGTGTAATACTCCTTCTCGCTGTTGCCCCAGCCGCAGATCCCGGCCGAACAGCCGTCGCCCAGATCGTGGCTCCACTTCGACGCGTCGACGCGTGCGCCGGCGGCGCCGTCGAACTCGTCGCTCCACACCTGGGTCCATGTCGTGACCGGCACGGGAGGACTGGACGACGTGACGGGCGCCGTGCCGCTGGAGCAGGCGAGCGTGGCGGCGAGTGCGACTGCAGCGCCGAGGATGAGAGGTCGCGAGCGACTGTTCATGGACGCAAGATACGTCGCGCGTGGTGTCGCCGCAGCTCGTCAGTCGGCCACGTCGATCGCCACCACCTCGTGCTCGAGAATGCTCGGCACCGTGACTTCGAGCCAGTCGCCCGACCGGCGCGGATTGACCGTCGCGTTCGCGACGAGCAGCCGCACGCGCGACGCCCTGACGCCCGGCAGTCGCACGCGCACGATCTGCGTTCCGACGGGGATCGGCTCGCGCACCGGCCCCTTCATCATCATCGGGTTGGTGAGGTTCACGAGATGCACCGTGGCCGATCGCGCCTGCCGCCACATCGTCACGTCGAGCACACCGAGGCCGGTGACCGTGACGACGGGCGCCTCGTTCGTTGCCCACGCGACCGCGTTGCGCATCAGCATGCCGTGATCGACGTCGAGGATCTCCCAGAACGTGCGGTCGATGTCCCACGGGAAGTACACGACGCGCCCACGACCCACCTCGCGCATGAACACCTGCGCGATGTCCGTTCTCGGCGTGCGTGGATAGACCTTCTCCATCGGCAGATCGGGATACGACGGGATGAGCGTGAGCGGCGGCGCGCCGAACCGCGCCGTCGGCGTCACCTCGAGCCGGTTCACGCCATGGATGATCCTCGGCGCCTCCTCGAGCCCGCGGAACAGCGCGTTCCCCTTCGCGCGCTCGTGCTCCAGCCGGAGATACGCGTTGTGCATCTGGCTCTCGGCGTGCCCCGTGAAGCTCACGCCGAACAGCTCACGAAGCCCGAAGTCCTGTCGCTTCGCCCCCCATTCGTCGAGAAGTGAGGTCTCGTGGGTGGCGACGAGCCCACCGCCACGCTCGACGAAGGCGCGCAGCTGCGCGCACTGCGCGTCCGACAGCGCGACGATGTCGGGGAGCACGAGCGTCTTGAGCGTGGCGAGATGCTCCTCGTCGAGCAGGCGGTCGTGCACCATCTCGAACGGCACGCGCGCCTCGATGAGCGCGTGATACCAGCCGTTGGCCGCATCTTCGAGGCGGGCGTTGCGCGCGCCGCCCGTGAACCACGACGATTGTTGTGAGTACACCAGCCCCACCCGCGCCAGCGAGCGCTCGTGGCGCAGATGACGCTCGTTCGCGGCGCACCAGCGATAGACGTCCGCCACCGGCGCGAGCCAACGCGGATCGGCGACGCTGCCGGCGAACTTGGTCCACCACGGCCGCAAGCCGTTCGCGATGCCGTCGATGGCCCAGAGCCGGATCTCGGCCGCGCTCTGCACGGAGTCCTTCCACCGGTACGGCTCCTCGAGCCCGACGCTGAAGATGCCGACGATCGGCTTGCCTCCCATCGTCGCGCGAAACTCCTTCCCGCGCTTTCCATTCGCCCAGGGCACCGTCACTCCTCGGCGCGCCTGATGATCGGCGACGAGCATCGGCGCGAGCTGGCCGATGCGGACCATGTCGAGCGAGCTCGTCGCGCCGCCCCCCGTGTTGGGGATCACGCATGAATCGGGGACGATCTTCCGGACTTCCCTGTCCCAGAGCTGCCAGAGTGCGAAGAGGCGCTCCTGCTTCCACAAAATGTAGGCGCGCCGAGCGGGATCCTGCGGGTCGTCGGTACGCGGGAGGTCGAAGCCGGACGCGGCGCGGAAGTTCGTCTGGCAGTGCGTGCAGTAGCACTGCCCCGATCCGTCCCACCGATTGATGAAGATCGCGTCGGGCCGGTAGCGCGTCGCGATCTCGCGCTTCACCTCGGTCATGAACTCGAAGTTGTACGGCCCGAGCGCGCAGGTGACCCACAGCTCGGGCGACGCCCAATGACGGCGCGGCTTGCCGTCCGCGGTGACGTGGATCCAATCCGGATGCGCGAGCTGCACGTCGTCGTAGGTGGCG
>JAOBWO010000118.1 GCA_025463415.1 Acidimicrobiales bacterium | reverse complement strand
TGCAGAACCGCTTCGAGTCGATGATCAACAACCTGCAGGTCACCACCGAGAACATCTCGGCTTCGGAGTCCCGCATCCGTGACACCGACATGGCCACGGAGATGGTGAGCTTCACCAAGAACCAGGTTCTCATGCAGGCCGGCACCGCGATGCTGTCCCAGGCGAACCAGATCCCCCAGTCGGTCCTGAAGCTCCTTCAGTGATCGATTGAACGACTGAGACGAAGGGGTCCGGCAACGCCGGACCCCTTCGACCCGTTCACCCACACGATTCCGACGACCCCGCTTCGCGGCGTCGTCTCACGAAGGGAACAGCCGGATGTCCGCCATCTCCAGCATCGGATTCACCGCAGGAGGCATCGACGTCAATCAGATCGTCACCGACCTCATGACGGCCGAACGCGCCCCGGAGACTGCTCTGTCGACCAAGCAGGCGGCGATCAAGTTGCAGAGCTCGACGCTCGCCTCGATCAAGGCCAGCCTGGTGTCGCTCCAGTCGAGGGCCGACGCGCTGATCGCCTCCGGTCTGAGCACGATGTCGACCTCGGTGAGCTCGGCAGCTGCATCGGCCACCATCGGAGGCCCCGCAACTCCTGGCTCGCTCTCCTTCACCATCGACTCGCTCGCCGCTGCCAGCGGGGTGCGCACTGCAAACTCGGTCGCGACCTCCTCGTCCGTGATCACCACCAATGCGTCGCTGGCGATCTCCTCCACGGCGTCGAAGCTGGGCATCAACGCGATGCACGTCGGCTCGGGAACGACCGCCGGCCCGTACACCGTGACCGTCACCCAGGCGACCTCGGGCGCCACGGCGAGCGGCACCGCACCACTCGCTGCCGGCACCGTCATCAACGGCAGCAACAACGTGCTCGATCTGCAGATCGACGGCGTGTCCCGAACCGTGACGTTGGCCGCGGGCACGTACACGCCGGCCCAGCTCATCGGCGCCACCCAGACCGCGATCGACGCGAGCGGGGGTGGCGCAACCGCCTCCCTCGCCAGCGGCGGCGGATTCGTGCTGACGACCAAGCACGAAGGCTCGAGCGCGACCCTGCAGGTCGTCGGCGGCAGCGCCTCGACGGCGCTGCAGCTGGCCGCCGGCTCGACCATCGGCACCGACGGCACCGTCCAGATCGGGTCGAACCCGTCGGTGACCGTGACGTCCGCAGGGAACGGCAACCCTGTCACGGTCTCGACAGGCGTCGGGTCGCTCGATCTCCAACTGGGCGGCGGGCTCCGCGTCGGGACAGCCACCGTCGCCGTCGTCTCCACCGGTGACCGCAGCCTGAGCGCGGTCTCGGACGCGATCAACGCCGCAAACGTGGGCGTGACCGCCTCGGCCGTCAACGTCGCCAACAACGCCTGGTTGTTGCAGATCAACTCGACGACCGCCGGCGTCGCGAACTCTCTGTCCCTCGACAGCACCGCGTTCTCGACGGCCGGGGGACTCCTCCAGACGTCGGCCGCGCAGGACGCGAAGATCACGATCGGAGCGGGGGCGGGCGCGTACTCTGTCACGTCGTCGACCAACTCCTTCGCCAACGTGCTTCCCGGCGTCACCATCAACGCCGTGTCCCAGTCGGCGAGCCCCGTGACCGTGACCGTCGGACGCAACGACAGTGCCACCGCGGACGCCGTCGGCGCGCTGATCAACGCCGCCACCGCGCTGATCGCAAGCGTGAAGGTCGACACGGCGTACAACACCTCGACGAACAAGGCTTCCCCGCTGACATCGAACACCGCGGTGCGCAGCCTGTCCGTTCAGGTTCGTTCGGCCGTCACGGCGATCGTCGGCTCCGGCCCGATGTCGCTCGGCGGTCTCGCAGGGATCACCATCAAGCAGGACGGCACGCTCAACTTCGACCGCACCGCGTTCATCGCCGCGTTGGACTCCAACCCCGCAGGGGTCGAACGGCTCTTCGGACGTGGCGGGACCACCAACCCCGCTGGAGCGAGCTGGGCGGCGTCCACCGACAACACCGTTGCGGGAAGCTACGGCGTGGTCGTGACCACCGCGGCCACTCGGGCGACGACCGGCAATGTGTTGGTCGGAGGCTCACCGGCAGGCCAGACGATCGGCGTCCGTGTCGGTGCGACGACCGCCACGTATCACGCGCTCGCCGGCGCAACGGCGACGGACATCGTCGCCGGTCTCAACGCTGCGCTCGCCAACGCCGGACTCAAGGTCAACGCCGAGGTGAGTGGCGGAGGAGTACGTCTCACCGCTGCCGGCTTCGGGGGGGCAGGCTCGTTCGAGTCCGACCTCGACGTCGGGGGCGCCGGCACCTGGGCCACGAACGCCGGTACCGACATCGCCGGCACGATCGATGGCCAGGCCGCGATCGGTGTGGGCAACCGGCTGAGCCTGCTCGACGCTGCTACGTCGCCGGCGCGCGGCCTCGGCATCGACGTGGCGGAAGGCCTGTCGGGCAACGTCGGACCGATCGAGTACGCGCCGGGCATCGCCGCCCGGCTCGCGGCGTTGGGGACGACGCTGACATCGGCCAACGGTGCGTTGACGACCTCGGCCACAACCTATGACGCACGCTCGGCCGAGTACGACAGCCAGATCGCTGCGTTCGAGGTGCGGATGACCGCCAAAGAACTCCAGTACCGCAAGCAGTGGACGGCGGTGCAGTCCGCCCTCGCGAACCTGCAGAACCAAGGGACGTGGCTCGCCTCACAGGTGACCGGGCTGCCGACCGTCAACGGGAAGTAGCGCATCGGTTTCGGATCGACGGCACTGAGCTACGGGCGACGAGGCCGGATCGACGGACAGTCTTGCAAGGGCCCGACCGGCCCGATCTCTTCCCGCATCGACTGATCGGAGTTCGCCGTGCCCCCAAATCCAACGCTCCGCGGGCGGTTCACCCAAGAGGGACTGACCACAGCGTCGGGCCCGCGCATCGTCGTCATGTGCTTCGATCGACTCGATCGGGATCTCAGCGAGGCGATCGCAGCGCTCGCGGCCGAGGACAAGGCACGAGCCCACGATCTCCTGTGCCATGCCCAGGAGATCGTGCACGAGTTGCTCTGCATGCTCGACCTCCAAGCGTGGGAGCACGCGCCACGCCTGGCGTCGATCTACCGCTACGTCATGGAGCTGCTGACCCGGTCGAACGTGAAGAAGTCCGCCGGCGAGGCGATCGAGGCTCGTGGGCTGATGGCGGAGCTTGCCGAGGCGTTCCGAGAGGCGCTGATCGCGCGACCCGTTGCCACCGAGCAGGTCGTCGCCTCGACACAGTTCTCGGTGCGCGCATGAGCGGCGACAGGTCGGCGACCGTCGTGGAAAACGCCACCGCCGAGTGG
>JAOBWO010000309.1 GCA_025463415.1 Acidimicrobiales bacterium | reverse complement strand
AGGTGGTCGGCAGCCGGCTCGCACTCGGCGTGCGCATCTGCGGTGACGAGCTGATCGAGGGCGGCACGATGATCGACGAAGCGGTCGAGATCGCCAAGCTCGTCGAGGCGACCGGGCAGGTCGACTACATCAACACGTCGATCGGCGTCGCGACCGCGAGCCTGTTCATGATCGAGGCGAGCATGCACATCCCGCCGGGCTACGCGATGTTCATCCCGAGCGCGATCCGCAAGGCCGTCGACCTGCCCGTCGTCGGCGTCGGACGGTTCAAGGATCCGCTGCAGGCCGAGCACGCCCTGGCCGAGGGCCACTGCGATCTCGTCGGCGTCGTGCGCGGCCAGATCGCCGACGCAGAGTTCGCCGCGAAGGCCCGCGCCGGCGCAACCGACGAGACCCGGCTGTGCCTCAGCTGCAACCAGGAGTGCGTCGGCCGGATGGGGCTCAACCGCTGGCTGGGCTGCATCGAGAACCCGCGCACGGGACGCGAGGCCGAGTACGCGGCACGGACGACGAACCTCACCCGGAAGCCGAAGAACGTGATGGTCGTCGGTGCCGGACCGGCAGGTCTGCAGGCCGCGATCTCCGCGGCGCGATCTGGGCACCGCGTGCACGTGTACGAGAAGCAGGACGCGGCGGGCGGTCAGGTGCGCCTCGCCGCAAGCGTGCCCAACCGGGCCGAGCTCGGTGACATGATCCGCAACCAGCTCACCGAATGCCGGCGGCTCGGCGTGGAGATCACGTACGGGGTCGGCGTGTGGCCGGGGTTCGTCGACGAGCACCGGCCCGACCACGTCATCGTCGCGATGGGTGCCGAGCCGAACCGTCCGTGGTGGGTGCCCGGTGATGCCGGCAACGTTTGCGACGTGCGCGACGTGCTGGACGGCACGGCGGAGCCCTTCGGCGATGTCGTGGTGATCGACGAGATCGGCTTCCACCACGCGACCTCGGTGGGCGAGTTGTTGGCCGACCGGGGCTGCACGGTCGAGATCATCACCAACGGGATGGTCGTCGGCCAGGACCTCGGCATCACCCTCGACATGGAGAACTGGTGGATGCGGGCCAGCTCGAAGGGCATCGTCCAGACCACCGACCTGGTGCCCATGGGCATGGAGGGCGCGACCCTGAACCTGCTCCACCACCCCACCGGGACCAACGTGAGTCGCACTCCTGATTGGATCGTGCTCGCCGTGCCGCCGAACCCGGTCGAGTGGCTCTACAACGACTTGAAGGCCGCAGGCGTCAGCGTGCAGCGGATCGGTGACTGCCTTGCGCCGCGCCGAGCCCACGCCGCGGTCGTCGACGGCGAACGAGCCGGCGCAGCGGTCTAGACCGGCACCTGCCACGTGGCCGGATCGCCGCCGGCGTCACCGAGCGGCGGAGCACCGACGGCCCCGGCCACGGCCTCCGCGAGCCACAGGTCGTACATCCACCCCTGCGGGAAGCGGCTGCCGACCGGCCGGCGGGTGACGATGCCCCCGGGCCCGCCGCGACATTCGACGTCCCTCCACACCCGGTTCGGCACGAGCCCGGCGACGAGATCGCTGACCGCAGCCGGGGCGTTGGCGGCGACGAGCCGATCGCCGTCCGGGGTGATCGCCAAGGATGGCGCCATCGCGCCCACCCACACGACCATCACGGTGCCGCGCCCGGCGCGCGACTGCCGGATCTGTACCCAACGGCCGTGACGCACGCCGTGGTACGTGCTGGTCGGATCTCCCTTGAGACCGACGCGGATGCCGTCGAGACCGAGCGCCACCATCGCGCCGGTGCCCGGCGGCGGGTCCGGCAACGCGACCGCATCCCAGAGGACCTTCCACGTGACCGCCCCGGCGTCGGGCAGCTCCAGCGATCGACCGCGCCACTCGTGACCATCATCGGGGCGTCGACCGAAGCGGCTCACTCACACAGTATGGAGGACGGTCGCCCCGGATCCGGCTGCATCGGAAAGCAGGTCCTCGTTCGATGCGGTGTGCGACTCCGCGACGGCCGGCAGAAAGCGGTAGGCGAGGAGCGCGCCAATCACCGTCACGCCGGCCGCCGCCCACGACGCGACTCGGAAGCCATCCATGAACGCGTTGTCGACGGCCTGCTTCACGGCTGCGCCCGCAGCTGGCCCTGCGGTCTCGGCTGCCTTGGCGACCACCGCCATCGCGGCCCCGACGCTGTCCTTCGCGGCCGCGAGGGCAGACGCCGGCAGGCCCAGACCACGCACGCCGTTCGCCAGTGACGACGCGTAGACGGAGGAGAACAGGCTGCCGACGATTGCCACGCCCAGCGTGCCACCGAGCTCGCGAGTCGTGTCGTTGACCGCCGAGCCGACCCCCGCCTTCTCGGGTGACAGCGAGCCCATGATCGCCTCGGTGGCCGGAGCGTTGACCAGACCCAGGCCGCCGCCCAGGAGCAGCATCACGAGCACGACGTACAGGTACGAGGAATCGGCGCCGAGGATGCCGGCTCCGAACAGCCCGATCGCCATCATCGTCAGCCCCAGCGACACGATCAGCTTGGTGCCGAAGCGAGCAGCGAGCTTGGCCGACGACGGCGCCGCGATGCCCGTGAAGACCGCGAACGGCACGGTGTGCACGCCGGCCGAGAGCGAGCCGTACCCACGCACGAACTGGAAGTACTGCGTGACCATGAAGATGAACCCGAACAGGGCGAAGAATGCGATCGTCACGGATGCGCTCCCGGCACTGAAGCGGGCGTTGCTGAACACGCTCACATCGAGCATCGGATGGCTGCTGCTCCGTTCGACACGGATGAAGGCGACGAGCAGCGCGATCGACACCGCGAACGCGGTGAGGCTCGTGGCCGACAACCAGCCGTTGGTCGGACCCTCGATGACGGCCCACACGAGCAGCGACACGCCGACGACCGAGAGGAGCATGCCCACCGGATCGAAGCGTTGGATCGTCGTGTCGCGGGACGTGGGGACGTATCGAGCGATCAACACGATCGCGATCAGCACGATCGGCACGTTGACCAGCAGCACCGAACCCCAAAAGAAGTGCTCGAGCAGGAAGCCACCGCTCACCGGGCCGAGCGCGACGGACAGGCCGCTGGTGGCCGCCCAGAGCGCGATCGCCTTCGGCCGCTCGCTCGGATCGCGGAACACGTTGACGAGGATGGCCAAGGTCGCAGGGAAGATGAGTGCCGCACCGATGCCCATCGCGCCGCGTGCGGCGATCAGTTGGCCGGGCGACGTCGCCAGCGCACCGAGACCGGAGAAGAGCCCGAACAGCGCCATCCCGGCGATCAGGAAGCCCTTGCGGCCGAAGCGGTCGCCGAGGCTGCCGGCGGCGAGCAACAGGCCGGCGAACACGAGCGTGTAGGCGTCGACCACCCACTGCAGTTGGCTGGTGGTCGCACCGAGCTCACGCACCAGCGTCGGCAGCGCGACGTTGACGATCGTGCCGTCGATGACGATCACGAAGACCGACAGGCACAGGACCCCGAGGATCAACCAGCGTCGAGCGTGGATCTGGTCCTCGTCGAGGTCCACAGGTCGCATTGCGTTGCCGATGTTCATGTCACGCCCTCACTCCTGCGTCCCATCCATCTGGGACGTGGTGATAACAGTGTTATCGTAACGGCGTGATCTGTCCAGGTGACATCCGCCACCGCCGCCGCAGCAGCCCGCGCAGCAGAGCGATACGGTCTGAGCCGATGTCACAGCGACCCCTCGACGATGCCTCGTCCTCGATCCTGGCCGCGGCACGTGAGATCCTCGCCGCCGAGGGCCAGGCCGCGCTGACGGTGCGCCGGATCGCAGCCGGCGCCGGGGGCAGCACGATGAACGTGTACTCGCGGTTCGGCGGCAAGGACGGTGTCATCGACGCGTTGTTGATCGAGGGCTTCGAGCATCTGACCGCGGCCATCCGCGCCGTGCGCACGACGAAGAGCCCGTTGGCCGACCTCCTGCGGTGCGGTGTCGCCTACCGCACCTTCGCACTGGACCATCAGGCGCACTACGAGTTGATGTTCGATCGGGTCGTGCCCGGTTACGTGATGTCCGAACGAGCCCACGTCACGGCCGCTGCCGCGCTGGGCACGATGGCCGACCGCGTCCAGGTCGCGATGGACGCCGGGTTGATCCGCCGTGGTGACACGGTGGCGACCGCGACGGTGCTCTGGTCGGCCTGCCACGGCCCGGTCAGCCTGGAGATGAAGGGCGTCGGTCCACCGAGCACCGACTGGGCCGAGGTCAACCGCCAACTGATGGCGGCAGCGGTGGCCGGACTCAGCGCCGGGCAGCGCCGCTGACGCCGGTCAGGCGGTGTCGGCGTGTGGCTCGTGGTCCTCGCCGTGGCGCTTCCACGGGAGGTCGGAGAGGTACATCGCGGCGGCCGGATGCGGATCCATCGGGCGCTCCATGCCGACCGGCGGTGTCGGCGAGATGCGCGCATCGCCGCGTGCCTGGCACGTGGGGCACCAGTAGAGCAATCGGTTCATCTCACCGAGGCGCTTGACCTGGATCGTGTCACTGCATCGCGGGCAGGGCTGACCGTTGCGCCCGTACACCGCCATGCCGCTGCCGGCACCTACCGCGGTCGAGTGCCGACCGTCGTCGAGGTGGGCGCGCAGCAGTCGGGCCGCCGACGCCACCATGGCCCGAGCATCGGTGACGTCGATCGCGCCCACCACCGCGTACGGGCTGAGCATCACGTCCCAGAGCACCTCACTGCGAAACACGTTGCCGATGCCTCTGGCGACCTGTTGGTCGAGGAGCACCTCGGCCACCGGTGCGGTCGGATCCTCGTAGTCGAGGATCGCCACGACGCAGTCGTCGAGGTTGGCCTCGCGCCGCGACAGGTCGGGCCCGGTGCGGCCGAACCCGGGATGCCGGTGCCGATCGAACTGGCGAAAGGTCTCCACGCTCGGGGCGCTGAAGCAGACGGCCACCCAGTCCTCGACCTCCATCGAGACCCGCATCTGCTCGTCGCTCTTGTGCCAGCGCTCGTCGTGCCGGTAGAGGTGCCACGAACCGCTCAGGCGGAGGTACGTGTGCAGCGTGATGCCGTCGTCCCATACGAACTCGAGGTGCCGGCCGTGGCTGGTGACCGTCTCGATCGTGCGGCCGATCGCGGGGATCGGGCCGACCAGCCGTGACGCACGAAAGCTGCGCATCGGCTTCCCCACGAGAGCCGTCCGCAGCGCTGTCGCAGTTCGGTGGAGCGAATCCCCCTCTGGCACGTCACGCACTGTAGTTGCATCGCGGAAGCCTGTTGCGGTATACCCGGCGTCGCGCCGCAGGTCACCGGTAGGGTGGCCGCGTGGTGGACCGGGACGACGACCTCGAGGACGGGATCGACGGCGAATCCCCGCAGCCGGACGACGACGACCGGGTTCGCGACGGCGAGATCGACGAGATCGACGGCGAGTACGAGGAGATCGAGCCGACCGACCCGATCAACATCGACAACCCGAACCCGGTGGCGACTGCCCGCCGCCGGCACGGCCTCGGCGGGGCGATGATCGCAGCCGGGATGTTCGGTCTCGACCAAGCGTTGACCGGCAAGCAGAAGCCCGATCACGCCGAGATCCAGGAGTCCTCCAGCGAGCCGGTCGATGTCGACAAGGACGGCATCACGGTCGTGATCGACGACGCCACGACGATCCAGACGCCGGCGCTGGAACGCCGACCACCGGTCGGTCTCAACAAGAAGCCGAAGCGGCGCTGACCGCCGCGCTCGCGACGCAGCGGCTCAGGGCAGCTCGCCGACGTGCGCGAGCGCGAAGCGGATCAGCCGGTCGTGGCCGCCCGTCATCTGCAACCGCACCGCGTCGCTGACGACTTCCTCCGGCGTGAACCACGCCAGGTCCAGTGCCTCCTGGGTCGGCGTGCAGTCACCCTCGACGGGCACGACGTAGGCGAGGCTGACGGCGTGATGACGCGGATCGTGGAACCCGCTCTGGTCCGGGTCGGGGAAGTACTCGATCACGGTGAACGGCGCCGGATTGGTGGGGACCTTGGGGAGTGCGACGGGACCGAGGTCCTTCTCGAGATGGCGGATGAGCGCGTCGCGAATGCGCTCACCGAACAGCACCCGTCCGCTGACCGCCATCCGGCTGATCGATCCATCGGCGGCGACCCGCAGCAGCAGCCCGATGTGGGTGACGCGGCCGAGCGAGTTGACCCGCACCGGTACGGCGTCGACGTACACGAGCGGCACGTTGGCTCGGACGTTGTCCAGCTGCTCGGGGGTCAGCCAACCGGTCTTGGTATCGAGTTGATCGCTCACACCGCTCATGATCCCAGACGCGACCCGTTCCGCAGCGGTTTCCGGAATACCGTGTAACCATGCGTTGGTCGAACGTCACATGCTCCCGACTCGCGATCGCGTCCATCGCCGCGCTCGCTCTTGCGTCATGTTCCAGCGACAGCGCGAGTGACACCACGACCAGCACCGTCGCTCCGAAGGTGCCCAGCTCGACCACCGGGCCGACGGCGGACACGACGGCGGACACGACCGCGACGACGCCGCCACCCGCGACGACGATCCCCGCGACCTACCCCGACCCGACGGTCGTCGGCGGAGCGCCGGCACCGACCGCCGACCCGAGCGCACCGCCGCAGGTCGGTCCGATCGACCCGGGGATGACGATGTCCGGCGACTCGGTGGTGACCTCGATCGTCATCCCCGAGGACACCACCGCGACGACGGCGTTCAAGCCGTAGCACGGCGACATCGTCGCCGTCGTCAGGTGTCAGGACCGCAGGCGGAGGTTGCCGGGATCATAGAACGGGGTGTCGCTGACCACCGCGGGCACGGGCCGCCCGGCGCAGTCGACGACGAACGTCTCGCCCGCTGGCACGTCGCCGCCGATGTAGCCGAGTCCGCACGCTCCGCCGATCGTGTGCCCGTACGCGCCCGACGTCACGCGCCCGACGATGGCACCGTCGAGCAGGATCGACTCGCCGTGGAGCAACAACGGGTCCGGGTCGGTGAGGCGGACGAAGACCTGGCGTCGATCGAGAGGCCGCTCGTACGCCCCTGCGATCGCGTCGCGTCCCCTGAACCCACCCGGCTTGTCCAACGCGACGGTGAAGCCGAGAGCCGCCTGGTACGGGTTGTCCGTCGGGCCGATGTCGTGGCCGACGTGCCGGTAGCCCTTCTCGCAGCGCAACGAATCGAGCGCGTGGTAGCCGGCGTGGCGGAGCCCGATCCCGAGGTCGTTCGCAGCCTCGACGACGGTGTCGTAGAGATCGACGGCCAGATCGGCCGTCGGATACAGCTCGTACCCGAGCTCGCCGACGAAGCTGACCCGCAGACAGCGCGAGAAGGTGTTGCCGATCTCGAGCTCGCGGGTCCTGCCCCAAGGCAGCGCCGTCGCGGAGAGATCGTCGCGGCAGATCGTCTGCAACAGCTCACGGCTGCGCGGTCCCATCACCCCGATGGTGGCGAGACCGGCCGAGGTGTCGAACACACTGGCGGTCGTGCCGGCGGCGGCTCGGCGCAGGACCGCCAAGGTCTTGGTGTGCAGACCGGTGGGAGTCACGACGAGGAAGCGGTCCTCGGCCAGCCGCGCGATCGTGCCGTCGAGCTCGATGCCGCCCGCCGCGTTCAGGAACAGCGTGTACACGACTCGGCCGACGGCGACGTCGAGGTTCTGCGTGGCCACCTGTTGGATCACGCGGAGCGCGTCGCGCCCGACGACTTCGACCTTGGTGAACGTCGAGAGATCGAACAACGCGACGCCTTCCCGAGCAGCCCGGTGCTCGGCTGCGGCGTGTTCGAACCAGTTCTGGCGGCCGTAGCTGTACTCGTACTCGGGCGTCACACCGGGCGGCGCGTACCAGTTGGCGCGTTCGTGGCCGACCAGCTCGCCGAAGCAGGCGCCCGCCACCCGGAGCCGATCGTGCAGTGCTGTGCGCCGCACGTTCCTCGCCGTCCGCGGCTGCAGGTGTGGCCAGTGCATCGCATAGAGCCGGCCGAGGCCTTCGACCGTCCGGGCGTGGAGGTAGCGGCGGTTCGACTGCTGCCGGTGGAAGCGCTGGACGTCGATGTCGGAGACGTCGACGGTCGGGCTGCCCTCGACGATCCATTCGGCGAGCGCGCGACCAGCGCCGGGGGCGTAGATGATCCCCTGGCTGTTGAAGCCGGCGGCGACGAAGAGTCCTTCGACCTCGGCCGTCTCGCCGATGCAGAAGTTGGCATCGGGCGTGAAGCTCTCGGGTGCGTTGAGGAACCGCGACCACTCGACGCCGCGCAGCGCAGGGATGCGCTCCTCGGCGAGCGCGCGGACCGGTCCGAAGTGCGGCCAGTCCGGCTCCAGCTCCCCGAACGCGAAGCCGTCAGGGAGGCTGGTCGGATCGAGCGGATGGCCGTCGGGTTCGAACGCGCCCACGAGCAGCCGGCCGTCGAAGTGCCGCACGTAGAACGATGCGTCGAGGTCGCGGAGCACCGGCAGGTGCGGCTCGGCGCCGGCGATCGGAACCGTCTGGACGTGCACATGCGCCGCGGGCCACAGCGGCACGCTGGCGCCGCACGCCGCGGCGAGATCGCGGGTCCAGAGACCACCGGCCAGCACGGCACGCTCGCACTCGACGACCCCGCGATCGGTCTCCACCCCGACCACTCGACCGCCGGCATCGGTGCGGATGCCGCTCACCGTGACCCCCTCACGGAACACTGCGCCTGCTCGGTGTGCGCCGGTTGCGAAGGCCAGCGCGGCCAGACCAGGGTTCACGTGGCCGTCGTCGGGTTGGTGGAGTGCGCCGACGAGACCGCCGGCGACCGCGAGCGGGAACAGCTCCGCCACCCGCTGGGCGGCCACGATCTC
>JAOBWO010000112.1 GCA_025463415.1 Acidimicrobiales bacterium | reverse complement strand
AGAAGGCGGTGTTGCTCGCGGTGATCGCCGACGTCAACAGCGTGCGCGCGGTGTGGTCGCCGCGAGTGGGGTTCAGCACGTTGGTCGGCATTCCGGTCGACCTCCACCTCACCGATCTGTTGTTCACATCGCTCCTCGTGCAAGCGACGAAGGCTTCGGCAGAGGCGACCGGCGCCGACCGCCGGCTGAGCACGCCGTCGTTTCGCCGGGCGTTCTTGACCGCGTTCGCCGACCGCATCGGCGAACGTCTCGAGGCAGCCAAGGCCAAGGTGGGGCAGGAGGCGTCGGCCGAATACGGGACGGCGCTCGTGCACATCCTCGCCGACCGCGCCGCCGCCGTGGATGCCGCGTTCGCGGAGGCGTTCCCGGAGACCGTGCAGATGGCGGGCCGTCGACTTGATGCGCGGGGCTACCACGCTGGACGCGCTGCCGCTGATCGGGCCCACATCGGCGCCGGCGAAGCGATCACGCGCGGCTGAAACCCGGGGCTGGCACGGTCACCTCGACACTACGGTTCGACCATGGATCGGCACAGCCAACGTGCGGAGTGGTCGGACCTCGCCGCCCTCTCGTCCGAGTGCCTCGCACCGAGGCTGCTCGGCGTCGTCGACGACGCGAATGGGTTGCACTCGTGATCGAGCACATCGACGGCCGGATGCCGACGGCTCCGCTCAGTCCGACCGACGTCGAAGCGCTGTTGCACGTGATCGAGCAACTCGGTGTGGCCGGGACTCCCAGTCCGGTCCTCGGCCTCGCCCCGATCGGGAGCGCTGAGGTGGCTCATGGGCAGCAATTGCCGTGGCGGCTCCTCGCGTCCGACTCAGGCGAGATCGATCTTCTCGACGCGTGGACCCGACGGCACCTCAAGCGCCTGGTCGACCTGGAGTCGCCGTGGGTCGACGCGGCCCGAGGAACGACGCTGGTGCACGGTGACCTGCGCGCCGACAACGTCATCATCGGTGCACACCGAACCTGCGTGGTCGACTGGCCGTCGGCGAGCGTCGGCGCGGAGTGGATCGATCTCGTCGGCCTCCTTCCCGCCATGCACCTGGATGGCGGCCCGACTCCGGTCGAGGCCTGGTCGAGATCACCGATCGGGCGGCGCGCACCCGCCGACGGGGTCGACGCCTACCTCTGCTTCATCGCCGGCTACTTCACCCGGCAGGCCCTGCAACCGCCTCCGCCAAACGTCCCTGCGCTGCGGCCCTTTCAACACGCGCAGGGTGTGATCGCCCGAGGCTGGCTCGCCGAACGCACCGGCTGGTCGTGAGCATCCAGTTCGAGGTGGGACGGACTTGCAGCGCGTTCCCTCCCGCGACTAATCAGGGGTGGCTATGACCCAGATCGCCCGGATCCTCGCCGCCAACCAGGCCTACGCCAAAGCGCGAGCCCAGGTGGCCGAGGCACGCCCGAGCCAGAACCTCGCGGTGATCACGTGCATGGACGCGCGCATCGACGTGTTCGCAGCGCTGGGCCTCCACCTCGGCGAGGCCCACGTCCTGCGCAACGCGGGTGGTCGGGTCACCGACGACGTGCTGCGCAGCCTGGCGCTGTCCACGCACGTGCTGGGGGTCGACACGGTGGTCGTGATGCAGCACACCAAGTGCGGTCTGGCGGGCGTCACCGACGAGGAGCTGCGCACGTTCACCGGCGCCGATCTCGGCTTCTTCCCGATCGACGACCACGCGGCTGCGCTGCGTGAGGACATCGACCTCCTCGCCAACACGCCGTACCTGTCGCCGCTGAAGGTGATCGCCGGCTTTGTGTTCGACGTCGAGCGCGGCGAGCTGGCCGACCTCATCCGGTGGGAGCGCGAACCCTCGACCTGAGGTTGCGCTCGAGGGCAACGGTCAGGCAGCGGACTCGTCGTCGAACGTCTCCGGCAGATCCGGATGGAACGCCCTGGCGACCGCCCATGCCGTTGCCGCTGACGCGTCGTGGCCCGTGACTGCCGTGAGGAAGGCGACTCGCTCGATCGCCAGCAACGTCACGTCGGTCTTGGCCACCACGGTGGCGGTACGGGCGACATTGGCGAGCAGTGCGATCTCGCCGAAGCCCTGGCCGCGGCGCATGGTGCGCACGTACACACCGTCCATGGTGACGTCGACCTCCCCGCCCGCGATCGCGTAGTAGCGCCCACCCGGGTCGCCTTCGGTGATGACTGCCGTTCCGGCCGGCAGCTCGACCGGCTCGGCGGCTCGGGCAACGCCTTCCAGCTCTGGTCCGGGCAGCGACGCGAACACGGCGAGCATGCGCAGCAAGCGGATCGCGACGACGGGTGCATCGGCGCGCATGTCGACCCGGCCGAGCCGCTTGGCGGTTGCGGCCGCGAGCACGATGAAGAACGCAGCGACGAGGACCATCGCGGCACGCACGCTGATCGCGGCGACGGCGACCTGGACGAGGATCGACCCGACCGCGGTGCCGATGCCGGCCAGCACCTCGAGGATCGCGAACACCGATGCCAGCGCGCTCTGCGGCGCTGAGCGCTGCAGCAACATGCGTCCGCTGAGGTCGAGCACCGAGCGGCTGACACCGATGACCGGCAGCAGGACGAACACCGTGACGTGGTTGGTCGCGCCGCCGAGCACAGACAGCGACGCGCCGACGGCGACCAGCGACACCACCACTGCAGGCGCCAGGCGTTGGCGGCCGACGATCAGCGTCGACGCCAGACCGCCGATGATCGCCCCGACCCCGAAGGCCGCGCTCAGGTAGCCCGGCCCGTCGTCGCCCAACCTCAGCACGTCGACCGCGATGATCACCGACAGCAGATCGAGCGCACCCGTCAGGACGTACTGCCCACCGAGCACGGCGAGCAGGCTGATCGAGCCAGGCTGCTGCGACAACAGGCGCGCGTTCTTCAGGAGCTGCGCCGTGGAGCCACCGTGGCGCGCCGCAGGGTCGGGCTGCACCGCTGGCGGCAGGTCGAGCCGGACGAGCAGCAGGGTGAGGAGGAAGCCGGCGGCAGTGAGGCCTGCGCACGCTGCGAACACGAGCGCCGAGCCGTCGACGGCGAGCAACAGGCTGGCGATCAGCGGTCCGAACAGCACGCTGGCCCCGTCGCAGTAACCCGTGAGCACGTTGCTGGCCGTGAGCTCGCTCGCGGAGGTCACGAGTCCGGGTACGACCACGGAGAACGCCGGGCGGATGAACGTGACGCAGGTGATCGACACTGCCGCAAATCCGATGACGACGGCCGGCGGGGCGTGCAACCACGCGGCGGTCGCCGCTGCAGCCAATGCCGCCGTCTGCACGGCGTAGACCGTTGCCAGCACGCGGTTGGGGCGTGGCCCATCGGCCGATGCGCCCGCCGCCGGTGCTGCCAGGGCTGCCGGCACCAAGAGCGCGAGCGAGGCGAAGCCCGCCATGGAGGCGCCGCCCCTGTCGAACGCGTAGACGAGCACGCCGACCCACAGCGCCCACTCGGAGACGACGGAGCAACCGTAGGCGGCCATCGCGCGCATGAGGCTGCCGTTGCGCAGTGCGGCTCGGAGCGGCGGCATTCGACGCTGGGAGGTCGGCACCCCGCCCAACGTAGTTCCGCGCTCGCGACCCCCGATCACTTCGTAGGGGTTTCCCCGATTCAAGCCGCGCCCGACCTGGCGCACGATCGGCGCAGGCACACGTCCGTGTGTCGCGCTCGGCCAGAACGAACGCGCCGGGGATCGAACTGATTTGGCGAACCCGTCGGGCAAACGGGCGACGTTCGTCAAGCGAAATGAGGGGACCATGCTGCTGCGCCGATTCTCGAGGGTCATGGTCGTGCTGTGCTTGAGCACCACCGCACTGGTCGAGTCGCCGTTCGTTGCCGCGCCGAGCGTCGCGCATGCGGCCGGTCTGGTGGTGGACACGACCGCCGATGCGCCGGACGCGGCGCCGTCTGACGGAGCATGCGCGACCGCCGCAGGGCAGTGTTCGCTTCGCGCTGCGATCCAGACCGCGAACGTGCTGCCCGGGCTCGACACCATCACGATCTCCCCCATACTGACGACCGGTTCAGGCGTGGCGTGCGTGGGACCGACGTTCGCCCTCGTCGGCGACGCTGCTCTCGATGCGACGGCGGCGGCGGGCGATCTCGACGTCACGGATCCTCTGTCGATCCAAGAGCTCGATTGCGTCAACGGTGCGAAGGTCGATGCCGGCGGCGCCAGCGGGATCAGGGACCGCGTCTTCGAGGCCTTCGCGTCGCTGCAGCTGTACCAGATCGCCATCACCGGCGGCTACAGCGACACACACAAGTACGACCCCGTGAACGACACACCGCCCCGTGGTGCCGGCGTCTACGTGCACACACCGGCACACCTCACGCTGCATCGATCGAACGTGACGGGCAACGGAGTCGACAGCTCGGCGACGACCGACACGTGGAAAGGTGCCGGCGTCTACGCCGAGGTCGGCACCGACGTCACCGTGACCAACTCGATCATCGACGACAACATCGCGAGCCTTTACGGCGGCGGCATCTACACCGACGGCGCGTTGCACGTGAGCGGCTTCGCCGGATCGATCTCGCACAACACCGCAGGAGCACTCGGCGTCGGAGGAGGTGGCGGCATCTACCTCGGCAACGACGCGACCGCCGAGATCAGCGGCACCACCGCCGATGGAAACGTGGGAGGCGCCGGAAGCTTCATCGGGACCAACCAGGAGGTGAACGCCGTCACGCGGGCGACAGCGACGCTGTGGAGCGATCAGATCATCAACGGCACGGGCGCTGGGATCGCCGTCGGCTCTGGCGCCACGGTCGGCATCAGCGGAACCCTGTTCGAGCAGAACACGAACACCGGCTCAGCGGGAGGCGCGATCGACAACGAGGGCACCGTGACCGTGGTCGGCAGCGGCTTCGTCAACAACCACTCGGCCAACGGTGGCGCTGTGTACAACACCGGCTCGTTCGAGATGCAACAGTCCTACGCCAACAACAACTCCGCGACATCGCTCGGCGGCTTCATGGAGAACCAAGGCTTCGGCACCGCCCGGATCGTCAACTCCTCGATCGGCAACAACCTGGCAGCGGTTCGCGGCGGAGCCATCTGGGCCGGCCAAGGCCGGGTCGACCTCGAGTTCGTCACGCTCGCCTTCAACACGGCCACCGGCAACTCGGGCGGCGGGCTGTACGTGTTGCCGAGCGGAATCGCGACCATCCGGGACTCGGTGATCGTGCGCAGCAGCGCGGGATCCGGATCCGCCGATTGCGACGGCGACGTCCAGTTGCTCGGTCACGACTTGATCGGCAACACGGGCGGATGCGTCGACGACTTCCCCAGCGCCGGCGGCGGTGTTCGGCTCGACGGCACGGCCTCGAACCCTTCCTGGTTCCCCGGTTCCTTCGCCTTCAACGGCACGACCAACACGACCGTCGAGCAGTACGTGAACCCGGGCGGCATCGACGCGGTGACCGACGGGAGCTGTGATCGGGTCGCTGTCGACGGCGCAGGGAACAGGCGGCTCGCCCCGTGTGACCCCGGAGCGACGGAGCAGGGGGCCATCATCGGTGCCGATCTGACGCTGACGATTCCAGCTGCTGTGCCCACCGTTGCGCCGGCCTTCGACGCCCTGCCACTCGTCGACCTGCCGACGAGCGCCCTCGGCACCGCGCTCGCGACGGCGACCAACGCGACCGCTCAGGCGGCTCCACTCGCGCGGGTCGATCTCTCCGAGCCGCTGACGGAGTCGCTCGACGTGCAGACCACTCCCCTCGCTCGCGTGCCGCTGGCTCGGGTGCCATTGGCCAGAGTTCCGCTGGCTCGGGTGCCGCTCGCTCGTGTCGGCCTCGCCTCGATCCCGCTCGCCAGGGTGCCGCTCGCCCGAGTCGCGACTCCGGGTGCGCCCGACACGTGGGCCGAGCTGTTGGCGGGCAGCATGCTGGCCGAGCGACCGTTGGCGAGCGTCACCTTCGCCGACGTCTTCGATCCTGCGAACTGGTTGGACAGCGGTGCCTACGACCACTTCGTCGACACGTTCGACGGGTTGACGCTCGATCAGGTCGACCTCAGCTCGACGGCGATCGGGCGCATGTCCGTGGATGCGATCAGCGTCGCGGACGTCCCGCTGGCCGATCTGCCCATCGGCACGACCACCGGCCCGACCACCCGGTCGCAGAACCTGACTGCGTGGTGCACGTACTTCGCCTCGGTCGGGTCCTCGTGCGATGTCTTCGGCATCGACCCCGGCCAGCCGGACGCCAGTGACGACATCAACCTCACCGTCGCCGCGCTCGTCGGAGTGCCGCTCGCTCGCGTGCCCTTGGCACGCGTGCCACTCGCCCGCGTGCCACTCGCCCGCGTGCCGATCCTCGACACGCCGCTCGCCCGCGTCGACTACAAGAACACTCCCCTCGCCCGCGTGCCCCTGGCTCGGGTGGACTTCACCTCGGCGCCGCTGGCCAGGGTGCCGGTCGCGATCTCCCCGGTGGACGTCGCCGCCTTCACGAACAGCCCGCTCGCACGAGTGACGTTGCTCGACGATGCCAGGACGTCGATCGCGAACACCGCCGACATCCCTCAGACACTGCTCGACCGCCCGTTGTCGAGTGCGTTTGAGCCAGCGGTCGCCCGGCTGATCGACTGCAGCGTCGTCAACTGTGGTGCGGCGACTTTCGGCGATGCGTTCCACGTCGACGCGGGAGGATCGGTCCGCGGCATCCTGCCCGGCGCGACCGTCTTCGACGTCTTCGACGCGTTCGACTTCCCGGGCGACCACCTCGCCCTGGGTGACCTCCGCGCGTGGATCTTGGTGGACCCGCAGACGTTGATCGGCGATCTCGGCAGCCTCGGCTCCGACCTGACCGCCGCGGAGCTGATCGCCGCCATCGCCTCGCCGGAGATCGACCAGATCACCCTCGGCTCCGTGCTCAACGGGTTCATCCCACGCGAAGACGTCGCGTGGGACGACCTCGATCTCAAGGACGCGGACCTCGCCGGCCTCGCCGGTGGGAGCTTCAACAACGTGGGCGGCACCGGCACGACGATCTACTTCGTGACCGTCAACCACGGCGTCGCACCGACCGCCCCGGACATCATGGACGTCTCGGTACCCGCCGGCTTCCGCATCGCGGCCGGCGGCATCCGCGTCGATGGCGCGGTCGTGCCGAGCAGCCAGATCACCGACGTGAACGGCGCGACCGAGTTCCCGATCAACGGTCACGGAGCCGCATCGATCGTCCAGGTGACGGCCTACACGGGTCTCACGACGGGTCCGCAGGACGCCACGTTCACGGTCCGGGCGGGCGACGCATCCGGCCTCCAGGCTTCCGCGATGCCTCAGGTCTCGGTGGCACAGTCGTTCGAACCGAACGACACGCCCGCCCAGGCGTCGGCCGCGGTCGGCGGAACCTCGATCAACCCGGACCAGCTCTACGTCAGCACGATCGGCACCCCGGGCGACGTCGATCTCTGGCCGATCCTGGTCCCCAAGGGCGACGAGCTGTCTGTTGCCGTCTCCGGCATGTCGCAGGACTATGACGTCGTCGTCTACAGCCCGCTCGGTGGGACCGACAGCCCGCCGGTCGAGCTCCTCGACGGCTTGCGTCAGGTCCCGGACCGCAGCGTCGACTACCTGCCTGACTTCGGGCTCGGCCTCGGCCGCGACGATACGCGCGTCCAACCGCAGCTGCTGCAGGACATCCCGCTGCAAGCCGGGCGCAAGGTGTACGCCGCCTCGGTCGACCGCGGGACTGCGCCAGAACGGATCGACACGCCGGCCCTCGGTGGCGGCATCTATCTGATCCAGGTCACCGGCTACAACGGTGCCAGCGGACCCGATCCGTACTCACTGCGCGCGAGCGTCCGACCGAGCATCGCGTCGACGACGTGTGCCACGACTCGCCCGCCGTTCCTGAACGAGCCGGCTCCCGCGCTCATCGGCGGCTCCTCCGCCACGAACGCGACGACCCTGTTCGTGCTCGACAGCCAACGCCTCACCGACGCCTGGGGCGTCGCCGCCACGACTCCCGTGTACACCGAGCTCGACTCGACCCTGGTGGCGATCAACAGCGACCCCGCAGCGTTCGGCGGTGGCGCGGCGAAGGTGCTCGACGTGTCGAGCATCAGCGCGGTCAACGACGCGTACCTGGCGTGGGATGCGGATCGGTGCACGCCCGCCAAGGCCAACGCCGTCGTCAAGGCGATCGGCAGCGCGATCGACGCGGCGACGACAGCCAACGGAGCGCCGTTCGAGAGCATCGTCCTGATCGGCGCCGACGACATCATCCCGATGGCGCGTGTCGTCGATGGCACGACGCTCGGCAACGAACGCGAGTACGGCAGCGAGTTCAACGCCAACACCGATCTCTCCGCGGCGCTCTCCTACGGCACCATCCTCACCGATGATCCGTATGCGGATGCGAAGCCGATCTCCGTGGCCGGCAGCGAGCTCTACGTGCCCAACATCGCGATCGGCCGTCTGGTCGAGCAACCGGCCGAGATCGCTCGCTCGTTGAACCAGTACCGCACGAGCAGCGGCATCCTCGACGCCAGCACGGCCGCCGTCACGGGTTACGACTTCCTCAGTGATGGCGCGAGCGCCGTCAAGGCCGCGCTCGACGCAAACCTGCCCGGAGGCGCCCCCGATTCGAAGATCTCCGAGACGTGGTCCAAGGCAGACCTGCAGGCGATCCTCGGCAACGCTGCCGACAAGCTGCTGTCGATCAACGCTCACTTCGACAACAACGAGGCGCTCCCCGCCGACCAGAACGCAGCGGGCGTCACCAGCGATCCCGTCAGGACCACGGACCTCACCGACGACGGCGGTCTGCGGATGTTGTTCAGCATGGGCTGCCACGCAGGCCTATCGGTCAGCGACGTGTCGCTCGGGATCCGCTCGACCGTCGACGACTCGCTGAAGGCGGACTGGGCATCGGCGCTGGCGTCCAAGGGGGACCTCCTCGTCGGCAACACCGGTTACGGCTATGGGGACACCGACACGGTGGCGGCATCGGAGAAGCTGATGACCTTCTTCGCGCAGCGTCTCGACGGCAGCGTCACGATCGGTGATGCGCTGCAGCTCTCCAAGGAGCGTTACTCCGCCGACCTGCCTGTGCTCACGCCGTACGACGAGAAGGTGCTGCAGGAGGTCGTGATGTACGGCCTGCCGATGTACCGCCTCGGCGGCACCCCGACCCCGCCACGCGATCGTCCCGATGGCGTGAACCCGCAGGGCACGGCCGGCGGACTGCAGACCACCGGCTTCGACGTCGACATCACGCCGACGGACGATGCCGACCCGTTGTCGCCGAGCTACGCCACGACGACGACGGATCGCGGCACGTTCTGGTCGGTGACGGAGGATCCGTCGAACCGGCTGGAGAACACCGGTCGCGTGCTGACCGCCCAGTACCGCCCGATCCAACCGCAGTACGCGATCGAGGCCACCGACCAGACCGGCAACGCAGCCGAGGCTCGCGGCGCGTTGATCACGTCGCTGACATCAACCGACATCGGTCACGTCAACCCGGTGAACTTCCGGCCCACGATCGACCTCACGGCGAACGAGCCGGAGCCGGCTGTCGACGATGCGGCCTTCCCCGACCGGATCCAGGGCATCACCAGCTTCAGTGACCTGGCCGGAAGCCGCCAGCAACTGATCCTGTCGACCGGGCAGTTCATCCAGGACCCGACGTCGGTCACGGGTGCAGGCACCCAACGGCTGTTCACCCACGTCGGCGGCACGATCTACTACGAGCCGACGTCCAACACCGATGTCACTCCGCCGACGTTCGGCACGATCGACTCCACCAACACACCTGGCGCGCACGCGACGTTCACGGTGCACGCCGACGACGCATCAGGAGTGGCGCGGGTGGTCGTGATGTCGACGGAGCGCGATCAGCCCGGAACCTGGCAGAAGAGCGAGCTCGTGCACCAGAGCGATGGCTCGTGGACGGGCAGCGCCGCGGTCCCGTCGGTCGGCACCGAAGTGCTCTACTTCGTGCAGGCCCTGGACAACAGCGGCAACGTCGCCGTGAGCTCCAACAAGGCCGCCTACTACGTCGCAGCGCCCCTCGACAGGGATGCGCCCATCGTCACGGCCGTCGCCCAGCCGAGCGCTGCGTTCACCAACCAGCCCGTCACGGTGACCATCTCCGCCGACGACGGGTCGATCGGCACCGGCGTCGCGTCGGTCTCCTACGACCAGGACGGCGTCATCACGACCGTGCCGAACACCACCCCTGTGTCACCGTTCGTCGTGCAGGTCCCGGTGACTGCGCCGGGCTCGAACGTCATCACCTACAGCGCGACGGACCTGAAGGGCAACGTGTCGGAGACCGGTTCGATCACGGTCGGCATCGACACCGCCGCACCCAGCATCGCCGCATCGGTCACGCCGACGCTGAATGCGGCCGGATGGGTCAACACGCCGCCGAGCGTGAGCGCGCTCGTCACCCAGGCCGGAGACGCTCCCGGCCTCCCGACCACCTACGAATCGAGCGGGGCACTGGTGGTGGCCCCCGGCACGCCCTACGCCGGCCCCATCGCCGTCACGACCCAGGGCTCCAGCACGCTGAAGTTCACGGCCCGCGACACCGCGGGCAACAGCGCCTCGGGGACCGCTGACGTGAAGTACGACTCGGTCGCTCCCGCCGTCACGATCACCGCACCGGTCGAGGGCACGACCTACACCACCGCCCAGCCCTTGACCGCTACATACACGTGCACGGACGCGATGTCGGGCATCGCGACGGCGCTCGGCTGCGCCGGCACAGTCGCCAACGCCGCCGCGATCCCGACGTCGACGCCGGGCTCGTTCACCTTCACGGTGACGGCCACGGACAAGGCCGGGAACGCGACCGTGAAGACCGTCAACTACACCGTGGCCACGCCTGCTGACCTCCAGCCACCGACCGTCGTTCTCGCGGTGAGCCCCGCGACCAATGCAGCCGGTTGGATCACCACATCGCCGGCCACGGTGACGGCAACCGTGAACCAGGTCGGGCCTTCGCCGGCCGCACCGACGAAGTACTCGTCGACGGGCGTGTTCAGCGTTGGGAGCACCACCTACACCGAGCCGATCGCCGTGACCGCCCAGGGCCAGAGCACCGTGACGGTCGTCGGCAGCGACGAGGCCGGCAACACCTCGTCGCAATCCGTGACCTTCAAGCTGGACTCCGCGCCGCCGACGGTGAACATCACCACGCCGCTCAGCACGCCCTCGTACGCCACCGGCCAAGCCGTGACCGCGGCGTACACCTGCGCCGACGCGACCTCCGGGATCGTCCCGACGACGGGGTGCACGGCGAAGATCACCACGAGCACGGGAACGGTCGTCAGCGCATCGGTCGCCAACGGGGGGACGATCCCGACGACTGCCGAGGGCTCGTTCATCCTCATCGTGACTGCCACCGACGTCGCCGGAAACGCGAGGACGACTTCCGTCAGCTACTCCGTCGCCGACAAGGCGGCGCCGACCGTCACCGTCGGCATCTCACCTTCGGCGAACGCCGCCGGCTGGATCAAGACGTCGCCGGCCACGGTGACAGCGACGGTGACCCAGGTCGGCCCGTCAGCCGCTGCACAGACGAGGTACTCGTCGACGGGGGTTCTGGTGGTGGCGGCCGGAACGCCCTACACCGCTCCGATCTCGGTGACTGCCCAGGGCACGAGCATGCTGACGTTCAACGGCAGCGACGTCGCCGGCAACAGTGCCTCGGCACTCGCGACCGTGAGGCTCGACAGCGTTGCACCGTCGATCGCGATCACGACTCCGACCGCCACCCAGTACTCCTGGAACTCGACGGTGACCGCATCGTTCGCGTGCAGCGACCTCACCTCCGGTGTGCCGGCGACCGCCTGCACCGGCCCGGCGACGGTGCCGACCAACGCCGTGGGTTCGTTCACCTACACGGTGACGGCCACCGACCTCGCCGGCAACATCACAACGAAATCTGTCAACTACACCGTTGCCGACACGACTGCACCGACGGTCGCCGTCTCTGTGACGCCCGCAGCGAACGCAGCCGGGTGGAACAAGACGTCGCCCGTGGCGGTCACCGCGACCGTGACCCAGGTCGGCCCGTCGCCGGCCGGCACCACGACGTACGCGACGTCCGGAGCGATGGGCACGACGAGCGGCAACTACACCGCCGCCGTCAATGTCACCGCGCAGGGCACCAGCACGCTGACGTTCACCGGCAAGGACCAGGCGGGCAATGCCGCCTCGGCCCCGGTCACCGTCAAGCTGGACACCGTCGCCCCGACGGCGACGGTCACCGCACCAGTTGCCGGTGCGTCGTACGCAAACGGCCAGTCGGTGATCGCGACGTTCGCCTGCAGCGATGCGCTGTCCGGCCTCGTGGTCACGAACGGCTGCGCGGGCACCACACCGAACGGCGCTGCCGTCCCGACGACGACGGCGGGAACGTTCACGTTCACCCTGACCGCGACCGACCTCGCCGGCAACGTCACCACGAAGGCCGTGACGTACACGGTCCGGCCGCCGAACACGGCTCCGGTCGTGGCCGCCGACTGGGGCCAAGGTGCTCGCGACGTCGGGTTCTACAACGACGCCGCGATCATCAACGGCAGCTTCACGGATGTCAACGACAGTGGGCCGTGGACCATGACGATCGACTTCGGCAAGGGCACACCCGTGGTGGTGACCCGCCCAGCCAGTGGCGCGTTCAGCTTCACCAGCCCGTCGTACGGCTCGGCGGCGGGCACGTTCACCGCGAAGGTGAAGGTGTGCGACTCCGCCAACCTGTGCAGCACGGACACGGTGACGGTGCGCACCAAGGTGCCGCTGTCGGGCGTTCGCCCGTCGACGCAGTGCGTCACCGACAGCGGAGCCTCGACCCCGCAGGGGACGCCCCGGTTCACGGCCAAGTTCAACTGGAGGAACACCCAGGCCTACTGGATCTACTCCCCGGTCGGCGTGACCAACGCGTTCCTCCCGCTGTTCATCGATCGAGGCCAGCCGACCCTGTTCAAGCCGGGCTCGAACACGACGCCGGTGACCGGCCAGTTCTACGTGTTCGGCGTCGGTTGGTACCTCGGTGACACGCTGGCGGTCATCACGGCGAACAGCCCGCGGTGCTGATCGACGAGCGTCCCCGAGCGTGCCCCGACGGCGTCGCGAGCCCTGGGCACAGCCTTCGGCCCTTCGTGCCGCGCACTCTCCTCGCCTGGCTGCACGAACGGCCCGACGAACGGTGGCGCGAGATCTCTGGTTCGCTGCTGTACTCAGACGTCTCGGGCTTCACCGCTCTGTCGGAACGATTGGTGCAGCTCGGCAAGCGCGGCGCTGAAGAGCTGAACTCATTGCTGAACGTCGTCATCGGCGGGATGATCGCGGATTGTGATCGCGAAGGTGGCGACGTGCTCGTCTTCGGCGGCGACGCGATCGTCGTGCTCTTCACCGGCAGCGGGCACGCCGAGCGCGCCGCTCGAGCCGGCCACGCGATCCGCACGACGGTCACCGGCAGGCATCGCACGGATTCCGGTGTGACGGCGATGCTCCGCGTCTCCACGGGGCTGCACAGCGGCGAGATCCTGCTGCTCCGCACCAACCCGGGCCACGAGAAGTTGGTCGTCGCCGGACCGGCGGTCTCGGCGCTGTGCGAGGCCGAAGGCACCGCCGTCGCCGGACAGGTCCTCTTGAGCCCTGGGGCGGCGACCCACCTCGACGAGCGGTACCTCGGCGCGCGAGTCGGCGACGCCCGGCTCCTCGATCGACGCCCACGCGCCGCCACCTGCTCGGAGCACACGCCGGTCGACGACGCCGACGGCCCCGACGAGGCGGCCGTCGCGCTTTGCGTGCCCGTGGAGCAACGCGAGTTGCACGCCACATCGACGGTCGGCGGGCACCGTCAGGTCGCCGTGTCGTTCGTGCAGTTCTCCGGGGTCGATGCGATGCTGGCCACCCACGGGCCGGCAGCCGTGAGCGTCGCGATCGACGCAATGAGCACCGAGGTGGCTCGCCTCGCGGCGGAGCACGGCACACACGTGCTCGACATGGACATCGCGATCGACGGCGGCAAGTACTACCTCGCTGCAGGTGCACCGATCTCGCGCGAGCGGGACGAGGAGCGGTTGCTGCGCATGACATTGGCGATCGCCTCGGCCAGTGGACCGCTCGCCGTCAGCGTCGGCCTCAACCGTGGCCGCGTGTTCGCCGGCGTGCTTGGCGCGCCGACGCGCAAGTGCTACACGTGCCTGGGCGACACGGTCAACCTCGCTGCGCGGCTGTGCGCCAGGGCCGGCGCCGGTGAGGTCATCGCCACGTCGGACTACCTCCGGCGAGTGCAGGCATCCACCGACTCTCTCCCTCTCGAGCCGTTCACGGTCAAGGGCAAGAGCGTGCCGATCAACGCATCGATCGTCCAGGGCATCGGCTCCGGCGGCCAGCGCTTCATCGCCGACAGCAGCGGCGCGACTGAAGCAGCCGCCTCGTCGGACGTGCCGCTGATCGGACGTGCAGCCGAGCTGGAGCTGTTGCTCGAGCACGCCCGGCGGGCCGAGCGAGGCAGTGGATCGACCGTCGTGATCGCCGGCGAGCCGGGCATGGGCAAGTCACGACTGCTCACGGAGTTGAGCCGATCGAGCGCCCTGGGACTGCTGTGGGTTGATTGCGACCCGTACGAGTTGATGACGCCGTACGGTGCGGTCCGCAAGGTGCTGCGGCCGCTCCTCGGACTCGACGTGGATGCCGACGACCATGCCGTCGAGCAACGGCTGCTCGAGCTGAGTGCGCGGGCGCCGTGGACGCAACCGCTGATCCCACTCGCGGCGCTGGCGATGGGCGTTGCCCTGCCGCTGACACGTGAGGTCGAGGAGTTGAGCGCAGCGTTCCGCCGGAGCACGCTGCACCGGGTCGTGCTCGGGCTGCTCGAGGTCGCCGACGAACGAAGTCGCCTGATCGTGATCGACGACATGTACTGGGCCGACGAAGCCTCACACGATCTGATCACGGCGCTGATCGTGTTCGCCGCCGGACGCCGATGGATGCTGTGCCTCGGCACGCGCGACGAGTGGCAGCCCGACGGTGCATCGTTCGTGCAGCTCGAGGCACTGTCCGGCGACGACGCGACGACACTCACGCGCACGATGCTGGGTGACGTTCTGTCCGACCACGACCGCGCGCTGCTCGACGGCCGAGGCGGGGGCAACCCGCTGTTCCTCATCGAGCTCGCCCGGGCTGCGCTCGTGCAGGGGTCCGCGAAAGATCTCCCGGAGTCGATCGAGTCGCTGATCACGGCGCGCATCGACCTCCTCGCTCCGGCCGATCGAGACCTCCTGCGCACTGCGTCGGTGATGGGCACGATCGTCGATGCCGACTTCCTCGCTGTCGCACTGGACGACCCGTCCGTGGCCGACGCGCAGCGATGGGATCGGCTGAACACCTTCGTCGCGGCCGAGAACGACGGGAACTATCGGTTCCTGCATGCGCTGGGCCAGGAGGCGGCGTACGAGGGCCTGCCGTACGGCCGGCGCCGGCTCGTCCACCTGAGTGTTGCCACAGCGTTGGAGGGAGAGCCCGACGGACCGGAGCACCACACCTCGACGATCGCCCTGCACTTCGCGGCAGGCGGCGATCACGACAACGCATGGAAGTACGCAGTGGCCGCCGGGGACCAGGCGAAGGCGGCGTTCGCCAACGCAGACGCCGTGTCGTCGTATCAGGGAGCACTGCACGAAGCGACCTTCGTCGGCGGCCTCGACCGCGCGGCGGTCGCCCGCGTCGAAGAAGCACTCGGCGACGTCTGCGATCTCGCCGGCCGGTTCACCGAAGCGGCGGACGCCTACCGTCGTGCCCGCCGGAGGTCACGCACCCCGAGGCTGCTCCGCAAGATCGGGTTGATGTACGAGCGCTCGGGTGAGTACGACAAGGAGATGGCCGCGTTCCGCCGGGCCCGCGCCGAGCTGGCCCACGCAACGGCTGCGGAGGACATTGCCGAGCGAGCGCTGGTCCTCGCCGACAGCGCCGGAGCGCGCTACCGCCAGGGCCGGGTGCACGACGCACTGGAGCTCGGCATCAAGGCTGCCCTCGACGCGCAAGCGTCGGGTGACCCGGGGGTGCTGGCGCGCTCGACGTTCCTGCTCGAGCTGATCACGAGCGAGCTCGGCCTCGTCGGCAAGTCGGTCGAGCTGTTCCAGGCCGCGGGCGACCTGAACGGGGAGGCCGACGCGCACAACAACCGTGGCATCGCGGCCTACTTCCGAGGTGATTGGACCACTGCGCTCTGGGAGTACGAAGCGAGCCGCGAGCTGTTCGATCGTACCGGCGATGTCGTCGGCGCCGCCACCGCGCACAACAACATCGGAGAGATCCTGTCCGATCAGGGGCGCCTCGGCGAGGCGCAGCAGCGATACGAGCGCGCCGAGCAAGGATTCCGCACGGCGGCCTACCCGATCGGGATCGCGGTGACCGTCAGCAACCGCGCTCGAACCGCAGCCCGTGCCGGCGACCACCACGCAGCGTTGCAGTTGCTCGACGAATCGATGCAGCGCTTCGAGAACCTGGGCGCCGGCTCATACGTGCTGGAGCAACTGGCCCGCCGCCTCGAATGCCTGCTGTTGGCCGCGCGGTGGGACGACGCGGCCGACGTCCAACGCAGCATCGAACAGCGCACGGCCCAGTCGCCGGCGGACGCCTACACGAGAACCGTCATCCACCGGCTCGCCGGATGGCTCGCACTGCGGGAGGGCCGGTTGGAGCAAGCCGAGGAGCAACTCGACCTAAGCCTTCGGGAAGCCACCCTCGCCGATGCGAAGTACGAGCGAGCACTGACGCTGTTGGTGATCGCGGAGTTGCGCGGATGTCTGGCGCGCGATGCGCAGCCCACGCTTGCCGAGGCATCCGCGATCCTGCGCAGCCTCGACGTGATCTCCGTGGCCGGATGGCCGGTCGACTGAGCCTTACGGCAGTTGCAACGCGAGGCCCTCTCGGCCGATGACGACGTCGACGTGCACCGAGTGGAGCTGCGCGGCCATCCGCTCGACGTCACCGTCGACCCGCGTCGGCGCATGGTGGAACATCACCAGCCGGCGGGCGCCCGCCGCCTCGGCGAGCTCCAGCGCGACGTCGGGCGTGCAGTGCCCGTAGTGGCGCACGCGCTCCTGTTCGCTCGACGTGAACTGGCAGTCGTGGATCAAGGCATCGACCCCGGCAACGAGCGCGACCGCGGCGTCCCACGACGCCGAACCCACATCGGGGCCGTGATCACTCAGGTACGCGATCGCGCTGCTGCCATCCGAGATGCGGTAGCCGAGGGTGCGTCCCGCAGAGTGCGGGATCTCGTGCGCCGTGACGGTGAAACCCTCGATCTCGTGGACGCCTTCCTCGAGCCCGTCGAAGGTCCACGAGCCGAGCAGGTCGCTCAGACTGATCGGGAAGTGCGGCGGGCTGTAGCAGCGTTCGATGAGCGCCTCGGCATCGACCCCCTGCTCCGGGATCAGGACCCGTACCTCCGCGTCGGGCCGATCCGCCGCGGCGAAGAACGGCAGCCCCTGGGTGTGGTCCAGGTGCAGATGGCCGAGCAGGATCGTGCCGCGGAACGGCTCACCGTCGAGGAGTTCGGTGACGGCGCGGATGCCCGTGCCGGCATCGAGGATCAAGCACCACGGCCCCGTGTCGTGGGCGATCGCCACGCACGACGTGTTGCCGCCGACGCCGACGAAGTCACGGCCGGGGGCAGAGGTCGAGCCGCGCACCCCGCACAGGTGAACCCTCACCTGAAGGGCTCGTGGCCATCGGCTCGCACGCGTCCGACGCTAGCTCAGCGCCTGCTCACACGACGTCGATGGGTTCTGCTGAACCCGGTCAGCTGAACCCTGTCAGCTGAACTGGGGGATGACGTGCTTGCCGACGAGCTCGATCGTCTGCATCACCTTCTCGTGCGGGATGTCGTACGGGTTGACCAGGCACAGCAACAGGTCGACGCCGGCCGCCTCGTACTCCGCGCAGATCGCGGCGACTTCGTCGGGCGTGCCGCACGCGCAGGCCTGGGTGGCCTGCAGGTAGTCGAGGCTGAGCAGATCGAGCGACCCGTCCTTGTCGTGATCGTGCATGCTCTGCGCGTATGCGTAGTTGCCCAACGACTCCTCGCGCTCGGCCATCCACTCCGCCAGCGCACCGATGATCCGCGAGCCGGCCTTCGGATACCACTCGAAGCTGCGCCGGGCCACGTCCTCGGCCTCCTGGCGGGTCGGCGCGCAGTTCATCATCGTGAACGTCGCGGCCGTCGAGTTGACGAACGCGCCGATCGGCTGCTCGCACCGCGTCTGGGCTTCGCGGTAGATGTCGATCTTCTCCTTGATCTGCGCCGGCGACTGGCCGACCGCGAAGCTGCAGAGCCCGAGGCCGAGCTCGCCGATCTGCGCGTGGCCTTCGAGGCTGCTCGTCGCGCCGTAGATCGGCGGATGCGGCTTCTGCATCGGCTTCGGCAGCACGCGCCGCTTCGGCATGCTCCACGTCTTGCCCTGGAACTCGTACTCGTCGTTGGTCCAGCAGCCGACGACGTGGCCGATCGCCTCCTGCCACATCGCCTTCGAATCCTTGGGGTCGATGCCGAACCCCTCCAGCTCGAGCCGCGTGCTGGAGCGCCCGGTGCCGAAGTCGACCCGGCCGTTGGAGATCAGGTCCAGCACCGCGACCGATTCAGCGGTGCGCACCGGGTGGTTGTACGGCGCCGGCATCAGTCGCACGCCGTAGCCGAGGCGCATGTGCTCGGTGCGTGCGGCGATCGCACCGTAGAGCACCTCCGGGTTCGAGCAGTGGCTGTACTCGCTGAGGAAGTGGTGCTCCACCGTCCAGAACGCATGCCACCCCAGCTTGTCGGCGGCGACGGCCTGCTCGAGCGTGTTCTGGTAGGCGATCCGCTCGCTGTCCTCCGTCCACGGCTGGGCAACTGGGATCTCGTAGAACAGCGCGAACTTCATGCGCGCACGATATGTCTGACGCCCCGTCAGATTCCGCACCGGACAAGCTTCCGCGCAACCGCAGGCCCCCGGGAGCGCGACATCTCACGCGGAGAACTGGGGTGGGGCGAGGGGTGAGGGGGTGACGGGTCAGGTGGAGGATGCGGCGACGACGGCGATCTCGATCCGCCAGGCCGGGCGGGCGAGGGCCGGCACGGCCAGGAGGGTGCTGGCAACGCGGTGGCCGTCGAGGACTCGATCGCGCACGGCCATCACGTCGGGCAACGGTTCGCCGTCGATCACGTAGGTGGTGATCGACACGATGTCGGTGACCGTCATGGAGGCCTCGGTGAGGATCGCCACGATGTTCGCCCACACGGCCTCGGTCTGCTCGTGCAGGCTCTGCGGCACCGTGCCATCGTGCAGCGTCGGGACGACACCCGACATGTACAGCGTGCGCGACGGATTGGTGACGAGGATCGCGTGTGCGTAGTTGGCGGCCGGCGGGGCGATCGAGTGCGGCGAGATCTCGGTGTGCATCCCCGATGTTCGCACATCGAGGCCCGAAACCGCCCGGCAACGCGGTGAGCACGGCCGTGCGCAGCGCTCTGGACAGATCCGCGACCAGGCGTAGGCTGGCAACATGACCGTCACCGAAACCGGCACACGCTCGATCGACGGGATCGAGCTGACCCCGAAGCAGGTCGGGATGAGCCTGCTCCCCCAGACCTTCGCCACCGTCGAGGACGAGCGCCTCGAACGCAAGCAGAAGCTGGCCGGCGCGCTGCGCATCTTCGGTCGGCTCGGCTTCGGCGAAGGGGTTGCCGGCCACATCACCGTCCGCGATCCGGAGTTCCCGGACTGCTTCTGGGTCAACCCGTTCGGCAAGAGCTTCCGGCACATGCGGGTGAGTGACCTGATCCTCGTCAACCACGCCGGGGAGGTCGTCTACGGCGATCAGCCGGTGAACCGCGCCGCGTTCGTGATCCATGCGGCCATCCACGAGGCCCGTCCGGACATCATCGCTGCGGCCCACAGCCATTCGGTGAACGGCAAGGCGTTCAGCTCGCTGGGCATCCCGCTGGACCCGATCACGCAGGATTCGTGCATCTTCTACCAGGACCACACCGTGATCAACGAGCAGGGTGGCGCCGTGGTGTTCGAGATCGAGGCCGGCAAGGAGCTCGCCAGCAAGTTCCCCACCGGCAAGGCCGCGATCCACCGCAACCACGGACTGTTCACCGTCGGCGAGACCGTCGACGCGGCTGCGTTCTGGTTCATCAGCATGGAGCGCAGCTGCCAGGCCCAGCTCCTCGCGATGGCTGCCGGCACGCCACACCACATCTGCCACGAGGACGCCGAATACACGAGCAAGCAGACCGGGTACCCGCTGGCCGGATGGTTCAGCTTCTCCCCGTTGTGGCAGGAGATCTGCCGCACCGACCCCGATCTCTTTGACTGAGTTCGCGACCCCGCAACCAGTCACCGTCCCGGATCGGGGGTTCTCGCCCGAGGCGATCTTCGTCCTCAGCGGCATCTCCCAGAACATCGGATCGATCCTCGCCAAGTCGCTGTTCGGCGAGGTCGAGCCCGCGACAGTCGCGTGGATCCGCGTCTCGTTCGCGGCGCTCGTGCTGCTCACGCTGACATGGCGGAAGTGGTGGCCGCGACACGACCGCGCCGCCACCGGGGCCAGCCGGCGATGGACCCGCGCCGACTTCGGGGCCAGCGCGATCTTCGGCATCTCCATCGCGCTGATGAACCTCTTCTTCTACCTCGCCATCGATCGGCTGGAGCTCGGCAAGGGGCTGACGATCGAGTTCATCGGTCCGATCGCCGTCGCGGCAACGCGCCGGCGCACTCGGCGAAACGCGACCGCCGTCGCGCTCGCGATCGTCGGCGTCTGCCTGTTGTCGGGGGTGGAGATCGGCACGAACGGTCTCGGGTTGTTCTACATCCTCTGCGCATCGGCGATGTGGGCCACCTACATCGTGCTGGGGTCGAAGGTCGCCCGCCAGGAACGTGGCCTGGCCGGGCTCGGCGTGGGATTGATGTTCGGCGCGCTGGTCCTGGCCCCGTTCGTCGCGCCGTCGAGTGGTGCCGTGTTCACCGCGCCGAGGTTGCTCGCACTGTGCTGCCTCGTCGGCATGCTCAACTCGGTGATCGGCTACAGCCTCGACCAGCACGTGATGCGCCGCATCCCAACCCACCGCTTCGCGCTCCTGCTGGCGTTGTTGCCCGTGAGCGCGTCCTTCATCGCGTTCATCGCTCTGGACGAACGGCTGTCGCTCCTCGACATGGTCGGGATCGCGTTCGTCCTCGCCGGAGTGATCTATCAGCAGCGCGACGCGCCGCTGGCCCCTACGTCGCTGGAAGAGGCGCAGCTGACGTGATGCCCAGGCTGGCCGCGACCGCCGGTTTGCGCAGCTTCCACACGAATCCGTCGTAGAGGATGTGCAGCGCGCCGAAGAACAGGATCGCGTACCCGTATGTGCGGCCGTCGCCGAGCGAGAGCGTTGCGACGATCACCGCCGCTGTCGCGGCGAAGTACGCGACGTAGACACCCGTGCGACGACGCGGTGTGGACGTGACCCGGGCGACCACGCTGACATCGCCGGTGGCGGCCCGACGGCGCAGTGAGCTGTGCACGATGCCGAAGTACTCGATCGCGTGCGCCGCCACGTACCCGGCGACGCCGGCCAGCGGATCGACCATGACCATGATCAGCAAGCCGAGCGTTCCGGCCGCGTAGATCCTCTTCGCCCGGCGTGCCATCGACGGCGGCCGGTTGCCTTCGGCGCGAACCCAGCGCACGGCCATCACCACCGACGCGATCGCGCCGACCCAGAACAGCGGCGTCGCGACCGTGCTGAGCGAATGGAGGAGATCGACGCTGCGCTTGTTGGTGCCATCGGTGCCGAGCTTGTGCGTCAGCGCCGGCAGGTCGACGTAGGCGCCGAGGAAGAGCAGAGCGGTGACCAGCCAGGTGATCAGCATCGGCTTCTCGAGCTTGCCGTGATCGTCGCCGGCCTTGCGCCCGTAGATGCGCAGCACGCCGTACCGCTGCATCAGGGTGTGCTCGGCGTTCCACAGTCCGGCCATCAGCGCGACGAGGGTGAGGCTGACGTTGAGCCCGATCGCGATCAGCGCTATCGCGGCGAACGGCGTCCACGTGTAGAAGCGGCGATGGGCCTGACGCTGGTCACGGTCGCCGTACACGAGACCGAGGGTGAGCGGCTGGTGGGCGAAGCTGACGAGGAAGATGATGCCCATCAGCGCCTGTGTGCGAGTGAGCGACGACTCGAAGGAGTGCATCACCAGTGCGATCGGGAGCCAGCACCAACCGAGCACCGTGTCGGCGACTGCACCGTGCACCCACGGCATCGAGCCCGAATGCTTCATGGGTTTCGATGAGCTCGTGGCGGAGGTGGCGTTCGGCTGCGTCAGCATCGCTGGCGACAATACAACGAGCGTTGCGTCCGTGCGGGCGTGGGTCGGGTGGCTACCGTCGGCGTGATGAGCGACGCCCTGCGAAGTGCTGCGGTGGAGGCGTTCATCTGCGGCGCGGCCTGGCCGGCGGGTGCAGCGACCTCCTATCCACGGGCAGATCCCGCCGACCACGCACGGCTACCGATCGACACGTGGGGCACCGCCTGCCTGCCGGTCGGGGTGCGCATCGAGCTGATCGGTGACGCCACCGAGGTGGACATCGGGTACGTCACGGCCACCGACGATCTCGGCTACCGCGGCGAGGGGGCCGGCACGGCGTTCACCGTCTGGCGCGGTGCCCACCGGGTCGACCAGCACCCGGCGGTGCTCGGCCGCGGCACGGCACGGCTGTCGCTCGGCGAAGCGAGCGGGCAGACGGGCGACGAGCGGGTGACCATCTACCTGCCGGAGGGAATGCGACCGACGATCCTCTCCCTCAGCGCCGTCGGCGGCTCGATCGCTCCTGCGCCGGAGCAACCGCGTTGGATCGCGTATGGCGACTCCATCGCGGAGGGTTGGATCGCATCCGGTCCCGACGGCGCGTGGCCGGCGATCGCTGCCCGTCTCCACGGCCTCGACGTCGTCAACCTCGGCTATGCAGGCTCAGCTCGTGGCGAACTGGTGTCGGCCCAGCAGATCGCTGCGCTCGCTGCCCCGGCCGTGATCTCGATCACCCACGGCACCAACTGCTGGACGCGCATCCCGCATTCGGTGGACCAGATGTTGGCGAACACCGCCGCCTTCCTCGCCGTGGTGCGCGGGGGTCATCCGGGGGTGCCAATCGTCGTGGCCAGCCCGATCGCGCGGCCCGACGGCGAGCTCACCGCGAACGTGCTGGGCGCCACCCACGCCGACATCCGCGATGCGATGGAGCGGGCGACAATCGCGCACATCGCGGCCGGCGACGACCGGATGACGCTGATCCCGGGCGGCGAAGTGCTCGACGCCGGCCTGCTCGGCGACGGCGTGCATCCCGGCGACGAAGGCCATCGCGTGCTGGCGCGCGTGTTCGGCGACGCGGTGGCGGCCGCGCTGGCGTCGCCGGTCAGGACCTGAGGAACGTCACCAGACCGTCGAGGTCTTCGCGGTCCTCGTCGGCGCGGCGCAACGCGGCAAGGTACTGCGCTCGAGCGAGAGCAGCATCTCCGAGGTTGCGCCCCCAGGTCAGTTCGACCCCGAAGCCGAGCGCGCCCAGCAGGCAGTCCGTGGCGGCGCGGGCGTGTCGGCCGTTGCCGTTGGCGAAGGGGTGGATCCAGACCAGCTGGTGGTGGAACCTGGCGGCGATCTGCAGCGCGGCGGGCAGGCGCTCCTCCTGCGGACCGCCTCCGCGGAGCACAGGCTGTGCATCGATCCACACGCGCGCGTTCTGGACCAGGTCGCGCACGGCCATCGCCACGAGCGTCGGATCGATGCCGATGCTCTTCAGCGTCGAGCGGTACGAACCCGCCCACGACCAGACCTCACCGAACATCGCTCGATGCAGCCCCCTGAGCCAGATGTCGTCCAACACCTCGCCCACCGTCGGCCGGCCCACACGCCGCCGGGCCGCGAGGATGTTGTCGGACTCGGCGAGGTTCAGGTCGTCACGTGTGCGCACCCATGACAGCCGCAAGCCATCGCTCTCGTCCGGGTCGAGCGGTGTCTGCCCGGCGTCACCGTCGAACGGCTCTATCGATCCGTCCACAGCCCACGCTTGTCGACGTAGAGCGCCGCGAGCTCGTCGAACTGTCGACGATCCGCCGCGTCGGTGGGTGACTGGTTCTCCAGCGCCATGGTTTGGCGGACGCTGGCGGTGATCCCTGCAGCCCGGGCGCGGGCGCGGGCCAGGACCATCTCGTCGAGCGGCTCGATCGGCACGAGGACGTATTCCAACCGGCAGTCGAGCGCATTGGCAACCCGTTCGAGGCTTGCCAGCGTCAGCGTGCCCTCGACCTCACCACGCTCGATCTGGCTGATCCGCGGTGAGGTGACCTGCAAGCGCGCCGCCAGCTCACGAGTCGACATCCCCAGCGACTCGCGGATGGCGCGCACCCAGCCCGTCGGCGGCGCGGGCGTGGGCTGGGCGCGATGGCGCGCCAGGTCCCGCTCCAAGGCCATTCGGGCTCGCTCGCGGTTCATGGTCCTCCTCGCCGCAACTCGTATCCCGTAAACGATAAGTCGTTTCTTCGCGAAAGGCAACCGATTGCGAATGTATAGCTTCGCAAATTACGCAAGACGTTGCGTGATGACCTCACGGCCAAGCTGGCTCAGCTTTCATCGTCCCCTGCCGGATCCTTGGCCACGAACGGCTTGGGTCCTCCGTGCGGGAAGCGTGACTGGGTACCGCCGTCGACGACGAGGTTCTGTCCCGTCATGAAGCCGGCCAGGTCGGATACGAGGAACACGAGCGGACCGGCGATCTCGTCCGGCGTGCCCCAGCGGGCCATCGGCACGCCGTCGGCAGCGACGATCGCGTTCATGTCGGAGACTCCGCGTTCGACGAAGCCGGCGACGACACGGGGCGTCGCGATGATGTCCGGCGACACGGTGTTGACGCGGATCCCGTAGGGCGCCCATTCGTTCGCCATGCTCTTGGACAAGGCGATCGCGCCCGCCTTCGCGGCACCGTAGGCGGCGTGGTTGGGCGCACCGAAGATGCCACTGATCGAGGTGACCATCGCGATCCGTCCACCCTTGCCGTCGGCGATCATGTGGCGCGCTGCAGCGCGGCCGACGTGCAGATGGTGGGTGAGGTTGCTGCGCAGATCCGACTCCCACATCGCGAGGTCCATGCTCAGCAGATCGGACCACGAGGCGACGCCGACGATGTTGACCACGGCGAGCAGACCCCCGAGCGCGGTGTGAGCCGTGTCGACGACGCGCTGCGCGTCGTCGGGATCCGTCACGTCGCCGGCGATGCCCAGCGAACGCACGCCCAGCGCAGCGACCTCCGCCGCGACCTCTTCGGCCCGGGCTCCATCCAGGTCCGCGACGGCCACGTCAGCGCCGACACGGCCGAGCATCAACGCAGTGGCGCGTCCGATGCCAGATCCTCCGCCGACCACGAGCGCGACCGCGCCGTGCAGGCCGAACACGTCGATGGCGTCAGAACTTGCATCTGCAATCAGTTGGTCGGTCATGGCATGTGCACTCCTCCGTTGGGGCGAAGCACTTCGCCGGTCATGAACTTCGACGCATCCGTGGCGAGGTAGAGCATCGCGTACGCGATGTCTGCCGGCGTTCCGATCGTGCCGAGCGGCGACTGAGCAGCGCGCACACCGACAGCCGCAGCGCGCGCTGCATCATCGACGGCACCGTCTGCCGCGGTCCACGCCCGCTGCGTCATGGGCGTGTCGGTGAACCCGGGCGCGACGGTGTTGCAACGCACGCCGAAGGGGCCGAGCTCGGTGGCCACGATCCGTCCGAGCTGGATCACGCCCGCCTTCGACGTGCCGTACGCCGTCAGCGTGGGTGCCGGCATCTCGCCACCGGCCGAGGCGACGTTGATGATCGAGCCGCGCTTGGCGGCCTTCATGATCCGCCCGGCAACGGCGCATCCCCAGATGACGCCCTTCAGGTTCACGCCGAGCACTGCGTCGAGATCTTCCTCGGTGAGGTCGATCACGAGCCCGTTGCGGATGATCCCCGCGACGTTGGCCCACACGTCGAGCCGGCCGCCGGCACGCACCGCGGTGCGGCCGAGATCGTCGACGGCGTCCTTCGACGACACGTCGGTGGGTGCGACGATGGCCTTGCCGCCGACGGCCTCGACCAGAGCCGCCGTCTCGGCCAGCGCATCTTCCGCCCGATCGGCGAGCACCAGTGTCGCCCCGGCCTGGGCGAAGGTGACGGCGGTCTGACGACCGATGCCGTTGCCCGCGCCGGTCACGACGGCCGTGCGACCATCGAGCGAGAACGCTGCGGCGAGCTCGTCGTGCATCGGTCGCACCGCGCGCGCCGCCGCGTCACGCAGTCCTGAGATCATGTCCATCTCGGTCAGACCCGCGCCGTCGCGTCGACCCGATGCCCTCGCGCCTCCAGCTTCGGGATCACCTGAGTGGCCAGCAGCTCGAGGTTGCGCATGACCTTCTCGTGGGGTAGATCGCCGAACTGCACGTAGCAGAGCAGCTCGTCGACGCCGACCTCGTCGTAGCGGATGATCTTCTCGAGGCACTCCTCCGGCGTCCCGATGATGATCATGTCCTGCTCCTGGTAGTGCTGCACGGGCACCGTGCCCTCGATCACCGGCTGCAGCAGCGGGAACACGGCGGCCTGCTCCTCCGGGCTGAGCATCGGCATCTCCCACTTCAGCGTGAACTCGGCCAGATGTTGGTACCACCAGTTCACGGACTCCCACAGCCCGTAGGCCGCGGCATCGTCAGCGTCGTCGTAGGCGTGCACGAGCGTGTACACGCCGACGCGGTCGTTGCGCACGCGCGTGAGCATGTCCTGCGGTCGGGCCATGGCCTGCGCACTGCGATAGGCCTGGATGTGCTCGGCCATCTTCTCGACCGGCTGGAGCAGCGCGAACGACAGCAAGCCGAGACCGAGCTCCCCGGCGCTGACCGCGCTCTTGGTGGTCGCGGCCGCCTGCCACACCGGTGGGTGCGGGTCCTGGAACGGCTTCGGCGTCTGCATCCGCTCGGGGAACGTGAAGGACTCGCTGTCCCACGAGAACGTCTCGTTCTCCCACATGCCGACGACGATCTCGATCGCTTCGCGCCACTGGTCGCGCGAGCGGTCGTCGGTGGGCACACCGAAGGCCGCCTGCTCCATCGGCGTCGATCGACCGGTCCCCCATTCCACCCGGCCGTGGCTGAGCACATCGACCGTCGCGACCTTCTCCGCGACGCGTGCCGGGTGGATGAAGCCGAACGGCATCAGCGTCACGCCGAAGCCGAGCTTGATCTGCTGGGTGCTCAGCGCCAGCCCCCCAAGGATCGCCTCCGAGCACGACGACGACGACCGGCCGTCGCGGAAGTGGTGCTCCACGCACCACACGGTGTTGAACCCGAGCCGATCGGCGAACTGGATCTCGGCGACCGCCTCGTCGTAGGTGCGTTGCTCGGCCTCGCGCTGACCGTACGGGTGGGGCTTGTCCCATGGCTTGATCTTCGGCTGGAACTCGTACAGCAGGTCGAGCTTCATCGTGGGTGGCTCCTCGGTCGGTCACATTTTTGCAATGTTGAAAACTTCTTTGTATCGTCCGTGCAAGCTATGTCGCGCCCTGCACTCGCCGCCACCCGAGCGATCGCCGTGCTCAACTTCCTCGCCGCGCACCCGAACGAAGCGTTCACCCTGTCCGACATCGCGGACCGGCTGGACATCAACCTCGCGTCCACGCACGCCCTCCTCACGGTCCTCATCGATGCCGGCTACGCCAACCGCCACCCTCGGCTGCGCACGTTCACCCTCGGCGCCTCCGTCGTCGCGCTCGGCAGCGCTGCGCTGGAGGCGCACCCGGCGATCGACCTGGCCCGAGACGCAGCACG
>JAOBWO010000263.1 GCA_025463415.1 Acidimicrobiales bacterium | reverse complement strand
GTGCCGAGCATGCCGATGTGGTCGGACTGGGTGGCGTCCATGCCCGTCATCGCGCCCGTGCGGCCGCGCCAGAAGTTGCCGCCACCGACGACGACGCAGACGTCGACGCCGAGGTTCTCACGGACGTCGAGGATCTCCATCGCCGTGTGCGCCAAGGTGGCGCCGTCGAGACCGGATCCGGAGGGGCCGGCCAAGGCCTCGCCCGATGGTTTGAAGACGATTCGCTTCCATCGGGGCGAGGTCACCGCCATCAGCCGATCTCGACCTGGGCGAAGCGGACGATCTTGGCAGAGCCGATCAGCTGCGTGATCGACACCTTGTCGTCCTTGGCATACGGCTGGTCGAGCAGCGCGACGTCCTTGTAGAAGCCTTCGATGCGGCCGGCGATGATCTTCGGCAGCGCAGCTTCTGGCTTGCCCTCGTTGCGCGAGATGGTCTCCAGCGTGGCCTTCTCGGCGGCGACGACGTCCTCGGGGATGTCGTTGCGGCTGAGGTACTTCGGACGGGCGAAGCCGATGTGCACGGCGACGTCGTGAGCGAGCTCGTGGGTGGCGCCGGACATCTCGATGAGCACGGCGTTCACTCCGCGCCCACCCTGGATGTGCACGTACGAGTCGAGGACGTTGCCGTCCGCGGCCTCGAACCGGATCACATCGCCGAGGCTGATGTTCTCCTTGAGCACGATCTTCAGGTCGTCGATGGTGGCCGTGTGCTCGGACACGGCGTCAGCACCCTTGGCGACGACGAGCTCGACCAGGGCGTTGGCCTCGGCCTTGAACTGGTCGCTGCTGGCCACGAAGTCGGTCTCGCTCTTCAGCTTGATGACCGCGCCGACGTTGCCGTCGATGAGCAGGGCGACGACGCCCTGGGCGCTCTCGCGATCGTCGCGCTTGGCGGCGGCGGAGAGGCCCTTCTCACGGAGCCACTGCTTGGCGGCCTCGACGTCGCCGTCGGTCTCCTCCAGAGCCTTCTTGCAATCCATCATGCCGGCGCCGGTGGACTGGCGCAGGGCGGAGATGTCCTTCGCGGATACTGCCATGGTTCAGCCCTCCGTGGCTTCTGCGGCCGGGTCGTCTGCGGGCGCGGTCGCTGCTGCCGTGTCGTCGGCAGCCGTCGTGTCTGCTGCCGTGGTGTCTGCTGCCGTGTCCGGCGAAGCGACGTCGGCGGTCTCGATCTCGCCGACCGGCGCGAGCGCCTCGACGACTTCGACGGCGGTGTCGGATTCGGTCGCAGCGGGTGCGTCCTTGGCGGCGGCCAGACGCGCTTCGCGCTCCGCCTGAGCGGCAGCGGCCTGCTTGCGGGCGTCGGCCTGCGAGGCGACGAACTCGGCGTCCTGCTCGGCGGTGCGCTTTGGTGCCGGCGCCGGGTTGCGCTTCGACGAGATGTAGCGACCCTCTTCGATCGCTTCGGCGATGACCCGGCTCATCAGCGCGTTGGCGCGGATGGCGTCGTCGTTGCCGGGGATCGGGTACTGGATGATGTCCGGATCGACGTTGGTGTCCACGACGGCGATGATCGGGATCTTGAGCTTGTTCGCCTCGGTGACGGCGATGTGCTCCTTCTTGGTGTCCAGGATGAACACCGCGTCGGGGCGCTGCTGCATGCCGCGGATCCCGCCGAGGTTCTTCTGCAGCTTCTCCAGCTCGCGGCTGAGGAGGAGGGCTTCCTTCTTCGGCATCGCGTCGAACTCGCCGGAGATCTTCATCCGCTCGTACTCCTGCATCTTGCTGACGCGCTTGGAGATGGTCTCGAAGTTGGTGAGCATGCCGCCCAGCCAACGCTCGTTGATGTACGGCATGCCGCACTTCTCGGCGTAGCTGCGCACGGGATCCTGCGCCTGCTTCTTGGTGCCGATGAACAGCACGTTGCCACCCTTGGCCGACAGCTCGCGGACGAAGTTGTAGGCAACTTCGGCGCGCTGGAGCGTCTGGTCAAGATCGATGATGTAGATGCCGTTGCGCTCACCGAAGATGAACCGCTTCATCTTCGGGTTCCAGCGACGGGTCTGGTGTCCGAAATGGACGCCGGCCTCCAGCATTTGGCGCGTCGTGACGACAGCCATGGTCAACCACTCCTCTCCTGCGGTTTGAGGGCACGTCGTCCGGCGCCGAGGCGACCGCAGGTGGACGGGTGCTGTTCTTTGGGACGTGCACGGTTTGGCCTGCGCACAGGCCGTCGTGCATGTTATCGGGCTGTTCCCGCTGCCGGACATGTCGCCGGCAGCGGTGTGGGCGGCCGGCCGGGCCGGCCGCTCGAGGGCACCAGGCGCGGGCGGTGGTGCACGACTCCGAGGTAATCGGCGGGATCCAGGTAGACGTCGCCGCGCCGGAGACCGAAGTACAGGCCGTCGGTGGATGTGCCCACGGTCTGGCCAACAGCGACGGCGGCACCGTCCACCAGTGCCGAGGAACCGAGATCGCCGTACGTGGCTGCGATGCCGTCGGGTTGGAGCACGACGACGTATCTCACTCCCGCCACGACGCCGGCGAACGTCACCACTCCCGGAGCCACGGCGTGCACTCGGGTGCCCGACATTGTGCCGTACTCCACGCCACGATGGCCGGGGCAGTAAGTGCAGGCGGGAGCGACGAAGGGTTTGGTGATCGGCGAGGACACCGGTGGCACGTAGCACGCCGGCGCCACTGTGGCCGCGAGCAGGACGAGGGCGTATCCCATGAGCACTCCTCGGATCGAGGACGTTCGACAGGCGGATCGCTCCGCGAGGGGCCGACGGGCCCGGGACCACTGCTCAGTCCGGGATCAGGTCATCCCGCTGGCCGACATGCGCGAGCGGAGCTGCAAGACCGCCTTGGTGTGGATCTGGGAGACGCGGCTCTCGGTGACGCCCAGCACGCCGCCGATCTCGGCCAGGGTGAGACCTTCGTCGTAGTACAGCGACAACACCAGCTTCTCCCGATCCGGCAGCTTGCGGACCTCGACCTTCACGGCGCGCCGGATCTCGACCTCTTCGTACGCACCGGATGGGCTGTCGGGCGTCTCGCCGCGCAGCGACCGCGGCTCCGCGCCGGCCACCAGAGCCCGGTCCAGCGGACCGACGGTGGTGGAAGCGATCGCGGCCAGCCAGCGCTGGAACTCGGTGCTGGTGAGGCCGAGGTGGGTCGACAGCTCTTCCTCGCTGGGGCTGCGCCCGAACCTGGCCTCGAGGTCGTGGAACGCCGTCTCGACCTCGCGAGCCCGGCTGCGCACCGAACGGGGCACCCAATCGAGCGAGCGGAGGCCGTCGAAGATCGCGCCGCGGATGCGGGGCACGGCGAAGGTCTCGAACTTGACGCCGCGATCCGAGTCGAAGCGTTCCACGGCATCGATGAGCCCGAACACCCCGGCGCTGACGAGGTCGCCCGGGTCCACGCTGCTGGGGAGGCCCGCGCCGACACGGCCGGCGACGAACTTCACGAGTGGCGAGTAGTGCACGATGATCCGCTCGCGGGCCTTCGGGTCACGTGCCGTCAACCAGCGGTCCCACCAGCCGGCCAGCTCCGCGTCACCGGACGCGCGACCCATGCTCTCGCGGCGCGAATCAGACATCAGGTCACGCTCTCGGGTGTGTTTCGGAGTAGACCGCGCGGAGGCGGTCCTTGCTGACATGGGTGTAGCGCTGCGTCGTGGCGACGTCTCGGTGGCCGAGGAGGTCCTGGACTGCACGGAGATCGGCTCCTCCATCGAGGAGGTGCGTGGCGAAGCTGTGCCGGAGTGCATGCGGGTGTGTCGGCACAGGCGAGCGCCGATCAAGGATCCGCCGCACATCTCGTGGCGTGAGCCGGTGGCCACGCTCGTTGGCGAACATCGCCGCGCCGCTGGCTTCCGGCACGACCTCGTGACGGATCCGCATCCAGTCGGCGATGGCTGCGACCGCCGGATCCGACAGGGGGACACGCCGTTCCTTGGACCCCTTGCCCCACACCGAGACGGCACCGGCACGGAGGTCGACCGAGTCGGTGTCCAGCCCGCACAGCTCGCTGACCCGCACCCCGCTGCCGTAGAGCAGCTCCAGGACGGCATCGTCGCGACGGCGACGCCACATCGGCTCGTCCTCGGGTGACGGACCGTCGAGCAGCACATCCAGATCGGCGTGGGAGAGCACACGAGGCAACCGTCCGTCGCCGGACGGTGCGTGCAGCGACGTCGAGGGATCCGTCTCGATCGCGCCGCTGCGCCGCAGCCAGCCGAAGTAACGGCGGATGCCGGCGAGCTTGCGCGCGACGCTGCGTCGGGCGAACTGCCTGGTGGACAGATGTGCGATGTAGCGGCGCAGCACCAATCGATCGACGGCGGCAGGGTCCTGGATGCCGAGCCGGCCCGCCCACTCTGCGAAGCCGGCGACGTCGGTCCGATACGCGGCGCGAGTGTTCGGGGAGGACGCGGTGAGCGACGCGACGAAGCCATCGACGCGCCACGCCGGCGCGAGCGCAGCTGCTTCGGCCGCGCTGCGTACGGGCGAAGCTGTTGGTTGCACCCCGATCCCTCCAGCCATTGACACAGAAAGTACCCCGTTCGGATGAACATTGTGCGGAACCTGCTCCGGACGCGACTCGTGGGTCCCGCCGCCACGGTCACGGTGTCCACGTACCCGCGCCGACGGCTTCGAACCATCCGTTGACCTGACGAACCCAGCCGTGCACCTCCAACCGGCCCAACGCCATCGCACAATCGATCAGACTGCCACCGGTGAGCAAGGTCAGCTGATCCAGCGTTCGTGCCTCGCAGCACAGGTCCAGCAGCTCACGGTCAGCCGGACGTGGACGTGGTCGAGGGTCGTACACGGCCATGCCCACACGGCTCGTGTCGAGCCCGAGCGCGACGAGCACGTCGCTCGCGTCGGTGACCACCGGACAGCCCTCGCGGATGAGGTCGTTGGTTCCGCGCGCCGCCCGGTTGCGCACGGCTCCGGGAACCGCCATCACCGTCACGCTGCGCGCTCGCGCCGCCTCCACCGTGATCAACGACCCACCCGTCTCGCGCGACTCGACCACGACGAGCACCTCGCTGAGCCCGGCGATGATCCGGTTCCGCAACGGGAACCGGTACGGCTCTGGCTGCGTGCCCGGCGGAGCTTCCGAGAGCAGTGCGCCGCGTTCGGCGACTTCGTTCCACAGGCGGTCGTGCTCGCGTGGGTAGACCACGTCGAGGCCCGACGCGACGACCGCAACGGGCCCGGCTCCCGCACTGGCGGACAGCGCGCCCCGGTGGGCACACCCATCGATGCCTCGGGCGAGTCCGGACACGACGTGCACGCCCTCGGCAGCCAAGGCCGCGCCGATGCCCGCGGCCATGTCGCGTCCGGAGCCGGTGGCGTTGCGCGTGCCGACCATCCCGACCCGGCGGCCGGTGATGCCCTCGAACGAGCCGCGCATGAACAGCACAGGCGCCGGTTCGGGATCGGCCTCGAGCATCGGCGGATACCCCGGCGTCCCACGCACGAGCACTGCGATGCCGGCGTCGCAGCACTCGTTCCACACCGTTGCAGGCGGGCGCCGGGAGATGTGCAGTCGCCAGGCGGCGAGCAGGCCCGCCGTGTCGAACATCTTCGCGACGATGCCCGTCGGCGCCGCCTCGCCGGTCACCATCGCGAACGCGAGCGACGGCGGACGACCTCGCAGCAGGGCATCGAGGCGGACGAGCGACATCCGGTCCAGCCCGGCCAGGGTGGCCGCGTACGCCGCTTCGGGGAGGTCGCTCACGCAGCCCTCCCGCCGAGCAGCGGGGACAGCCGCACCCGGAACTGCAGCGCCAGCGCGACGTGGCCTTCCGAGACGACTTCGCCCGCGAGCGGATCGAGGTCGGCGATCGTTCGAGCGACGCGACGCACGCGGTGGTAGCCGCGGCCGGTCAGCCGATCCCGCTCCAGCTCCACACGCAGCAGTCGCTTCGCCGCAGCATCCAGGGGTGCCAGCGCATCGAGCATCGGCGCGGGGATCGCGCCGTTGAGCGATCCGCTCCGCTCGATCGCCAGCGCCCGCGCCGCCCGGACCCTTCGGGCGACATCCACTGTCGACTCCCCTGGCTCACCGATGAGGAGCTCGTCGACTTCCGGCCTGGCGACCGGCACCCGCAGATCGAACCGATCGAGCAATGGACCGCTGAGCCGGCGAAGATAACGGGCCCGCGCGCCATCGTCGCACTGGCACGCGCCAGGCGCTCCACCGCCGCAGGGACACGGGTTCGTTGCGGCCACGAGGAGGAAGTTGGCCGGCAGGGTGGCCGTGGCGCGGGCCCTGGCCACGCGCACGACGCCTTCCTCCAGCGGCTGCCGCAAACCATCGAGCACCGAGGGCGAGAACTCACCCATCTCGTCCATGAACAGCACGCCGCCGTGCGCCAACGAGATCTCGCCCGGCCGCAGCGACGCGGTTCCACCGCCGACCAACGCGACGATGGAGCTGGTGTGGTGCGGCGCCCGGTACGGCGCACGCGTGACCAGCCCGCCCGGGGGCAGCGTGACACCGGCTGCGGAGTGGACCATCGTGGCCATCAGCGCGGCTGCCGGCTCCAGCGGCGGCAGCAGCCCGGCGAGCCGCTGGGCCAGCATCGTCTTGCCGGAACCGGGTGGACCCACGAACAGGATGTGATGTCCACCGGCGGCCGCGACCTCGAGCGCCTGACGGGCCAGCATCTGGCCACGGACATCGGCGATGTCCGGCGGCGGCGTCGGCTCGATCACGACCCGGTCCACAGGCGGATCGGGCCACGGGCAGGTGCCGCGCATCGCCTCGACGACGTCACGCAGGCAGCGACCGACGAGCACGGGCTCGTCGCTGATGATCATCGCCTCGCGATGGCTCGCGTCGGCGACGACCGGACGCAGGCCGGCCAATGCCGCCACGAGCGGCACCATGCCGGGCACGGCCCGCAGCGATCCATCGAGGCCGAGCTCGGCGATGAACCCGAGCGTGCCGATTGCAGGTTGCACGTCGTCCGACAACAGCTGCTCGTCGGCGATCAGCACCCCGATCGCGATCGCGAGGTCCAGACCCGACCCGACCTTCTTGTCCGAGCTGGGTGCGAGGTTGACGGTCACCCGCTTGTTGGGCCACGAGTAGCCGCTGGAGATGACCGCGGCCCGGACCCGGTCCTTCGCCTCGCGGCACACCTCGTCGGGCAGACCCACGATCAGGAACCCGGGGATTCCCGAAGACGAGTGCACCTCCACGGTCACCCGATGCCCCTCGACACCGAGCAAGGTTGCAGACGGAACAGCAGCGAACATGGCCACCTCCAGACTCCGGCAGCAGCACGACGTGCCACTGCGCTCCATCAGGAGGGGATCCGCCCCACAACGTCGGCCAACATACCGGCGATGCCTGCATTTGGCGCGAGCCGACTGCTTGACTGTGGCCCATGCGATCTCGAGCAGCCCTGTCCGCGACAGCACTCGTGGTGGCGAGCGGGTTCGGCATCACCATGGCCGGCTGCGGCAACGCAGCGTCGCGCGGAACAAGCCAGTTCTGCGGAGAGCTGCAGGCCCATGCCGCGCAGATCCAGACGCCTCCCGAGGACGCCGATCAGATCCCCGCGCTGATCACGCTCTACTCGAAGATGGGCGAAGTCGCCCCGCTGGAGATCCAAGGCGCATGGGAGAAGGTCTACGGCATCCTCAAGACGGCCAACACCGTCAACCCGAGTGACCCCGCGTCGGTGCAAGCAGCGGCCGATGCCGCCTACGGGGCGCAGCAGTCGGCCACCGACGTGGTGACATGGGCGCACGACAACTGCGCGATCGAGCTGGCTCCCGTCGCGTTCGTGCCCGGCGGGGCGGATGTCGAGACGACCACGACGACGGCTCCTGGCACGTCCACCAGCGCGGCCGGCTGATCAGCGGATCTCGCCGCGCTTCAGGATGACCTTGTCGACGAGGCCGTAGGTGACGGCTTCCTCAGCGGTGAACCAGCGGTCGCGCTCGCTGTCGGCCTGGATCTTGGTCAGCTCCTGGCCGGTGTGATGAGCGGTGAGCTCGGCCATCCGGCGCTTGGTGAACGAGAGCTGCTCGGCCTGGATGGCGATGTCCGAGGCCTGGCCGCCCAGACCGGCCAGCGGCTGGTGCATCATCACCCGAGCGTTCGGGAGCGTGAACCGCTTCTCGGGAGCGCCGGCCGTGAGCAGGAACTGGCCCATGCTCGCGGCCATGCCCATGCACACCGTGGCGACCTCGCACGAGA
>JAOBWO010000107.1 GCA_025463415.1 Acidimicrobiales bacterium | reverse complement strand
AGGGTGATCACGCCGATCCGGTCGACGACATCGACGAGGATGATGGGAGGCGGTGACGCTGGATGGTCCATGAGGTTCTGCGTTCTCCGAATTCGTCGCTGGGGACATTTGAGGGTACTGTATCCATCGAGTGGTCGATGACGTTCACTGAACAGATGGTGCGCTCGGGGGCGCAGGGGAGCCGTTGCATGGATCTCGAACTGACAAGCGACCAACTGCTGTTCCATGAGACAACTGTCCGTTTCATCGACGCCGAGCTCCCGATGACGAAGGTCAGGCAGCTGCACGACGATCCGGTCGGCTACGACCGAGGATGGTTGGGCAAGGCTGCAGAGCTCGGCTGGTTCGCGATGCTCGTTCCCGAGGAACACGGCGGCGGCAGCGTCAGCGGTGCCGGCCTCCTCGATGCCGTGATCGTTGCTGAGGAGCTCGGTCGTCGGATGCAGCCTGGCCCGTTCCTGCCGATGAACATCGTTGCAGCAGCGCTCGCCGAGCACGCATCGCCCGAGCAATGCGCTCGGGTCCTCCCCGGAATCGCCGGTGGGGAGGTCGTTGCCACCTGGTGCGTCAGCGACGCTGACGGCAACTGGGACGGCGGGGCCGGCGTCATCGCCGTCGCCACCGAAGGCGGCTTCGTGCTGAACGGATCGCGCGGGTATGTCCAGGACGCGCAGTCTGCCGACTGGCTCCTCGTCGTCGCCAACGTCGGTGGAGCGTCGGCGCAGTTCCTCATCGAGGCGAGCACCCCGGGCGTGGTCGTCGTCCCGTTGGTCACGTTGGACTTGTCCAGGCGTCTCGCAAGTGTCTCGTTCGAGGATGTCCGGGTTGACGGCTCGGCACTCATCGGAGCGGTCGGGGCTGACGGTGCGCTCGAGCGACAGCTGCAGATCGCTCTGGCGCTGCTGTGCGCCGAAACGGTTGGCGTGCTCGACGCGATGTTCTCGATCACCGTCGAGTACTCCAAGGATCGCACGGCGTTCGGTCGGCCGATCGGATCGTTCCAGGCGTTGAAGCACATCATGGCCGATCTCGGCCTCTGGCTCGAGACGTGCAAGGCCGGAGCAGTCGCTCTCGCCACCGCGGTCGAGCAACGGTCGGCCGAGGCAGCTGCGCTCGCGCACACCGTGGCCGCATACGTCGGCGACGTGGCAACGGACATCGCCCAGGAGTGCCTGCAGATCCACGGAGGCATCGGGTACACGTGGGAGTACGACCTCCACTTGCTGCTCCGGCGGGCCCGCTCCAACAGCGCGCTGTACGGAGAACCGAGTTGGCACCGCGAGCGCCTCTGCGTCGCGCACGGACTGTGAGCGAGAGATGAGCGACACGATCACCAACACGTCCAGCGATCTGGACGCGTATCGCCAGCAGATGCGCGACTGGCTGGCCGCCAACCTGCCGGCACGCGACCCGCACGCCGGGCTCCGGGCCGCACACGAGATCTCCGCCGAACAGCTGGCCGCCGACCGCGCCCTGCAGAAGAAGGTGTACGAGGCCGGCTACGTCGGCATCACCTGGCCGACCGAGTACGGCGGTCAGGGACTCAGCGGCCAGCACCAACAGATCTGGAACGAGGAGTCCCGCGCGTACGCGGTGCCGGCCCCCGGCGGCATCGCGAGTGGCGTCACGATGGGAATCGTTGCGCCCACACTGCTCGCGCATGCGAACGAGGAGCAGAAGCGCTCTTGGCTCCCCAAGATCCTCCGCGGCGACGAGCTCTGGGTGCAACTGCTCTCCGAGCCCGGCGCGGGATCTGATCTTGCCGGCATCCTCACCCGGGCGACTCAGGATGGCGAGAGCTGGATCCTGCAGGGCACCAAAGTGTGGTCGTCCGGGGCGATGAGCGCAGACTTCGGCGTCTGCCTGGCCCGCACGGACTGGGACGCGCCGAAACACCGCGGGCTCACGTGGTTCAAGGTTCCACTGCGCGATCCGCGCGTCACCGTTCGACCCGTTCGCGAGATCAACGGCAGCGCGGAGTTCTGCGAGGAGTTCCTCGACGATGTGGTGGTCGCTGACGACATGCGGATCGGCGAGCTCAACGAGGGATGGGCGATCGCCAACTCGATGCTGGGTTTCGAACGAGGGGCGAGTCGCGATCCGGGCGCCGTGCGGCCGAAGGGCGGTGGCATCCGACCGATTGCACCGGACCTCGTCGAGATCGCCCGCTCACGCGCGACTCTGACCCACGGGCACGTGCGTCAGCTGATCGCCAAGGCGCACGCCAACGACGTGATGCACGAGCTGCTCACTGCGCGGGTGGTCTCATCGATCACGAAGCGCATCAGCAACCCGTCCGCCGCCTCCTACATCAAGCTCGGGCATGGGATCCTCCAGCCACTGCGAGCATGCGCCGCAATGGAGATCGCCGGGCGAACCGGCATCGCGTGGTCGGCCGATGTCCATGCCCACGGCGAAACTGCCGCCACGAACTACCTCAACGGCCGGATCATGGCGATCGCCGGCGGAAGCAACCAGATCCAGCGCAACATCATCAGCGAACGTCTTCTGGGCCTGCCGCGCGAACCGAACTTCGACACCAACAAGCCATTCCGCGAGGTCCTCCGTACCGCCCGGAACTGGGGAACCAAAGGGGAGTAATGGACATCTCAACATGCCGTGCGATCGTCGTCGGGGGTGCCTCTGGCATGGCCAAGGCAACAGCCGAACGCATCGCCGAGTCCGGTGGAAGGGTGGCGATCCTCGATCGTCCCGCTTCGGCAGGCGCAGAGGTCGCCGCGGCCCTGGGCGGTTCCTTCCATCCGTGCGACGTCACGGACTTCGAGGGCACGGAGGAAGCGATCGCTGCCGCGGTCGCAACGCTGGGAGGACTCGATGCAGGCGTCAACACAGCGGGTGGAGGCATCGCGGCCCGCACTCTGGGCAAGCAGGGCCCACATCCGCTCGACACCTTTCGGTCCGTCATCGACCTCAACCTCGTCGCCACGTTCAACATCGCTCGGCTGCAGGCCTGGCACATGAGCACCAACGAACCGAACGACGACGGTGAGCGGGGCGTCATCATCAACACGGCTTCCATCGCGGCGTACGAAGGACAGATCGGCCAGGTCGCCTACAGCGCCGCCAAGGCCGGCATTGCGGGCATGTGCCTGACGATGGCTCGCGATCTCGGATCGCTCGGCATTCGGGTGAACGCGATCGCGCCGAGCCTGTTCTCGACGGGCATCACGGCCGGTATCCCGCAGGAGTACTCCGAGGTCCTGACGAAGGATGCCGCGTTCCCGAAGCGGATGGGCCTGCCGGACGAGTACGCGAGGCTCGCGGTTGCGATCATCGAGAACCCGATGCTCAACGGCGGCACGATCCGGCTCGACGGTGGTCAGAGGTTCGCGCCCAAGTGACGGCGGATGTGGCGAGGGAGATGAGCTCCGCTGGAGGCTTGCTCGGACATCCCGGCGGCAAGGCGGCGGTGGTGATGGCCTCTGACGGGGAGATCATCACCTACCGCGACCTCGAGACCCGTTCGCGGCGGCTGGCAGCTCTGTTGCACGATCGAGGACTGCGCGCCGGAGACCGGGTGGCCGTGCTCCTCGACAACCATCCCCGGATGTTCGAAGTCTTCTGGGCGGCGCAGCGGATCGGCCTGTACACCGTCCCGATCAACTGGCACTTGCAGGTTCAGGAGACGGCGTACATCATCAACGATTCGGGTGCGAAGGCGCTGATCGCGACGACGCGCCTGCTCGAGCGTGTCAGCGACCTCGACGGGCACATCGCGCCGATCGACGTTCGCCTCTGCATGGATGGCCAGCTGAGCGGCTTCGAGTCCTACGAGCGAGCCCTCGACGCCGCGCCGGAGACGGAGCTGGACGAGGTCGAGGGCAGCTTCATGTTCTACTCGTCCGGCACCACCGGTCGACCAAAGGGCATCAAGCCGCCGCTCTCCGGTGGTGCCTTCGGCACCGGAGGCGACGCTCTGGTGGGACTGCTGCGCATGCTGTACGGCTTCGACGCCGACTCGATCTACCTCTGCCCTGCACCGCTGTACCACGCCGCTCCGCTCGGTTGGTCCACCACCGTGCACCGACTGGGCGGCACGGTGGTCGTGATGGAGAAGTTCGATCCGCTTGCTGCTCTCCAACTGATCGAGCAGCATCGGGTCACACACGCCCAGTTCGTCCCGACCCACTTCATTCGGATGTTGAAGCTGCCGGATGTGCAGCGACTGGCTCCCGACCTGAGCACGTTGCAGACGGTCGTGCACGCGGCAGCGCCGTGTCCGATCGAGGTCAAGCGGCAGATGCTCGAGTGGTTGGGGCCCAAGCTCTTCGAGTACTACGCGGGCAGTGAGGGCAACGGATTCTGCGCGATCGGCCCCGACGAGTGGCTCAGTCATCCGGGCTCGGTGGGGCGTCCGGTTCTGGGCGTCGTTCACGTCGTCGGTGGGGACGGACAGGAGCTTGCCCCTGGCGAGGACGGTCAGATCTGGTTCGAGAGTGCGGCACGCTTCGAGTACCACAACGACCCCGACAAGACTGCCGGAGCATTCGACGCCCACGGGTGGAGCTCTCTCGGGGACATCGGCCATGTCGACTCGGAGGGCTACGTGTACCTCACCGATCGCGCGTCGCACATGATCATCTCCGGTGGTGTGAACATCTATCCCCAGGAGATCGAGAACGAGCTCGCGTTGCATCCGGCCATTGCCGATGTGGCCGTCATCGGCGTACCGAACGCAGAGTTCGGGGAAGAAGTGAAAGCGATCATCGTCGCTGCCGACCCCTCCGCTGCCGGCCATGACCTGGCGATGGAGATCCTCGCGTTCTGCCGGCAACGTCTCGCCGGCTACAAGTGTCCGGCTTCGGTGGACTTCGTCGAGGCGTTGCCTCGGCTGCCAACGGGCAAGCTGCTCAAGCGGCAGCTGAGGGACGCGTATTCGAAATGACCATGCACGTCCGACCATTCAAGGAGAACTGATGACCGTCGACATCGAGCGGCACGGCGCCGTGATGCTGGTGACATTGAACCGGCCCGAAGCAGGCAACGCTCTCGACCCGGACACCGGGACAGGGATCTCGGACGCCTTCGCGGAGGTGCTGCGCGATGCAGCCGTTCGGGTCGTCGTCGTCACCGGATCCGGTTCCAAGGTCTTCTGCGCCGGCATGGACTTGAAGGCGTTCGCCGCTGGTGTGGACATGACGCCGGTCGGCCAGGGCATCCACGCACTGAGGTCGTGCCCGAAGCCGGTCATCGCCGCGATCAACGGCTCTGCGTTGGCCGGCGGGTTCGAACTGATGATGTGCTGCGATCTCGTCGTGGCCGCTGATCATGCGAAGTTTGGTCTCCCCGAGGTCAAACGCGGGTTGGTCGCAGCCGGCGGCGGGACGCGCCTTCCTGCGCGCATACCCTTGACCATCGCCCTCGAGCTCGGACTGACGGGGCAGCCGATCGATGCCACACGCGCTGCAGATCTCGGCCTGGTCAATCGCGTCGTTCCCGCTGATCAGGTGTTGGCTACGGCTCTCGACCTCGCGGCAATCATCGGCGCCAACGGACCGCTGGCGCTCGAAGCCACCAAGCGCCTGATGTACGACGAAGTCGGTCAGGGCGACGCCGCGCACGTGGCAGCCGTTGTCGCGCCAGTCTTTGCCAGTGCCGACGCTCGTGAAGGTGCCACCGCCTTCGCACAGAAGCGTCTGCCAGTGTGGAGCGGACAATGACGTACGAGGCAATTGAGTTCGACGTGAAGGATCACGTCGCAACGATCACGCTGAACCGGCCCGATCAGCTGAACTCGTTCAACGAGACGATGGCCAACGAAATGGCCGAGGTGTGGGGCATCGTCCGGGACACCGACGACATCCACGTTGCCGTGCTGCGTGCGAATGGAGATAGAGCCTTTTGCACGGGCATCGACATCAAAGGTGGCATGTGGTGGGGTGACATCGGGATCTGGAACCAGACCGACCCCGGCGCCAGTCTGGGCCCGAAGCACCATCGCGTGTGGAAGCCGGTGATCGCGGCGATTCACGGCATGTGTGCCGGCGGCGCGCAGTACTTCGTCAACGAGGCAGACATCGTGATCTGCAGTGACGATGCGACGTTCTTCGATCCGCACGCAAACGGGGGCATCGTCTCGTCGCTCGAGCCGATCGGCATGCTCCAGCGGGGAATCCCGCTGGGCGAGGTCCTGCGATGGGCACTGATGGGCAACGAGGAGCGGATCACGGCGCCGACCGCGCTGCGGATCGGGCTGGTGTCGGAAGTCGTTCCGCGCGCGGAGTTGCGGCAGCGAGCCGACGAGATCGCGGCCAGCATCGCGGCGCGGAACCCGATCGCCATCCAGGGCACCGTTCGGGCGATCTGGGAGTCGACGGAGATGCCTCCGGCGATCGCCAAGCAGAACGGCCTCGCATACACCCACATCGGCAATCGTCTGGCAGCCGAACGAGGGAGCGCGCCACGACGCAACGACAAGCCGACGTTCAGATGAGCGACCAGGAACTCGGTATGTCCCTGACCTTGAAACCAGGTTCCCGCCTCTACGGCGCTGCTTGCACCACGGAACTGATCGTCGTCAAGACGGCGGCCGGAGTGATCGACCTTCGCATCGGTGGTCATCCGGCGCTGAGGAGTGCCGCCGATCGGATCGGCGGCATGGTGGTGACTACCGCGCCCGAGAGCGCAACGCTGGTCGGTAAGCGCTACGTCGACGCGGACGAGAGCCTCGAGGTGCTGTGCACGCGCGCCGGAGCTGGTGCGGTTGCGGTCGGTGACGTCCTGTGCGAAGTCAAGGAGGCGAAGGCTCTGCCTGCGTCGGACTGACGTTGATCCGACGAGGGATCGGCCCGCGGTCAATCCACGTTCAACAACGAAAGCTGCAAGTCCTCGGACCCAGCAGCTCGCACGTCCTGGTCAAGCGATGGTTTGCGAGGCCCTCTCTGACCGGGCTTCGAGTGCAGCAATTGGGTCACCCTGCCCGTCGTCACGTACTCCTGAAGGGCGACGCGGGGCACGCGAAGAAGATCACCCATGCGGAGTACTGGCAGCCCTTCGATGCCACCGCTCTGGGTGTAGCGCTGTGCCATCTCGTACGCCTTCGAGCGCCCGATGCGGAGCACTGATGCTGCCTCTTCGACTTTCAGCATCATCGGAAGGGTCGTCCATTCGTCGGTGTTCGATTCGTTCATTCGGGTTCGCTCCTCGTCGTGTCGTCCGTGTGTCGTTCAGACATCCGCGTTGATCACCATCGGGACCGATCGATCCGTGAGTGGGAACACTGATACGAGGTCATGCGGGAGCGTGGGCGATGCGATCCACGATCGCTTGGCGGGTCCCGGGAAGTGCGTGGGCGTAGACGGTCAGCAACATCTCGGGACTGTCGCCGAGGATGTCGGCGATCGCTCGGAGCTCGCCGACGTCTTTGGCCGTGTTGACCATGTTGGTCGCTGCGGTGTGCCTCAAACCGTGCGAGGTCAGCCGTGGAATGTCGAGCCGGTCGACGATGCGGGCGAGTGAACGGTCGTATTCGCGGGGTAGTGCGTAGCGTCCGTGGCGTGTGCAGATGATCAGGTCGTTGTCCTGCCACTCGCTGCCCGCAAGCAGCCGTTCCGTGGCCTGTTCGGCTCGGCGGCGGATGAGCGCTCGCACTTGTTCGTTGGACAGCGGCACGAGTCGTCGAGAGCGGACGTTCTTCGCATCGCCCAACGATGATCCGTTGTTCAGACCGACGAGGCTCTCGTCGATGCGCAGCGTGCGAGCGTCGGTGTCGAGGTCGTCCCATCGCAGCGCGAGCACTTCGCTGCGACGGAGTCCGTAGAGCACGCCCAGTTGGAACCCGACGGCCCAGCGGTGACCGGCGACAGCAGCGAGGAAGATCTCGACCTCCTTCGCTTCCCACGCCGGGGCAGTTCGAACTCGCGTCGGTTTGGCGACGGCGCGGGGCAGCGGCACGCGCGCAGCAGGACTGCGTGGGATGAGCCCTTCGTCGACCGCGTCCGCGAGCGCGGCTCGCAGCACGTTGCGGCAGATCTGCACGCTGCGTCTCCCCAGCCGGCCCCCGCCGGCGAGCGCGACGATCCAGCGGGTGATGTCGTCGCGGTTGAGCCGGCTCAGCGGGATCCCGCCGAGTCCCCGCTCGATGTGTGGAATCGCCCACAGGTACTGCTCGCGCGCCTTGGGCGTGACGTCGATCTTGCCGTCGACGTAGCGGCGGACGAGCCAGCTCACGTTGCCGCGTTCCGTGCTCACGTCCTCGGCCTTGTGCGCCCGCGCAACGGCTTGAGCGGTGCGCTGAGTTGGGTACGTGCCGATCTGCTTCGGCCGCAGCTTTCCCGTGGTCGTGTCGATTCCGTCGATGCGCACGGCCCACTTGCGGCGGTGCTTGCGGACGGTCGGTTGGCCTGTGGCTTTCCAGCTCATGTCACCTCGAAACGGGGCCGTTCGACCGCGATCCGGGATACATGTTTGATACATCGCTGATACATGGCTCGGTTCTGCAGTCGCGAGAGTTGCAAAACACCAGGTCAGAGCGTCGGAACGAGAGGATTTGAACCTCCGACCCCCTGCTCCCAAAGCAGGTGCGCTACCAAGCTGCGCCACGTTCCGTCGGCTTCTCTGCGGGCAGGAAGCGTGCGCGAACTCTATCGGCGGACACCCTCGGTCTCCGCCGAATTGAGATCAGCGTGCGGCTGCTGCCAAGCGGCCGACGGTGGCGAGGAGGCGGTTGACGTCGTCCATCTCCAGGTAGCGGGAGACGCCCGCCCGCACCACGCCGCCACTGTCGGCGAGGCCGAGCTGCCCGACGACCTCGACCGCGTAGTTGTGGCCGTCCCAGACGGCCACCTTGTCCGTAGCCAGCGCAGCTGAGACCTCCGCTGGGCGCAGGCCGTCGACGGTGAACGCGGCGGTCGGGGTGCGCCCATCCATGCCCGACGGGCCCCACACGTGCACGCCTTCGATCGCCTGCAGCCCGGTGAGCAGCGGCTCGAACAGCCCCATCTCGTACTGCGACAACTGGTCCATGCCCTCCTCCAGCAAGAAGCGCGATGCCGCCTCGATGCCGGCGATCGCCTCGTAGTTGGGCATCCCCGTCTCGAACCGGCCGGGGCCGGTGTTGATCGAGGGACGCACCTTGAACACCGGCAGCTCGGCGAGGATCTCGGGGCGCATCCACAGCACGCCGCTGTGCGGGCCGTACCACTTGTAAGGGGAGTTGGCGACGGCGTCACAGCCGAGCGAGGCGATGTCGATCGTGGCGTGCGGCGCCCACGCCACGGCGTCGATGAAGACCTTCGCACCGACGGCGTGCGCAGCGTCGATGATCGGGCGGTGGTCGGGGATGGTGCCGAGGAGGTTCGAGGCGCCGGCGATCGCGACCCACTTGGTGTTCGAGTCGATCAGGTCGATCACGTTCTGCGCCGGGAGTGTCCCGGTGGCTGCGTCGAACGGCGCCAGTACGTGCTCCGCGCCGGAGCGTTCGCAGGCGCGCGCCCATGTGCTGATGTTGGCGTCGTGGTCCAGCCGGGTGCCGACGACGCGGTCGCCGGACCGCAACGTCTCTCCGATCGCGCGGGTGAACGCGAACGTCAGCGATGTCATGTTCGGGCCGAAGCACACGCCAGCGGGATCGGCATTGAACAGCCGGCCGACCGCATGACGGGCGCGATCGACGAGCTCGTCGCAAGCGATGGCCGCGGCGAAGTGCCCGCCCCCGCAACCGTTGAGGCCGCTGGCCATCCAGTCGGTCATCGCCTGGATCGTGAGATCGCACATCTGCGTGCCGGCGGGGCCGTCGAACCGGGCCCAACCGTCGCGCACTCCGGGGAAGCGGTGGGCGAGTGAATGAAGCGTCATCGGCACAGACTGCCAGACCCGGCGATGGGCTCGCCGGGTCGTCGCGATCAGCCGGTGACGGTGATCGTGCCCTTCATGAACGGATGGAAGGAGCAGATGTACGCAAAGGTGCCGGCGGTGTCGAACGTTGCCGTTCCCGTCGCGCCGGCGGCGATGCTCCCGGTGTCGAAGTTGCCGGACGAGGTGGCGGTGTGGGCCTGCTTGTCACCGTTGGTCCACGTGACGGTGGTGCCTTTGGCAACGGTGAGGTCGACGGCATCGAACTTGAAGTCCTTGATCGACACAGCGCTCCCGCCGGTGGCAGGCGCCGTCGATCCAGCGGTGGAACCGGCAGTCGTGTCGACGGTCGAGCCCGCGGTCGTCGCAGCTGTCGTTGCAGGCGTCGAGTCGGTGGTGGTACCCGCCGTCGCGACAGTCGTCGTCGGTGCAGCGCTCGGCGTGGTCGCATCGTCCGGCTTCCACTTCAACGTGAGCCCGATTAGTGCGATCGCCGTGATCGTGAAGGCGACGCCCACGACGGGGAGGCCCGAAGGTGCGTCGGCGGCGTCGATCGCCGGCACGAACGAGGCCGCCAGTGCGACGATCGCGATGATGCCCATGATGACGCTGAGCTGAGCCTGCGGCGAAGGCTCGAACACGGGGCCACCGTGGGAGAACCCGAGGAAGGTGTGGCCGCTGTGCGTGTACCAGAAGAGGACGATCGTGCTGAGCGCATAGCCGATGCCGGCGAGCCGCACGAACCACTCCTTGCGGGCCACCAGCGCGATGGCGACGATGCCGGCGCCGAACCCGTTGAGCAGGATGCTGCGCCCGAAGTTCACATCGGGCGAGGCGAAGCGGTAGTCGGCGTTGAAGTACAGGTCGAGGTGGACGATGCCACTGATGAGGATGGCAACGGCGGCGATGATGCGCAGCACGCGCCCGACGGGCAGGCTGGTGGAGTTCATTGAGTCACGTTTCTCGAGCGGGCTGGGCGGAACAGCTTCCGGTGTTCGGCGCATTCTCCCTCATGGATGACACCAGTACGGACGAGACCTGGCGCGCGGATCACTCCGCAGCGGCGAACGCGTCTCGGCGGACCTCAGGAACGCTTGGCGGCGGCCTTGGCGAGGCGCTTGGCCGTCTTGCCCGCCGCAGCGATCTGGCGGCCGTCGAGGTCGCCGATCTCGATCCCGTTGTTGAACAGGACGCGGTAGCGCTGCCAGTTGAAGCCGTTCGCCAACAGGATCCGGCCGGCGGTGCCCTCTGCGACCGCTCCCTGGGCCGCAACCTGGAGATCGATCGTGGCCGTCACGTGATCGCCGACCCGCAGATCGAGCTGATCAGCGTGAGGCTTGGCGAGGGCATGAGGCTTCCAGTACGTCACCGGGTCATTCTGCCCGATCGACCGGTGCGGTGTCGCATCTCGCGTGCCTCCATCATGAGTCGTTGCTTCTTGCGGCGCCGATACACTCGGCCACCTGTGAAAAGCACGCTCGAACCCCTCGAGGGGAACAAGGTCAAGCTCTCCGTCGCTGTCGACGAGACCGAGTTCGACCGCGACATTGATTCCGCCTTCCGCAAGATCGCCCATGAGGTTCGGCTGCCCGGCTTCCGCGCCGGAAAGGCCCCGCGCAAGGTTCTCGAGGCACGGATCGGCATTGCTGCAGCGCGCGAGCAAGCGCTGCGCGACGGCGTGCCGAACTACCTCGCCAAGGCCGTGCGCGAGCACGATGTCGATCTGATCGCCACGCCCGAGGTCGAGATCACGGGCGGCGAAGAGACCGGCCCGATCGAGTTCGATGCCACCTGCGAGGTGCGTCCCGAGGTCACGGTGCCGGGCTACGGCGGTCTGCGCGTCGAGCTGCCGGCGGTCACCGCCAGCGATGCCGATGTCGACGAAGCGGTGAACACCGAGCTGCGCCGCCAGGGCGCGCTTGCCGATGTGGATCGTCCGATCGTGATCGGCGATCAGGTCACCATGGATCTCCAGGGCCTGCGCGATGGGGTTCCCGTCGTCGGGCTCAACACCGAGGACTGGCTGTACGAGGTCGGCAAGGGTTGGGTCGCCGGTGGGTTCGACGATCAGCTCGTCGGCCAGAAGGCTGGCGACGAGCTCAAGTTCTCCCTCGTCCCGAACGGCAACGAGGAGCCGGCCGACTTCGAGGTCACCATCAGCCGCGTCCAGGAGATGGTGCTGCCCGAGCTCGACGATGCGTGGGTCGACGAGAACGTCGGCGAGTACGACACGGTCGCCGGCTGGCGCAGCGCGCTTCACGACCGGCTCACCGAGGTCAAGCTGAACCAGGCCCGCGGCGAGGTCATCGACCGGGTGACATCGGCGCTGTCCGAGCTGGTCGACATCGAGGCGCCCGAGTCGATGGTGCAGGGCGACCTGCAGCAGCGGGTGCAGAACACGGTCCAGCAGTTCCAGAGCCAGGGCATCTCGCTCGATCAGTGGTTGTCCGCCACCGGTCAGGATCCCGCCAGTTTCGTCGAGGGCCTGCGCGTCCAATCGCTGAAGGCGGTCAAGGTCGATCTCGCCCTGCGCGCCGTCGCCGCGGCCGAGAACCTCACCGTCGACGACGACGATCTCGAAGCCGAGTACGAGCGGATCGGCGTGCAGGTCCGTCAGAAGACTGCCCAGGTCCGCAAGGCCTACGAGCGCAACGACGCCGTGAGCGAACTCACCGCCCAGCTGCGCAAGAGCAAGGCACTCGACTACCTGTTGCATCACGTCGAGATGGTCGATCCCGACGGCGCAGCGATCGACAACGACGCGATCCTCGGCCACGACCACAGCCACGACGATCACGATCACGACGGTCATGACCACGACCACGACCACGACCACGAAGGTCACGATCACGATCACGATCACGATCACGCCGAGCACGATCACACCCACGACACGGAGAACAGCTGATGACCAGTCCATTGCTCGAGCCGGTGCGGAACTACTACGTCCCGAACGTCATCGAGACCACCAGTCGAGGCGAGCGTCACTCAGACCTGTACTCGCGGATGCTCCGCGAGAACATCATCTTCATCCCGACGGCCATCGACGACGCCGTTGCCAACATCGTCTGCGCTCAGCTCATCCACCTGGAGAGCGAGAACCCGGACAAGGACATCAACATCTACATCAACAGCCCCGGCGGCGACATCACCGCGCTGTTCGCGATCTACGACACGATGCAGTTCATCAAGAACGACATCGCCACGATCTGCCTCGGTCAGGCCGCTTCGGCTGCCGCGGTGCTGCTCGCGGCCGGCACGAAGGGCAAGCGCCTCGCCCTGCCCCACGCCCGCGTCCTGCTCCACCAGCCGTGGGGCCAGGTCGGCTACGGCCAGGTCACGGACCTTGAACTGGCGGCCAAGGAGATCCTGCGGATGCGCGATCTGCTCGAGCAGATCCTCGCCGAGCACACCGGTCAGACCATCGAGAAGATCCACAACGACACCGACCGCGACTTCGTCATAGAAGCGCCGCAGGCGGTCGAGTATGGCATTATCGATGAAGTGATCTCATCTCGCACAGCCGTCGACCGCACCGGTCCGATCCGCTGATCGATCCGTCAAGGGGGCAACGTGGCGAAGTTTGGTGACACCGGAGAGCTCCTCAAATGCTCGTTCTGCGGCAAGTCGCAGAAGCAGGTCAAGAAGCTGATCGCAGGCCCTGGGGTCTACATCTGCGACGAGTGCATCGACCTCTGCAACGAGATCATCGAAGAGGACCTCACCGAGTCGAGCGAACTGCGCTTCGAGGAGCTCCCGACGCCACGTGAGATCCGTTCGTTCCTCGACGAGTACGTCGTTGGCCAGGACGAGGCCAAGAAGATCCTCTCCGTGTCGGTGTACAACCACTACCGGCGGATCCAGCACCAGCAGTCGGCCGGCGTCGGCCGCCGCGACGACGTCGAGCTGGCGAAGAGCAACATTCTGCTGCTGGGGCCGACCGGCTGCGGCAAGACCCA
>JAOBWO010000105.1 GCA_025463415.1 Acidimicrobiales bacterium | reverse complement strand
GCGGCTGAGCTCGGTGGGGGAGCGATCGAGACTGCCGTAGATGTACGCCTGCTTGTGCACGGTGCTGCCGTAGCGGCTGTAGCCACCGGCGGCCGCGTTGGCGGCGGTCTCCATGCAACTCAGGATCCGCCCGGCCAGCGTGCCGCCGCCTGTCGCGTCGAACGCCAAGGTGGCCCCGGTTGCGATCAAGGCCGCGGTCAGATCGTCGACGAAGGTCGGCTCGCTGGAGTCGCAGACGTGCTCAGCGCCGAGGTCGCGGAGAATCGCCACCTGCTCCGGCCGACGGACGACGTTGACCAGCGGCACTCCGTCGGCGAGGCAGACCCGTTGCAACATCTGCCCGAGGTTCGATGCGGCGGCGGTGTGCACGAGGGCGGTGTGGTGCTCCATCCGCATCGTCTCGACCATGCCGAGCGCCGTCAGCGGGTTGACGAAGCACGACGCGCCGGCCGCGGCGGACGTGCCCTCGGGCAGTGCCATGCACAGCATCGTCGGCACGGCGCGGTACTCGCTGTAGGAAGCGCCTGCAGCCATCGCCACCATGCGACCGAGCAGCGCCTGCGCATCCGGCGAGTCGCCTGCGGCCACCACCGTGCCGGAGCCCTCGTTGCCGACCGGCATCGACTCACCGACTCGCGCGCCCAGCCGGGCCATGGCCGCAGCTGGGATCGGCGCGGTCACGACCGGTGATCCGGCGACCTCGGACGACGTCGCCCGGCTGACATCGGCCGCAGCCAGCAGCAACCCGAGATCGGACGGGTTGATCGGCGCGGCCTCGATGCGCACCAACACCTCGTTCGGACCGGGGACGGGCGTGTCGACCGTCGCGATCGAGAGCTCGAGCCGACCGTCGGCCGTGACGATGGTGCGGATCTGGCGCATCGTGGTGGGGATCGACATCGCCGAACAGTAACGCTTCGTCTCGGACGGCGCGATCAGCGTGTTCGACGGGGTGGGAGCACCGACTGGCGATGGTCGACTCGACGTCGCGCGGAGCTCGGTGGCGACGAGCCGTCGGCGTGGCCGCCGGGTTCGGTGTCCGTGGATCCCGCCGTCGACGACACGGCCGTGGCCAGCGATGCGTTGAACCGTTGCAGCATCCGGCTGAACTGATCGAGGTCGTCGGGTGCCCAATCCGCCGTGTACTCGGCGAAGCGCTGGCGCCGGATCGCGCTGATGGCGTTCATCTCGTCCCGGCCTGCCGGCGTGAGGCTGATGAGCCAGGCCCGGCCGTCGTCGGGGTGCGCCTTGCGCGCCGCCTGCTGGCGCGCCTCCATGGCGGCGACCTGGCGGGTGACCGTGGACCCGTCGAGTCCGAGGACCCGGGCGAGCTCGTTCACGCTGGCCGGACCACCTTGGTCGAGCGTTCGTGCGATGAGATACGCGGCGCGGTCCATCTGCCGGAACGTGACCGACCGCCGGGCCGCGTTCTCGATCCGCCGCGCGAGGACGACCATCTCGGTCTCCAATCGAGCCAACGCTTCGTCCATGTACCTGTATCGTACAGAGTTATGGAGGGTCCCACACAAGCGGTCGTGCCGCCCGAGGACGGCGTCGGTGTCGATGATGCGCCGGATCCCCGGCGTTGGCTGACACTCGCGATCCTGATCCTCACGGTGGTGCTGATCGCACTCGACACATCGGTGCTCAACGTCTCCATCCCGACGATCCTCCGTGAGTTGCACACCACGGTGCCGGCACTGCAGTGGGTCATCACCGGGTACTCGCTCACCTTCGCGACCCTCCTGATCATCGGCGGTCGGCTCGGCGACATCTACGGACACCGTCGCCTGTTCATCATCGGAACGGCCCTCTTCGGCGCCGGATCGCTGCTGGCGTCGGTCTCCGGCTCGGTCGGCATGCTGATCCTGGGCGAAGCGATCATCGAAGGGATCGGGGCGGCGCTGATGACCCCATCGACGCTGGCGATCCTCTCGACCACGTTCCGGGGACGGGAGCGAGCGAAGGCATTCGCAGCCTGGGGCGCGGCGGCCGGCGCGGCGGTGGCCTTCGGCCCGGTGCTCGGTGGATTCCTGACGACGAACTACTCGTGGCGCTGGTCGTTCCGGATCAACGTCGTCGTCGCGCCCGTCGCGGCCATCGGTGCGATCGTGCTGATGCGCAACGGCAAGCGCTCGGCCAAGACGCCCATCGACCTGCCCGGTGCGGCACTGATCGCGCTCGGCATGTTCCTCTTCGTGTTCGCGCTCAGCGACGGTGGAACGTACGGCTGGTTCGAGCCGCTGAAGCAGTTCACCGTCGGCGGCGTGGAAGTGTGGCCCAAATCGGCGCCCGTGTCGGTGGTGCCGGTTGCGTTCGTCGGCGCGATCGCCGTCCTCTTCGCGTTCGTCCGGCTCGAGCTGTGGAAGGGGCGTCGCAACGCCGATCCGCTCTTCGACTTCACGATGATGAAGATCCGCTCGTTCCGCTACGGGCTGCTGACCATCCTCATCCTCGCGATGGGTCAGCTCGGTCTGCTGTTCGCCCTGCCGTTGTTCCTGCAGGATGCCGTGCACCTGTCTGCCCAGGAGAACGGGCTGTGGCTGTTGCCACTCGGCCTCTTCGTCATCGTCGGTGCGCAGGTCGGTGGCCGGCTGACGCGACGGCTCCCGCTCGGAGTGATCATCGGCTACGGGTTGATGTGCGAGACGGTGGCGCTCGCGCTCGTGATCTGGGCCATCTCGCCAGGGATCACGTTCTGGCACATCTTTCCCGGCTTGGCCCTCTTCGGCCTCGGGCTCGGCTTCGCCAGCTCGCAACTGACCAGCGTGATCCTCTCCGAGGTGTCAGCGGATCGGTCCGGCGTCGCCAGCGGGGCGTCATCGACCGCTCGCCAGATGGGCGGAGCGTTCGGCGCAGCGATCATCGGGTCGTTGATCACCGTGCAGGCCACCAACCGCGCGGTGCACGCGCTCGGGCACTCGTCGTTGTCCGTGGCTGCCCGGGCGCAGGCCGTCGCGTCCGTGCGCGCCCTCGGCCCGAGTGCTCGCGCCGCCGGCACGCTGTCCGCCGTGGACCAGGCCGAGATCACGCGAATCCTCACCGAGTCGCTGGGCACAGCGGCCCGCATCGCGCTGATGTTCGCGATGGCCGTGGTGCTGATCGGGGCGTTGTTGTCGCTGCTGATCCCGCGTGTGCGCCCGCCGGAGAAGTCGCCCGGCGAGCGCGCTGTCGAGACGTTCGAGGCCTTCGAGCCGATCGACGTCGACGCCGCACACCTCGGAGCCTGAACCTCCGGGTCGTCAGTGGCTGGCGGCCAAGCGGACGTCGTCGTCGATCCTCGCGGCGGCGTGCTCGGCACCGATCTTGGGGATCAGGAACGACACGGCGAAGCTGACCAGCCCGGTGATGCACGAGAACACGAGCGGCCACTTGGCACCCGTGGCGAGCGAGTCGACGAAGATCCGGCGCAGCGTGGCCACTTCAGCCGGTGACGCGGCCGGCGGGGGCACGAAGGTGACGCCGTTCGCGCGAAACAGCGCCGAGGCACTGGTTCGCACGCCGGAGGACAAGCCCGTCGAGTCGTGGACGCGGCCCGTCGCCGAGGCGATCATGCGTGAGGTCAACAGCGCACCGATGACGGCGACGCCCAGCGAGATGCCCATCTGCTTGGCGGTGTTGTTGGCCCCACTGGCCGCACCGGTCTTCTCCGGTTCGACGTCGGTGAGGACGATGTTCGTGATCTGCGGGATCGCCAGCCCGAAGCCCACGCCGTACATGATGTAGGTCGGGAAGAGCGTCCAGAACTGCAACGAGGACGAGATGACGAGCGCCAGGTAGGCGAACCCGGCAATCGTCATCACGACACCGATCCGGACGATGACGACGAGCGGCACCTTGCGCGCGAGCCGGCTGCTGATCTGCGCGCCGATCAGGAAGCACAGCCCCGACGGCAGCTGCCAGAGGCCGTTCTCGGCTGCGCTCAGGTGGCGGCCCTCCTGGAGGAACACGGGGAGCACGAACGCCAGGCTGAGCTGGCCGAGCGACAGCGCGGCAACGGTGATCAACCCGTAGCGGAAGGCCTTGTTGCGCAGCTGGCTGAACTCGAACAGGGGCTGCGCGTCGTCGCGCTCCTTGCGGCGCGACGACCGGTAGAACGCGTAGAGGATGCCGACGGCCACGACGAACGCGATGGCGACGATCGAGACCGGACGCGTCGCTGGCCACAGGTCGTGGCCGCCCAGCACGATGTCGCGCTTGGGCGTGAGCCACCCGTAGGCCTCGCCCTCGCTCAGGCCGAAGACGAGCAACGCCATGCCCAGCGCGATAAGCACCGCGCCGGCGATGTCGAGCCGCTCGCGAACGCCGGCCAAGCGGAGCTTCGGCGTGAACAGCAGCGCACCGATCACCGCGAACGGCACGATGATCACGTTGATGCCGAACGACCAGCGCCACGAGTAGTTGGAGGTCAAGAAGCCGCCGACCACGGGTCCGAACGCAGCGCTGGCGCCGCCGACCGCGCCCCACAGCCCGAACGCGACGGCGCGCTCGTGCCCGACGAAGGATCGGGACAGGATCGCCAGGCTGCTCGGCATCATCAACGCCGCACCGATTCCCTCGATCACGGCTTCGCCGATGACCAGCTGCGGCACCGATTGCGAGAGCGCGGCGATCAGCGAGCCGGTGCCGAACAGGCACGCGCCGATGACGAAGATCCGGCGGTGCCCGAACACGTCGCCGAGGCGGCCGCCGATGATCAGCAGCGACGCGAACGTGAGCGCGTAGCCGGTGATGACCCACTGCAGGCTGGGCAGGGTGGTGTGGAAGTCGCGCAGGATCGTGGGAATCGCGACGTTCAGCACGGTGGTGTCGAGGCTGATGATGATGACCGTCGCGGACATGATCCCGAGGGTGATCCAGCGGCGCGGATCGATGGGGCTGATCGCCGGCAGGTCGGCCTGCTCGAGGTCGTCGCGGAGGGCAGTCATGACACCTCGCAACGAACTGCCGCCTCGGCGCGGTCGCTGATCAGGTCGAGCACGGCGAAGAAGTCGGCCAGGCGCTCCGGGTCGATGTCGGCGAGCAATCGGTCCGAGTACTCGAGCAGCAGCGGCAAGGTCCGATCGAGCACGGTGCGACCAGCGGGCGAGATGAACAGCTGGATCGCCCGACCGCCGCGAGGATCCGGGCTGCGGCTGACGAGACCGTCGCGCAGCAGCATGGCCAGCATCTCGTTCATGCTCGGCGACGTCACCGATGACCGGCGGGCCAGCTCTGCCCCGGTGAGGCCGGGGTCATCGGCCAGCAGCCGGAGCACGCCGAACTGCGCGGCGGACAGACCGTGCGGAGCGAGGCAGCGGTCGGCGCCGGCCCGTGCGGAGAGATGGAGGCGCTTGAACGACGCCAGCGGGGAGAGCCGTCGAGCTTGCATGTAAGGACCCTAACACCGACGGTCGGGAGCGGGGTGGGTGGTGCCACACGATGTCGACTAGAAACAAGGCCGTGGACGTGCATGAACTGCTCCAAGTCGTGGCCCCCGCCCTTGGCGATCGTCCGGTGATCACCGACGCCCAGGGCTCGTTGACCGCCGAGGCGCTCGATGCCGGCGCGGCGCGGATCGGTGCCTGGCTGGCGTCGACCGAGGCCCGGCAGTTGGCCCTGGTGGATGTGAACTCGAGAACGGTGCCCCTCGGCCTCTTCGGCGCATCGCACGCCGGCGTGCCGTTCACCCCGGTCAACTACCGCCTTGCCGACGACCGTCTCCGCGCGTTGCTGGCCCGCACGGCGCCGTCGGTGGCGGTGCTCGGCGACGGCGTGGCCGAGCGTGTCGGTGAGATCGACGGCGTGCAGATGATCAGCAGGCAGGACTTCCTCGCGATCGCCGAGCAGGGGGAAGCGGACGTGGCCGAGCCCGGCGAGCGGTCGTCGACCGCGGTCCTGCTGTTCACCAGCGGCACCACCGGAGAGCCGAAGGCCGCGATCCTGGAGCACGACAACCTCACCTCCTACGTGCTGTCGACGGTGGAGTTCGCCAGCAGCGCGGACGACGAGGCGACGGTGGTCAGCGTGCCGCCGTACCACATCGCCGGGGTGTCGGCGATCCTGACTGCGATGTTCGCCGGCCGCAGGATCGTCTACCTCGAGTCGTTCGAGCCGGCCGCATGGGTGTCAGCCGTGATCGACGAGCAGGTCACCCACGCGATGGTGGTGCCGACGATGCTCGGGCGGATCCTGGACGAGCTGGACCGGCGCGGGGCAGGTCTCCCGGCTCTCCGCACGTTGTCCTACGGTGGCGGGCCGATGCCGCTGCCGGTGGTCGAGCGGGCCTTGACGATGCTGCCGCACGTCGCGTTCGTCAACGCGTACGGGCTCACCGAGACCGCCAGCACGATCTCGATCCTCGGCCCGGATGATCACCGCCTGGCGTTCGACTCCTCCGATCCTCTGATCCGCCGTCGGCTCGGCTCCGTCGGCCGCGCGTTGCCCAGCGTTGAACTGACGATCCGCGATCCCGACGGTCAACTCGTCGGTCCGAACGAGGAGGGCGAGGTGTGGGTGCGCGGCAGCCAGGTCTCGGGTCACTACGTCGGCCGCGACGACGACGACAACGACGGCTGGTTCCGCACCCGCGACGCGGGCAACTTCGACGACGACGGGTTCTTGTACCTGCACGGTCGTCTCGACGACGTGATCGTGCGTGGCGGTGAGAACCTCTCCCCGGGCGAGATCGAGTCGGTGATCATCGAGCATCCAGCCGTGGAGTCGTGCGCGGTGGTCGGCGTGCCCGACTCCGAGTGGGGTGAGCGCGTGGTCGCGGCCGTCGTCGTCCGGCCCGCCACCGCCGTCACCGAGGACGAGCTGCGTGACTTCGTGCGCGCGCAGCTGCGTTCGACCAAGACCCCGGAGCGGATCCAGTTCCGCGAGGAGCTGCCGATGAACGAGACGGGCAAGCTGCTGCGCCGGGTGTTGCGCGACGAGCTCGCCGTGGCGTTCTCGTCAGGCCAGATCTGAACTGATCAGCCGGGCCGGCTGGCGCCGACGATGTTCGCCCAGTTGACTCCAGCGATCTCGACGAACTTCCCCGGCGCCGGTGCCTGGATGACCTGGCCGTTGCCGATGTAGATCGCCACGTGGCTGATCGGGTGGTAGTAGTACAGCAAGTCGCCGGGCTGGATGTCGGACAGCGCGACGTGCGGTGTGCTGGCGAACTGCTGAGCCGACTGGTGCGGGATCGACACGCCGGCCATGCGCCATGCGTACGACGTCAGGCCGGAGCAATCGAACGCCACCCCGGGCGACGACATCGCGAACTTGTACGGCACGCCGAGCTGGCTGCGTGCGGCCTGGACGGCGACGGCGGCCAGGCTCGACACCGCGGGCGGAGCCGGGACCGTGGCCGAGCTGCTGCCGTTTGATGACGAACTCGTGTCATTCGAGGACGAGCCGGTGTCCACCGCCACCGCGACGTTGGCCCCACTGTCGGCGGTGTCAGGGGTCGAGTCGTTGCCTGCCGCGCTCGTCGCCGGCGGTGAGGTGTCTGCCGTGGACGAGCTCGGCGGTGACGTGTTGTGGGTCGTGCTCACCGGCGTCGTCGTCTTGGTGGGCTCGGTGTTGCCCTGCGAGCCCGACGCCGCGGGCGCAGCCGTGGTCGCGGGCGCAGCCGTTGTCGCTGGAGTCGCGGTGTCACCGGCGGTACTGGTGGTGGTCGCCACGGCAGCGGCGGATGCCTGCCTGGCAGCGTCGGCCGCAGCCTGCTCCTTGGCGTGGATCGCAGCCACCTCGGCCGCGTGCGCCGCCGCAGCGGCCTCGAGCTGGCGCTGCTGCTCCTGGGCGAGGAGATCGCCGAGCTGAGCTTGGTCCTTGGTCAGCTCGGCCTGGTAGGCAGCGCCGGCTTCGGTGGTCCTCGCGCTGGCGTCGCTGGCCTGCTTGGCGAGCTTGGTTGCCTTGTCCTGCTTGGCCTGGAGCGTGTTCTGCTCTGCTGTCAGCTGCTGGAGCAGTGCGTCGTAGTCGTCGGTGCTGACTGCTCCGGCGTTGACCGCCACGCCCAGCAGTTGCTGGCGGGACAGGCCGTCGGTGACGGCGTCATTGCCGCCGAAGAGCGTCGCGATGCCATCGCCGGATCCGCCGGTGAACTGTTGCACGGCCACGTTCGCGAGCTGGGTCTGCAGGGCATCGAGCTGCGCCTGTTCCTGGGTGATCTGCTGCTGGCTGGTGGCGATCTGGGCGTTGAGGTCCGAGATCTGGCCGAGGTAGCCGAGGTACTCCTCGTTCAGCGCCGAGGCCTTCTGCTGCAGTCGGCTGATCTGGGCGAGATCATCCTTGACCTCTTGCTCCTTGCCGGTGACGCCGTCGGCGTTGGCCGGTCGGACGAACAGCACACCACTGAGCAACACGAGAACGAGGCTGATCATGCGGGTGGAAATCGGGCGACGCATGATGGGGCGAGAGCGTAGCCAATTATTACGGTTGTGTTGCGGTCATCCCGGGTGATTTCTTGCCACCATCCGTGCGACCGGCGGTGGGCTCAGCGGGCGAGGTGGACCGGCAGCCGCTTGAGGCCGTTGTTGAGGTTCGAACGGATCCGCCGCGACGGTCCGGTCTGCTCGATCGTCGAGAACGTCTTCAGCAGCTCGTCGAAGAACACTCGACCCTCGAGGCGGGCCAGGTGCACGCCGAGGCAGAAGTGCTGGGCGTAGCCGAACGAGAGGTGCTGGTTGGGTGAACGGCGGATGTCGAAGTCCTGGGCGGTGTCGCCGAAGACGTCTTCGTCGCGGTTCGCCGAGGTGTACATCATCGCGACCTTGTCGCCCGCCTTGATGTCGACGCCGTGCAGCTCGGAGTCGACCAGCGCGGTGCGACGGAAGTAGTGCAAAGGGTTGGCCCACCGGAGGATCTCCTCGACCGCACCGGTGATCAGCCCGTGATCGGCGCGGATGGCTGCGAGCTGATCGGGATGGGCCAGCAGGGCCGCCGTGCCCGACGACAGCATCGTCTTGGTCGTGTCGTTGCCGGCGGTGACGAGTTGGACGAAGAAGCTGGCGAACTCCACGTCGTCCATCGGGCCGTCGCCGAAGTTGCCTGCGAGGATCAGCGACGCCAGGTCCTCGCGGGGCTCCTCCTGGCGACGCTTGGCAGCGAACGCATACGCGTACATCGCCATGTCGGTCATGCCGTCCCCGCTCGTGTAGCTGTCGCCGGCGAGGTCCGGGTCCTGCGCGCTGGTGCTCTGCTCGGCCCAATCGCGGATCTGGTCCCAATCCTCTTCGGGGATGCCGACGAGCTCGCCGACGACCTGGCTCGGCAGGGAGCCGGAGACGTCGTGGACAAACTCGACATCGCCCTTGTCCGCTGCCGCGGCCAAGATCGTCTGGCAGAGCGAGCGGATCCGCTCTTCCATCCGCCCGATGACTTTGACCTGGAAGCTCTCCGCCAACGGCTTGCGGTGCGCGGTGTGCCGAGGCGGATCCATCATCAGCAGCATGTTGCGCGCCTGGGCAAGGCGATCGGGCGGCATGTTCTCGAGCACCACACCCTGGTCCTCGGCGGAGAACAGGTCGGGGCGACGCGCGACATGGGTGACGTCGGCGTGCTTCATCACCGCCCAGTAGCCGGGCTCGCCAGGCATGTCCTGCCAGTGCACCGGATCCGTGCGGCGGAGCTCGGCGAAGATCTCGTGGATCGGGCCGTCCACATAGATATCGGGATCGTAGATGTCGTGGGTGACGTTCATCGGTTGCGGCCTCCGGCTCACTCGACCATTGATGTGGGACATTACCTCTGCCCTGCGCAGCCCGGTCGAGTCCGAAGGCCTGCGTGTTGGAACTGGATGCTCGACTTCGTCTGGGTTCCGGCAAGATGCATCCGTTTCCGGTCTTGCAGATCGATCGTTCCGGGTACGGGGTGCACGGATGCAGGAGGTCGGAATGGGCGCGCACGAGCAGACGACGAGCAACAACTGGGTGGTGTCGGTGACGTTGAACGGGCCGATCACCGACGACGTGGACAGCGTTGCAGAAGCGATCCGGTGCACGGGAGGGCTGCGCGCCTCGGCGGTGTTCGTGATCGACGGCTCCGTCTACGCCAGGCTGGACGTGGAGGCCAACAGCGTTTCGGCCGCCGTCGTCCTGGTCGACGATCTGCTGCTCGACGTGATCGGCGACGAGTGGGTGCCCGTCGCGATCATCGCCGAGAGCAAGGAGGGCCGTGACGCCGGCGGTGTGTCGCAGATCCCTCCGCTCGCCGGGCTCGCCGAGGTGGCCGACGTGCTCGGGATCAGCGGAGCCGAGGCATCACATGCCGTGCGCGACCCCTGCTTCCCCGCTCCGGTGAGCACCCTCGCGTCGGGTTGCGTCTGGACCCGTTCCGATGTCGAGACGTTCGCTCGCCTCAGCGCGTGCCGCCGAGCCAGCAAGAACCTGTCGCGACTCTCGCGATGAGGTCAGCGACCGGACCTCAGCCACGCCGCACGGGGATCAGCGTCTGCGGTGGCACCGGGCCGGCCAGGAACTGGGCGATGATCCGCGACGTCTCGTCGGGCCGCTCCATCGGCAGTGCGTGCGAGGCACCGGGCACCACCGCCAGCTGGGCAGCCGGGATGGATTCGTAGAGCTGGCAGGTGTGGCCGAGGTCGACCAGGTCGTCGTCGCCGACCATCACCAGGGTGGGAGCGCTCACCGCCCGAAGGTCGTCGGTGGTGAGCGTCGGCTCGGTGGCGAACAGCGCGAACGACTTCGTCGCGACGTCGGCGAAGTGCGCCGCGCCATCGGGCGAACGTTCCGCGTAGCTGGCCTGCATCTGCGCGAGGAAGGGATCATCGTGGCCACCCGCCTGGTCCGCGTCATCCTGGGCGGACATGTCCAGCGTTCCCGAGAAGTGGAAGTTGACGCCGATGAGCACCAGCCGGTCGACCAGGTCGGGGCGGCGCAGCGCGACCAGCAGCGCGGTGATGCCCCCGTCGCTCCAGCCGACGAGGTGTACCGGCGTGTCGAGGTGAGCCAGCACGGCGATCGTCTCGTCGGCCATCGCTTCGTAGTGGAACGGTTCCGGCGTGTCCGCGGTGCGGCCGTGACCACGCCGGTCGAACGCTGCGACGCGGTACTGCGCGGCCAGCGGCACACCGATCGACTCGAGCAGGGCGTCGCCGTTCGAGAGCCCGCCATGCAGCAGCAGCACCGTCGGACCACCGCCGGAGCCGGCTTCGAACCAGGTCGGAAGTCCACTCACATCGATGTACGGCACCAGGTCATCGTAGGTCTGGCCACGGGCCGGAAAATCGCGTGACGAGACCCGGATCGAGTGCTTGAATTGTCGTCACCAGAGAAAGGAGGTGGTCCAAACGTGATTGACAGAAGTCGTGGGACTCTGGAGGTGGTTGGCCGCTAGGCCATCAGGCTGGACCGCCTGGCGAAACCACGCCAACCTCCGCTGCACATCTCGCCGAAGCTCGTCCCGTCGGCACGAAACGGATGTGCAGTCTCGAATCAGCTTGCA
>JAOBWO010000196.1 GCA_025463415.1 Acidimicrobiales bacterium | reverse complement strand
CCGGTTCGACATCCGGGAGGCCGCGATATGAGCAACACGACCTACGTCAGCCAGGCGGCATCGCGCGACCTCTCCGGGCACCTACTCGAGCTCACCGACGTCAAGACCCACGTCCGCACGCCACGTGGCATCGTCCGCGCGGTCGACGGCGTGAGCCTCACGCTCGATCGCGGCAACGCCCTCGGCATCGTGGGCGAGAGCGGTTCGGGCAAGACGATCCTGTCCCGCTCGATCATGGGCCTGCTGCCCCCGAAGGGCTCGATCCGGTCCGGCAGCATCAAGTTCGAAGGTCGCGAGATCGGCAACCTCAGCCGCAAGGCGATGCGCCACGTGTGGGGCAAAGAGATGGCGATGATCTTCCAGGATCCGATGACCTCGCTCAACCCGCTGATGAAGATCGGCAAGCAGATCGCCGAGCCGCTGAAGATCCACCTCGGCATGGACAACACCTCTGCGCTGGCCACCGCCGAGCGACTGCTCCAGGACGTCCGCATCCCCGAAGCCCACCGACGGCTCGAGCAGTACCCGCACGAGCTGTCCGGCGGCATGCGCCAACGCGTGATGATCGCCATCGCGCTCGCGTGCGGCCCGACGGCGCTGTTCGCCGACGAACCCACCACGGCGCTCGACGTGACCGTGCAGGCACAGATCCTCGACCTGCTCGAAGAGCAGCGCAAGGACCGCAACATGTCGCTGATCCTCGTCACGCACGACCTCGGCGTGGTGGCCGGTCACACCGACGAGATCGCAGTGATGTACGGCGGTCAGCTGGTCGAGATGGCGCCCACTCGGGTCCTCTTCGCGAACATGAAGATGCCGTACACCGAGGCGTTGCTGCAGAGCATCCCCAAGATCGAAGATCCCAGCCACACCCGCTTGATGGCGATCGGCGGGCGACCGCCGGATCTCGTCAACCCGCCGCGCGGTTGCCGGTTCGCGCCGCGCTGCCCGTACGCCCGAGAGAAGTGCGAGAACGAGATGCCCCCGCTCGAACCAGCCGAGAGCCCCGGCCACGTCTTCCGCTGCTGGTACCCGGTGGGCAGTCCGGAGTACCTGGAATCCAAGGAGCGCAACGAGCAGGCAGCCGCTGCGGGAGCTCCCGGGGGCGTGTCCCCGGTTCCGGTCAGCATCGGCGAGGTTCGCTGATGGCCGGCACGGGCACGGCCCACCTTCGCGACGCCGCTGACTCGCTGTTGCGAGTCGAGAACCTCGTGGTCGAGTTCCCCGTCGGGCGCACGGGCTTGAAGGTCAACGCCGTCAGCGGGATCAGCCTCGACGTGCTGCGCGGTGAGACGCTCGGCCTCGTCGGCGAGTCCGGCTGCGGGAAGAGCACGACCGGGCGGGCGATCATGCAGCTGCCCCGCCCGACCTCGGGCTCGGTGTCCTTCGAGGGCAAGGAGCTGACCAGCATGGGCGGCGACCAGATGCGCGAGGCGCGCACCCGGATGCAGATGATCTTCCAGGACCCGATCTCGTCGCTCAACCCGCGCCGCAAGGTGCGCGACATCGTGCTGGAGCCGTTGACGATCTGGAAGCGCGGCACGAAGGCCGACCGCGACCGACGCGTCGATGCCGTGCTCGAAGAGGTCGGCATCGACCCCCAGCGCGCCGCGGAGAGCCAGCCGCACCAGTTCAGTGGCGGTCAGTGCCAGCGCATCAGCATCGCTCGTTCGTTGGTGCTGGACCCCTCGATGATCATCTGTGACGAGCCGGTCTCGGCCCTCGACGTCAGCGTGCAGGCGCAGGTCCTCAACCTCCTCGAAGACCTCAAGGCCCGCTACGGCCTGACCCTCGTGTTCATCGCCCACGACCTCGCCGTGGTCAAGAACATCAGCGACCGCGTCGCCGTGATGTACCTGGGCAAGATCTGCGAGGTGGCCGGCTCCGACGAGCTGTACCGCCGCCCCGCCCACCACTACACCAACGTGCTGCTCAGCTCGATCCCCGTTCCCGATCCGTCGATCGTGGTGCAGCGCCATCCGATCGAGGGCGAGCCGCCGTCACCGGTGCTGCCGCCGTCCGGTTGCCGTTTCCACACGCGCTGTCCCGCCTCACAGGAGCGTTGCGTGGCCGAGGAGCCGAAGCTGCGTGAGATCGGTGACAGCCACTTCGTGGCCTGCCACTTCCCGGTCCATGGCGGCGACGCGCCGGTGGCGGTCCGGTCGTCATCGACTGCGGGCTGACGGCGGCGGTACGCTCGACCTTTCCAACACCGGGGCACGTCGCCTACAGTCACCACCGATGAAGCACACGCCCCTGGCGGGACGGTTGCTCGGTGTCCTGGTGGTGATGACCACGAGCTGCTCGTCGGTGCCCTCAACGGGTTCGGCCGCGCACCAACAGATCGTTCCGGTACCCGTCGCCGCAGAGCCCAGCGGCACCGGCGCGACACGGGTGGTCGACCTGCCCGCCGCCCCCACGACCGCGAGCACGAGCACGACGACCACCGTGCCGGCCACCACCGTGCCGGCGACCACGACAACCACCAGCGTGCCGCCGACCACGACCACCACGACCACGACGATCACGACCACAACAGTGGCGCCGGCGGAGATCGTCGACAGCCTCGCCAGCCACCATCCGTCGGAGCCCGGTCGGCTGGTCATCCTGGGCGACTCGATCGCTGCCGCGCTGTGCGCGAACTTCCCGGCCTCGCCGTGCGAGGCGTTCCCGGGCGCGTGGGTGGCGGACGTGCACGGCAACAACATCGCCGATCAGTTCGTGACCGCAGCTGCGCTGCAGCCGACCGACACCGTCGTCCTGTCGAACATCGGCGGGTTCCACTCCGAGGGCATCGACGACGCCGTGATCCTGACCCGGCTGACGGCGCTCTACCAGCGCATCTCGTCGCTCGTGCACCGCCTCATCGTGCTCGTCGCGCCGTACCCGAACTTCCCGTTGTGCATCGATCCCTCGACACCGGAGGCCGTTGCGCTGCTCGCAGCGATGCACGACAACGCCTGTGCCACCCTCGCTGCAGTGGCCGACCTCGAACGTTCGTGGCCGGTGACCGTGATCCCGATCAACGGTCCGTACGAGGCCGACCAGGAGCACGAGACCGCGGAGGGGCGAGCCGAGATGGAGCGGACGATCCTCGGCCTGCTCTGAGCTGCCCGTCGTCGACGCATCGGTCGACCAAAGAGCGCTTCAGCCGTTGGTGTACACGGGGGCGCGCCGCTCGACGAACGCTGTCAACGCCTCCCGGTGATCAGCGGTCTGGCTGAGCATGATCTGCTGCCGGTTCTCGATGTCGATGGCCGCCTGCATCGGCACCTCCAGGGCCGTCCACATCGCCTCCTTGGTCATCGTCACTCCCATCGGCGCGTTCAGCATGATCTGCTCGGCCTTGGCGTAGGCCGCGTCGAGCAGGGCGTCGTCGTCGAGGACCTCGACCACGAGCCCGATGCGGTAGGCCTCGTCGACGTCGAACACCCTTCCCGTCAGCATCAGCTCCTGGGCGCGGGCGACGCCCACGATGCGCGGCAGCAGCCAGCTCGTGCCGATGTCGCACGCGGATAGCCCGATCCGGATGAACGCGGCGTTGAACTTGGCCGAACGAGCGGCGAGGCGGACATCGGAACCGAGCACGAGGGCCAGACCGCCGCCGGCGGCCGCGCCGTTCACTGCGGCGATGATCGGTTGCGGCATCGAGCGCATCTGCGGGATCAGCCCGGCGATGTGCTTCTGCACGGCGAAGCCCGTCGGCACCCGTCCGAGGCCTGCCGTGTTCGGCGCGCTGCCATAGCCGCCGAGGTCCAACCCTGCGCAGAACCCACGCCCGGCGCCCGTCAGCACGACCACGCGTACCGAGTGGTCGACAGCGATCGCGTCGAGTGCGTCATGCAAATCCGAGATCAGCTCGGCCGTCATCGCGTTCAGCGACGACGGTCGGTTCAGCGTGAGCTGGACGATGCCCTCCCGTGGGCGGCTGATCTGGACAACGGCAGGAGAAGGATCAGGCATCTGCCCATCGTGACGGATCGATCTCCGCCGAGAGGTGTTGGAGTACCGTGCAGCCGTGCTGGCCGTTGACCTCGACCCGACGACGAACATGGTCGCGACGCTCGGCGTGTACCGGTACGGGAGCCGCGACCTCACCACCCGGCTGAGCCCACACGAGTTCCGACGCGCGACCTGGACACCGGATGGTCCGGCGACCCTGCACCTCGGGTGGTCGAAGGGGAACCTCGATGCCCAGGCCTGGGGGCCGGGCGCGACGTGGATGCTCGCACGCGTACCGGCGCTCATCGGCCACCTCGATCCGGGGTTCACCTGTCCCGACGACGCGCACGTCGCGGTCCGCCAGGCGAGCCGGAACCACCCGGGGCTGCGGATCAGTGCCAGTGGCACCCTGCTGCACGAGTTGCTGCCGGTGATCATCGCTCAACGGATCACCGGCTTCGAAGCGACGCGGCAGTGGCACGCGCTGACCAAGCGCCTCGGCCATCGAGCCCCGGGGCCCGACCCGACGATGCTGCTGCCGCCGCACCCCGATGATCTGCTCGGCAAGCCGGCGTGGTGGTACCACCCGATCGGCATCGAGGCCAAGCGTGCCGAGGCGTTGCGCACCGTGGCCCGCCACGCGACCCGCATCGCCGAGTGGTCGGACCTGCCCTCGGCCGAGGCGTCGGCGAAGCTGCGCCTCCTGCACGGGATCGGCGCGTGGACCGTCGCTTCCGCGGTGGGACCCGCGCTGGGCGATCCCGACGCTGTTCCGGCGGGCGACTACCACTTCGCGAACATGGTGTCGTGGGCGCTCGCCCGCGAACCACGGGGCACCGACGACAGGATGCTCGACCTCCTCGCTCCGTACGCCGGCCAGCGCGGGCGGGTGATCATGCTCCTCGGTCGGGACGGCAACGCGGCGCCGAAGTTCGGGCCCCGTCAACGGATCCTCCCGATGCGCCGGTGGTGACGGGGCCGCCATGGCAGGCGGAGTGACCGCAGCGCTCGGCGAACATCGTGTTAGCGTCCTCACGCTCCAGCAGCGCCGAACGATATGACCGACACGCTCTCCGACGAATCCAGCCGCACATCCGACGAGTCGGACGCTCCCAACACGCAATCCGCTGATCGGTCTCGTCTCCTCGTCGCCTTCGGCGATCGTGACTGGCGACAGCTGTCCTACCGGGCGCTGATCGCGTACCTCATCTCGCGCATCTGCGTGGTCGCCGGCGCCGCGGTCGTCGCCGCGCAGCGGGTCGTGCAGGACCGCATCGACGGCATCGCCCGCCCGACGAACGCGGTGCACAAGATCACCGACGTGCTGACGTCGTGGGACGGCAAGTGGTACTTCGCGATCGTGCGCGACAGCTATCCATCTCACGTCCCGGCACACGTCACCTTCGACGACTACCAGGCCCGCACCGCGTTCTTCCCCGTTTACCCCGCGATCGTGCGCTGGACCGACAAGCTCCTGCCCGGCAGCGACGTCTTCGCCGGGTTGTTCGTCAACTTGGTCCTCGGCGCAGCAGCGGTGCTGCTGGTCGGCGTGCTAGCGCGCAACTTCTTCAGCGATCGCATCGCCTACCGCTCGATGCTGTTGATGGCGCTCTTCCCGGGCAGCTTCGTTCTGTCGTTCACCTACAGCGAGGCTGCGCTGATCGTCGTCGCGGCAGCGTGCCTGTTGTGCCTGCAGCACAAGCAGTGGCTGGCCGCGGGCATCCTCGCGTCGATCGGTGGTGCCACTCGGGCGAACGGCATCGCGCTCATCGCTGCCTGCGGCATCGCTGCGCTGATCGCCATCGTGCAGGAGCGCCGATGGCGAAGCCTGATCGCACCGGCCATCGCCCCGATCGGATTCATCGGCTTCCATCTGTTCCTGTGGCGACGCACCGGCGAGAAGCTTGTCTGGTTCCGCACCCAGAGCGAGGCGTGGCACGAGGGCACCAGCTTCGGCGTGACCGCGCTGCGCAACACCGTCGACGCCTTCACCCGACCGTTGTCGTCACCGACTGACATCATCACCGCGGTGTCGTTCATCGCCACCCTGATCCTCGTCTACATGGCCTACCGCAAGCGGCTGCCGTGGCCGGTCGCCACGTACACGTTCGTCGTGCTGGTGCTGATGCTCTCGCCGAGCACCGTCACGGCGAGGCCGCGGTTCCTGTACACGGCGTTCCCGCTGCTGATCTCTGCAGCCGCGTGGATCGTGGCCTACGAGGACCGCTACCGGCAACGCCACGTCGCGGTGCAGGGCACCGAGGCGGCCGAGGGTCACGGCAGCGAGTTGTGGATCGCGATCCTGTGCGTCTCCGCCGCGGGCCTGGTCGCGTTGACCGCCCTCTACGGCGTCTTCGGCGCGATCCCGTAGCCCAGCGCGCATGCGCGGGCGGGTGAGCTCAGTGAGGCGTCGACGCGCGGTGGCGCAACTTCGCCCAGGCGTCGACTGCGGCCCACCGGGTGACGAGGAGCATCGACTCGGTGATGATCGCCCCGGACATCTTCGACGTGCCGAACTCGCGGTCGGCGAACGTGATCGGCTGCTCGACCACGGTGAAGCCGCCTCGGATCAGGCGGCGGACGAGCTCGGTGAGGAACGCGTAGCCCTCGGCCGCCGTGGACGTGGGGTCGATGGCCGCCAGCGCGGTCGCCCGGTAGGCCCGGAACCCCGAGGTGCAGTCGTGGATCCCGAGGCGCAGCACACCACTCGTGTAGCGGTTGCCCCAGCGCGACAGCAGGCGACGGTGCAACGGCCAGTTGACCGTGCTGCCACCCGGCACGTAGCGCGAGCCGACGACGCAATCGTCCCCCTGCTCGATGCGCGCGACCAACGAGGGGATGGCGCTGGGTTCGTGGGAGAAGTCGCAGTCCATCGACACGATGACGTCGCATGCGCCGTCCAGCACGTGACCGGCCAGCACGCGCGCGAACCCGTCGCGGTACGCGCTGCCGAGACCCTTCTTGTCGACGCGATGCATGACGACGATGTTGCCGAGCTCAGCTGCGGCGTCGTCCGCGAGCTTGCCCGTTCCGTCGGGGCTGTCGTCGTCGACGACGAGGATGTACGCAGCGGGCACTGCCGATCGCACGGCTCCGAGGAAGCGGACGATGTTCTCCGACTCCTGATAGGTGGGCACGACAACGACCGTTTGCACGAGTTGCCACGCTACCGGTAGCGACCGTTGGCTCCGGTGCTCCCGTGTTAGATTGCCGCCGCTGGCGAAGCCGGCCGCCGACCATATGACCGCACCGTCCTCTGCAATCCTCGCCCGCCTCACGCGTCTGCGGACGACACTCTCGGTGGCACTCCTCGTCGGCTTGGCGTACATCCCCACGCTGCTGGCGTCGCCGGGCAAGATGCCCGCCGACACCAAGCTGTACCTGTACTTCGACCCCGCGCACCTCACCGGTGACGCGCTGTCGAGCTGGGACGCGCGTCAGTTCGCGGGTTGGGTGCCCCACCAGACGCTGAGCTACCTGTGGCCGTCGGGACCGTGGTACTCGTTCTTCAGCTGGATCGGCGCACCGGACTGGGTCGCACAGCGGCTGTGGCTGGGCACGCTGTTCGTGCTCGGCGGCCTCGGCGTGCGCTGGGCGGCCAAGCACCTCGGCCTCACTGCTACCGGCGGCTTGATCGCGGCGCTGTTCTACCAGCTCTCTCCCTACGTGCTGCCGTACGTGTCGCGGACGTCGGCGATGCTGCTGCCGTGGGCGGCGGTCGGGTGGTTGGTGGGCCTCACGATCCGTGCGGCGACGCGGACGAAGTGGCGCGACGTCGGCATCTTCGGGCTCGTCATGGTCACCGTCGCCGCGCCGAACGCAACGGCCATCCTGATGATCGCGCCCGCGCCGGTGCTGTGGCTGCTGCACGCTGTGTGGAGCCGGGTCATCACGTGGAAGCGGGCGTTGGTGACCGCAGCCAAGATCGGCGGGATCAGCGCACTGATGTCGCTGTGGTGGATCGCGATGCTGTCGATCCAAGGCAAGTACGGAGCCGACGTCCTCGGCTACTCGGAGAGCCTGCAGGCGGTGTCGCTGACGGCGAACAGCGCCGAGACCCTGCGCGGCATGGGCTACTGGCTGTTCTACGTGCGCGACCCCATCGGGTTCGCGACGACCGCAGCGTTCGACTACATGACCTCGGGACGCCTGATCGCGATCAGTTTCCTGGTCCTCGGCATCGGCCTGGTCGGCATCGTCGGCACGAAGTGGGTCAACCGTCGGTACGCCGCACTGCTGGTCTTCGTGGGGATCGTCCTCGCGGTCGGCGTGCATCCGATCGAGAACCCGTCACCGCTGATGTCCGGGTTCGCCGACAACTCGCGTTCCAGCATCGCCCTCGCGTTGCGCAGCAGCACGCGGGCCCTCCCGCTCAGCACCTTCGGCATCGCCCTCGGAGCCGGGGCGTTCGTGACCGCGATCGGCCACACACGTCTCCGGTTGCGCACGCTCGCTCCGTGGGTGGCCGGGCTCCTGGCGATCGCCAACCTTCCGGTGCTGTTCAACAACGGTCTGGTCGATCCGAACATCTCCCGCGACGAGAACCCGCCGGCGGCCTGGGACCAGGCGACCGCGGCGCTCGATGCCGCGCCTGCGGGCTACCGGGTCTTCGAGCTGCCCGGCCAGGAGTTCGGCGCGTTCCGGTGGGGCTACACGGTCGATCCCCCGCTGCCGGGCTTGACCGAGAAGCCGGCGATCACGCGTGACCTCCTGCCACTGGGCAGCGCCGGCGCGATGGACCTCATCTACGCACTCGACAACCGCTTCCAGGAGGGCACCGCCGAGATGTCCGCGGTCGCGCCGATCGCGCGGCTCCTCGGAGTCGACACGATCTGGTTGCCCAACGACATCGCGTTCGACAGGTTCCGAACACCACGCCCGGAGCTGACCGAGCAGATGTTCGCCAAGGATCACGGCTCGAACGACCTCGGCGCACCGATCCCGTTCGGGGTCGCGGCGCCGAACACACCGACCGTCCCGATGGTCGACGAGCAGTCGGTCAGCCAGGCAGCGGTCGGCACGGCGCTGCCCCCCGTCGAGCTCGTTCCCGTCGAGCAACCAGTGCCGGTGATGCGCGCGAAGTCCGACATCGTCGTGGTCGGCGGCAGCGGCGACGGCGTCGTCGACGCGGCCGCCGCAGGCCTCGTCGACGGGACCCAGCTGATCCGCTACGCAGCCGACATCCCGGCCTCGAGCGCCGCCGGCAGCGACCCCGTCAGCACCGCGCCGGAGGTGGTCCTCACCGACAGCAACCGGGATCGCGCCTACCAGTGGCGCAGCGCGCAGGACGTCGAAGGCTTCACCGAGGACGGCTCCGGCACCGGCGTGCTGCGCTTCGACAGCGCTGACGCGCGCACCCCCGTGTTCGCCGACCCGAGCAGCGCCGACATGACGATCGCCGAGCAGCGTGGCCCGCTGCGCGCCGCGGCCAGCTCCTACGGCGCACCGTCGGCGTACCTGCCCGAGGACCGCGCGGTGATGGCGATCGACGGTGATCCGACGACCGCGTGGGTCACCGCAGATCGCTTCGATGCCGACGGCGAGTTCCTGCGCATCGACTCCGACACGGCGATGAGCACCCTGACCCTGACCCAGCCGCAGGACGGACGCAACCGGTGGATCGCACGCATCGACGTCACCGACGACTCCGGCACCTACTCGGTGGCACTCGACGACTCATCTCGCGGTGCGGCCGGCCAGATCGTGCCGCTGCATGCTGCGTCGAAGCGGGTCACGCTGACCATACGCGCGACAGCGCACGACACTCTGCGCCCCGGCGAGGGTTTCGATGCCGTCGGATTCGCCGAGGTCAGCGCCGGCACCGGTTCCACCGAAGAGGTCGTGCGCGTTCCGAGCAACGTGCTGCCGCGAGTGCTGGACTCGCAACAGCTCGACATCGTGCTGAGCCGGCAGCGCACTCGGAGCACCAACCGCTGGCGCAGCGATCCCGAGACGCACCTCGTCCGGTCGTTCACGCTCGCCACGGCGCGGTCGTTCACGCCGACGATCACGGCGCGACTCGACCAACGCAGCACGGACGCGACCATCGCCGCCTTGCTCGGCTGGACCGGAACGACCGCCAACCAGCGCCTCATTGGCGTGCCGGTGACGGGCGGTTGGGCGGCGACCGACGGCGATCCGACGACCGAATGGGTGTCCCCGTTCGGCAAGGCGATCGGGAGTGCACTGACGATCCCGCTCGCGTCGTCGACGACGCTGACCTCGCTCCGCATCCGCCAGCCGGACCCTGCCGACCAGTTCGCGACGATCACCGAGGTGTCCGTCGCTGCAGCGTCGGGCAGCCAGACGGTTGCGGTGCCGGCTCCCGACGCGGACGGCATGAGCACGATCGGCTTCCCCGCGGTCACCGGCGACTCGGTCATCGTCACGGTCACGCGCACCAACGACGCGGTCACCACGGATCGTCGCTACGGCGAGCAGGTGCGGTTGCCGGTCGCGATCGCGGAGATCAGCGGTGACGGGATCGTGGCGAAGGCGCTCCCGGACCAGTACACGGGGACGTGCACCTCCGACGCCCTCACCATCGACGGCACTGCGATCGCCGTCACGTTCGGCGGCGCCGTTGCCGATCTGTTCGCCGGATCACCGCTCACTGCGGCACCATGCGACACGGCTCCCCTCGAGCTGACCGCCACCGAACACGTCGTGCGCAGCGCGGTCGGGCTGGAGACCGGGATCGACATCGACCGTGTCGTGTTGGCCGGCGCCCCCACCGCCGCCACCGCGACGAGCGTGACGTCGAACTCGGCGTCGAATCCGCCAAAGGTCACCGTGCTCGACCAGACCCACACCACGCGCACCGTCCGCGTCGAGGCCTGCCCGACGGGCTGCTGGTTCGTGTTCGGCGAGGGCTACAGCCCGGGCTGGACAGCGACCAGCGGCGGTACGTCGCTCGGCGCCCCGACGCAGGTCGACGGCGGCTTCAACGGTTGGTACCTGCCGCCGAGCACGGTGGCGCGCACGATCCAACTGGACTTCGAGGGTCAGCGCGCGCTGGTCATCGGATTGCTCGTCAGCGGGCTCGGCGTGCTGCTCTGCATCGGGTTGATCGTCTTCGACCGAAAGCGCACTGCCGCAGACGAGCCCGACGAACCGCGCCCGGCACGACTCTGGGGCAAGCAGCCGGAGGCGACGCCGTACCGATGGCGCAGCCCGGCCACCATCTGCACCGTCGCCGCCAGCGTCGTCGGGGCACTCGTCATCAGCTCAACATGGGGACTGATCTGCGGCGCCTGCGCGTTCGTCGCCTGCTTCGTCCTCCGTCGTCCGCGACTGCTCGGCTATGCCTCCGTCGCTATCGTCGCGGTGATGGCGGCGGTGATGGTGCGGAGGGTCACGTCCGAGCACCCGTTTGCCAACGCCGGTTGGCCGGGCAACTTCGAGGACCTCCATCGCCCGGGCATGGCCGTGATCGTCCTGCTGTTCGCCAGCGCGATCGCCACGGCGCGGCCGCAGCCCAGCCGCCACACCGTGGCGCCGCCTGCCTCGCCCACCGGGGACGGCCAACCGTGAGCACGGCAGAGGTCACCTTCACCCCGACGCCGCGGTCGGTCTACCTGCCGGCGATCGACGGCCTCCGCGCCTTCGCCGTCGCTGCAGTCCTGCTGTTCCACTCCGATCACCTCAGCGGCGGCTTCCTCGGAGTCGACACGTTCTTCGTGCTGTCCGGGTTCCTGATCACCCGGCAGATGCTGCAGGAGGTGGACAAGACCGGACGGATCTCGCTGCGGGACTTCTGGTCGCGGCGCGCCAGACGTCTCCTGCCGGCGCTCCTGCTGTTGATCGCGATCGCCACGGTGGTGGCCACCGGATGGGGAACAGCGGGCGAACGGTTGAAGATCCGCAACGATGCACCATGGGCGCTCGGCTTCGCGCTCAACTGGCACCACGTCGCCGGGTCCGCCGACTACTGGGCCTCCCTGGCGGCGCCATCGCCGCTCACCCACCTGTGGAGCCTGGCCGTCGAGGAGCAGTTCTACCTGATCTGGCCGCTCGTGGTGGTGGCCCTGATCTGGCGTCGCACGAACCGCGAGCGCGCGGTGCTCACCGGCTCGATCATCGGGGCTGCGCTGTCGTTCGCGCTGATGGCGGCGGTGTACTCGCCGACGAACAGCACGCGCGCCTACGAGGGCACCGATACCCGCATCGGTGCCCTGCTGATCGGTGCGCTGTGCGCGACCACGATCGTCACGTCGCGTACCGATCGCCTCGTGGCCCGACTCGGCCGCTCCGTCGGCGTGATCGTCGTCGCACCCGTGCTCGTGCTCGCATGGATGTGGCTCCGGGTCGACGGCCGCGACGGCTGGCTCTATCGTGGCGGCTTCCTGCTCCACGCGGTCCTCGTCGCGGTGCTGCTGCTCGCGGTCGCCAGCCAGGCCGGATCGAACTGGCTCCAGCAACTGCTCCGCCAGCGACCGATCCGGTGGCTGGGGCAACTCTCGTACGGGCTCTACCTGTGGCACTGGCCGATCTACATCGCGCTGAACGCCGACCGCACCGGCCTGTCACGTTGGCCGCTGACGGCGATGCGCCTCGCCACCACGCTGGCCGCCTCGACGCTCTCCTACTACCTGGTCGAGCGGCCGATCCGCTACGGCCTCCAACGTCGCAAGCTGACCCTGACCGCGGTTGCCTCCGTCGTCGGTGTCGCCCTGGTCGCGGTCGGCGTCGTCGTGGTGCCACTGCCGTCTGCCGGACCCGCGCCGATCGATCTCAGCGCGCTCGCGGTGCCAGCCGCCCAAGCCGGGTCGGCGACGACCTCCACCACCGCGACGTCGAGCACGACCACGACCTCGAGCACCACCGCGACGGATCCGGCGACCACGGATCCGGTCACGACCGATCCGGCGTCTGACAGCTCGGCAGCTTCGACGGATGCCTCGATCGCTGCCACGACGACGGATCCGGCGACCACCACGACCGTCATCGCGACCATTACGACCATCCCCACAGCCGAGCTGCACAAGGCACTGTGGTTCGGTGACTCGATCGCGTTCACGACGTCGTTGGGGTTCATCGCGGCGATGAAGGCAACCGGCATCGACGTGATCGACAGCTCGTTCCCAGGAGTCGGGCTGCTCAACGACACCGGCCCGGCGGACTTCAAGAAGATCACCGACCTCACCGGCTCGGAGCACCCCGATCTGCTGATCATGGAGATGTCGACGTGGGACGAGCCATTCGGCGTCGACGCGATCTACGACGCGCTTGCCAAGGTGCGGGACATCGCCAAGTTCGGCGGTGCCAAGCTGCTGCTGCTCCCCGTACCGCCGCTCACGCCCGAGCGCACCGACCACGGCTACGTCAACGACACCGCCGCCGCGAAGAAGATCGCCGCCGACGATCCGGCTGAGGTCACCTTCCTCGACACGAACCCGTTCTGGGGACCCGACTTCGTGGCGGACATGAACGGCGACCACATCCCCGAGCGGATGGACGACGGCGTGCACCTCTGCCCGTCGGGCTCGGCGCTGTTCGCCATCTGGCTGGTGACGCAACTGCAGACCATGTACGCCAACGTCACCCTCGCCGACGTGTCCACGTGGGCCGGGGGCGACTGGACCCAGGACCGCCGCTACTCGATGACGCCGGGCGGCTGCGCACTGCTGCCCTGACCGGTCAGCGCAGCGCGGCCACGATCAAGCGGGCGACACGAGTCTGCCCGGACGCAGCCAGGCCGTCGTCGCCGTCGCGCACGGCGATCTGCCCATCCGGCCCACAGATGTCCCACCAGAGGCAGCCCTGCACGAGCGTGCCGTCGGGACCGAGCAGCTGAGCGGCGTCCACGACGGAGGCACGTGGTGTGACGGGTGCAGCCGGGTCGGCGGCCGGGTTGTCGACCACGATCAGCCGCGCCGAGCCGGCCGCTGCGGCGACCTGATCGCGCACGGCCGCCGGCGTCGCACCGCACGTGCCTTCTCCGCTGAACGAGACGACGACGATGGCGGGGTGGTCGGCCTGCACCACGGTGCTGACGGCTGCGGGAGCGTCGCACCACGATGCCTGCTCAGGCGCCCAGACCAACGAGAACCCGTCCTCGTGGATGCGGTTGGTGATCTCGCGCTCGGCGCTCCACAGGAACGAGTCACCGACGACCGCGACATCTGTCTTCGACGAGTCGCCACGCAGCGTCGGCAGCCACCACCAGACGAGTCCGACGATCACCAGGAGTGCCACGACGATGGTCCCACGAGTCGTGGTCGACGTGGCAACGACGGACCGGGTTCGCATCGGACCGCAGTGTAGCGATGCCCGCTGGATCCGCCCGGCAGGGTGCGGAGAAGGGGTCGGTGGGGATCCCTCGCCGACCGCGCCGAGATCCTAAGCTGCCGAGGCTATGTATCGCGACGGACTCGGCCATCCCGAGGACACCCATCCGACCACGGTGCCGTGGCGATGCGGGTTGGTCGCCTCGATCGGCGCAACGATGTTGCTTGCCGACCGGGTCGCGACGGCAACGGGGACGACGTCGGGATGGTTCGGTCGGCTGCTGGCCCACGGCGACGTGGGCGGCGCAGTGGTCCTCGTCGCGTTCACCGCCGGAGTGATCTCGTACTGGATCGGCGAACGGCCGGACGGGCGACCGGCCGACCGCGTTGCGATCGTCCGCTGGCTCCGCCGCGGCGCCTTCATCGTCTATTCGCTGTGGCTGATCGCCGTCGTGGCGGCGATCGCCGCGTTGCATCCGACCACGAGCGGACGCCAACTGCTCAACACGCTCGTCGTGTTCCGTCCCGTCGGATCGGGCACGATCCTGACCGGCCTGGGCATCGGTCCGCTGGTGCTGGAGATGGTCCTGATCGGAGCGGCCGCACCGTTCGTCGGGCGGTTCCTGCGCGCCCCGGCCCGGCGCATCGCCGGCCGACAGCTGAACGGCACGGCCATCGCTGTGCTGCTCGCCGCTGCCGGCGTTGCAATCCGCCTGGTCGTCATCGCAGCCGGCCACCGCAGCCCCACCGGGCCGCTCAGCACCCTGCCGGCCGACCTCGACCTCATCGGTG
>JAOBWO010000132.1 GCA_025463415.1 Acidimicrobiales bacterium | reverse complement strand
TACACCAACCTCGACAAGCTGCGTCGCTGGGACCTGCCGCTGTACATCGCGCTGCCGTGGAAGGACACCCCGCAGCACTGGGAGCTGATGGAGATCGTGATCCGCCAGCAGCCCGAGTACGGGCGCGTCCACTACCCCGACCAAGTGCGCGCGCTGGAGCGCAAGCTCGGGCTCGGCCGGCCCGAGGCTGTCTGAGGAGTTCCTGCAAGGCATCGCGAGCGGTTCAGGTGAGGTCGGCCAGCGGCCCGAGCGCGGTGACCTGGTCGGGCGGCAGGGTGGCATCCCAATCGGCCGGGCACAGCTCCGGGGCGACCTCGCTGAGCGGGGCGAGTACGAACCGTCGCTCCGCATAGCGGGGATGCGGGATCGTCAGCTCCGGGCTGCTGATCGTGATGTCGTCGAAGAACAGCAGGTCGACGTCCAGCGTGCGCGGACCCCAGTGCACGATCCGCTGGCGCAGCGCGAGTGCCTCGATCCGCTGGCAGCGGCGCAGCATCGCGAACGGGTCCAGCGAGGTGTCGACGGACACGACCATGTTCAGGTAGGCACCCTGGTTGTCGGGCCCGCCAACCGGCGCCGTCTCGAAGACCTGCGACTGGGCGATGATGCTGTCGCCGAGCTCGCCGACCGCGAGCTCGAGGAAGCCGAGGCGGTCACCGAGGTTGCTGCCGAGTGCGACGATCGCGCGGTGGCTCGTGTGTGCCGGGATCTGCAGGTCCGCCCGCGTGCGGCGGATGCGCACTGCGGTGTAGGCGATGTCCTCGGCGATCGGCGGACGCAGTTTGCGGCACACGACCTCGACCGCCTCGACGCGGTCGATGGTGAGCGCGTCCTCGGCGATGCGGTGGACCAGGCGCTCGAGGAGCTCGTCCTTGGTCTCGCGAGCGATCGCCGCAGCGCGCTCGGTGACGAGGCCGTAGTGCGCGGTGTCGGCGAGGTCGTCGCTGCGACCGGCATCGCGCAGGTCGCCTTCGAGGATGATGTCGAACTCCAGCGGCTGCGCCGCCTCACGCTCGTGCGAGAGCACGCCGACGAGGGTCATCACGCGAAGTCCGCGGATCTCGATCCGGTCCAGTGGCGTCCGAGACTGGCTGTTGGTCATGTCGAGCAGCTTCCCTTCTGTGTGCCTGGAGCGAGCTCCAGTATTCGGGGGGTTGTCAGAACATGGCTGCAACCGAGTCGGAACAACGCGCATTCCGTCGAAGTGGAAGTTATCTGAGGTCGAGTCCGGCGGCACCCTGTGCGCGACATCGGCGCGGCGACTCACGCCCGGCGGGTGACCGCCGCGATGTACTGGCTCGGCGGCATGCCGATGCCGGGCAGCGCCATCGCCGCGGCCGGCCAGTCGATCAACACGTGGTCCACGTGGCCTGGCTTGACCCAGCAGGGCAGCGTGGCTCCGGGCGCGGCGAGGTGCGAGCCATAGCCCGGAGCGCCGAAGCTCTTCAGGTGGACGCCGAATGGCTGACCGCCGTTCTCGGTGGGAGCGTTGACGCGGAGATCGGCATCGAGCCCACGAGTGTGGAACAGGCCCTCGGTCATCCCGATGCCCGTGATCGTGCAGCTGGCCGGCGACCACTTGCGGCGGGCCTTGTCGAGATCGTCGTCATCGTCGTTGACGCCGTTCGGCGGTGGCTTGCGAAGGAGCTTGATGTCGTCGGTCGTGCCACCGCCCGTCGCGGCCCAGTCGATCACCGCCAGGCCGTGGTCGTCGCGCACGGCCAGCTCCATGCCGAGTCGAACGAATTGATCCGGGTTCAGGGTCTGTCGCACGCCGGCGACGTAGGGCTGCGCGGCGTGGACCTCCACCGCGTACTGGAACCGGTGGTACGTGTTCGTGCCCCCGTGCTCATCGCTGGAGCGCAGCGTGATGCGCTCGATGCCGACCAGTCGGCCACCGACGAGTTGGCCGCGTTCGAGCACATGACGACCCTGTCGTCCACTGCCGAGCACCATCAACGTCTCCTCTCGAAGAACCCGCCGGAGCGGAGCCTACGCGAAGGCGAGCGGGCTCAGATGAAGTGTTCCGCGAGGGCGGGGAAGCCGTTGAAGCCGACGGAGCTGTACGTCGTGGTGTACGCACCGGCGGAGAGGATGTCGACCATGTCGCCCTCGGCCAGCGCGAGGGGCAGCTCGTACGCGCTCTTCTCGTACAGCACGTCGGCAGAGTCGCACGTCGGACCGGCGATCGCGACGGGACCGGTGGGCATACCGTCGTGCGGAGTGCGCAGGCGGTAGCGGATCGCTTCGTCCATCGTCTCGGCGAGGCCGTGGAACTTGCCGCAGTCGAGGTAGACCCAGCGCTCGCTGTCGACGGGGGAACGACGCGAGACGAGCACGACCTCGGAGCGCAGCACACCTGCGTCGGCCACCATGTAGCGGCCGGGCTCGACCATGACCTCCATCGTCGCCTCGGGCCCGACGCTGTCGGGGAACCACGTGGCCAGCGCGGTGCGCACGGCGTGGCCGTACTCGGCGATGCCGGGGGCGCCCTCGCGATAGGTGCCGGGGAAGCCGCCACCGAGGTTGATGAAGCTCGGTCGGGCACCGCGTCGGCGGGAACGGTGCATCAGCAGCGCGACGACTTCGAGCGACTCGCTCCATGCCTGCAGGTCGCGCTGCTGCGAGCCGACGTGGAACGACACGCCACACTCCATGCCGAGCTCGCTGGCGAGCACGAGCAGGTTCTCGACCTCGTACGGATCGCAGCCGAACTTGCGTGACAGCGGCCAGTCGGCACCACCGCACTCGTGCCGCAGGCGAACGCACACGGATGCGTCCGAACCGGCGATCTTGGCGACCTTCTCGAGCTCCTCCACGCAGTCGATCGTGAACCGGCGGACGCCGACCGAGAACGCGTACGCGATGTCGCGCGACTTCTTGATCGTGTTGCCGTAGGAGATGTGCTCGGGCGCTGCGCCGGCGGCCAGGCACATGTCGACCTCGGCCGGGCTGGCGACGTCGAACGCGGAGCCGAGATCGTTCAGCCGGGCCAGGATCGGTGCTCCCGGGTTGGCCTTCACGGCGTAGTACACCCGCGCCGAGGGGATGGCCTCGGTCAAGGACGCGTACCGCTCGGCGACCTTGTCGACATCGACGACGACGAACGGCGTCGGCGCGTCGGTCTGCGCGAGGAAGGCGTCGATCTTCGCCGTGTCGGGGAGCGCAAGGGCGGGGAGTGAGCGATTCGTAGTCACGAGTTGCACACCATACGGAAACACGAAGGCGCCGACTACTCGTTGTCCCATCAGTCAGTGACGGCTGTTCCGTCAATCAGAACGACTGACCCGGACGGTGAAAATCGAAGCGCTCGTCACGACCGGCGCAGAGCATCGATTCGATCGCCGACGGTGTCGAGGGTCTCGACTTTCGTCAGTGTGCGAGCTCCTCGCAACTTCTCGACGAGATGGGCCCCGGCCGTCGTCGGCGCGTATCGAGCAGGATGATCTTCGTCACAACACGTCCGCAGGCATTCGATCACCGAGTCGTAGTTGCCGTCGAGGAAGAACGCGATCGAACGCCGGCGCGTGCCCTGGCCGCCCGTCGCGACCACGCGATGCACCGTCGAGCGCCAACGATCGTTGGTCCACTGGGCCAGCAGATCGCCGAGGTTGACGATGAACGCGCCGGGCTCGGCGAGCACGTCGTGCCAGTCACCATCGAGGTCGAGCAACTGCAGACCCGGGACGCGGTCCGCGTACAGCACGGTGGTGATGCCGTAGTCGGTGTGCGCGCCGAGCCGTTGCTGTCCATCGGCGATCGGCTCTCCGGGCGCGAGGCGCTCGTAGTAGTTGACCCGCAACGTCTCGGTCGAGTGATCGACGTGACCACGGAAGAACGCCGGCTCGAGTTGGAGCGCCACCGCGTAGATGTCGACCATCGTCTTCGCGAGCGCGACGATTGCGTCGAAGTAGGCGAGCATCGCCGGCTTCAGGCCATCCGGCTTCGCCGGCCAGAGGTTCGGCGTGAACACGTTGAACGCATCCGCATGGTGACGCGGATCCTCGGGCAGTGCGTCCGGTCCGATGACGAACACCTCGCGCAGGTCGGCCGGTGCATCGACACCCACCGTGTAGCTGAGCGCCTCGCTGCCGAGCGGGAGGAACCCGCGGTTGATGGCGTCGGACGCCGGCCGGATCGCCATCTTCTCGGCGAGGGGGAGGTGAAAAAACCGGTCGATCTCGTCCAAGGCGTGGTCGATCAGCTCGGGCGGGACACCATGCCCGACGACCTGGAAGAAACCACTCGTGCGGCAGGCATGGTCGACGGCTGCCGCGACGGCGGCCCGTGCGTCGACGCTTCCCGTCCGCCAGGGCTCTAGATCGATGACGGGGACGTCGAGTGATGCCATCTCTCAGGTTGGCACACGACGCCGGTGCCGGTCGAGTGCCGCGTTGGCCTCGACGCCGAGCAGCGCGACGACTGCGTGCAGGCTCAGCCAACTGAGCAACGCGATGACGGTCGCGTAGTTGCCGTAGATCGGGGACGCCTCCGTGATCGCGCGCCGCACGATCGTGGCGCCGATCACCTGCAGCGCGGAGAAGGCGAGCCCCGCCCCGATCGCGCCCGGCACGAGCTGCTCACGTTCGAGACGACGCGCGGTCAACACTCGGTAGGCCGCGATGAGCACGGTGATGTTGATCGCAATCGCGGCGAGGACGAGCAGGATCCGGCTGATCCACGCGATCCCGCTGATCCCGACGATGCCGGTGACGATCGCCGAGCCGACCTGGGCGAGGCCGACGACCGCGATCGCCAGCAGAGCGCGAAGCCGTGATCGGGCCAGCTTCGGCCGGTCGATCTCGGGGACCTCCCAGATGTCGTTCATCGCCTGCTGTGCAGCGACGAAGCACTTCGTGCCCGCCCACAGCGCGGTCGCAAGACCGGCAACGAGCACGATGATGCTGCCCGTGATCTTGCTGGGATCCCGCTTGATCTGTTCCCCGATGAACGGGATGTTCTGGAACACCGAGTTCACGATCCGCTGCCGCACGGATGCGTAGCTCTCGAGGAAGTAGCCGAGGATCGTGGTCATCACCGCCAGCAGAGGGAACACCGACAGGAAGCCGTAGTGCGCGAGGAGCGCGGCATGGCGCCCGGTCCGGTGACGGACGAAGCCGTCGATGCCATTGAAGACGAAGTCCACGGCCGACCATCGATCGCGCAGCTGCTGCACGACTCCGCTCCGGGTCCAAGCCCCCCGCTTCGCCGCATCCTCGAGCGTGATGACGTACTGCGGCTCTGGGCTGGAGTGCACCGGTGTCACAGTAGTTCGTCGCTCGCGTGTACGTTCGGGGCGAATGGGGATGATCGATCGGTCCGGGGGGTCCGAGCTTCGTCGCCGCGTCGTGATCGGCGCGGTGGGCGCGCTCGTGGTCATCGCGCTCGTGGTCGCGTTCCGCACGTGGTACTTGCCGTGGGGTGCCGCGATCCGCGGACTCGTGCTCGGCATGCTGACCGCACTGTTGGCGCTCGGCCTCGCGCTCGTGTACCGGGCGAACCGCGTCCTCAACTTCGCGCAGGCCGACCTCGGCTCGGTGCCGACCTCGTTCGTGGTCGCGCTCGTCGTGTTCAGCCATTGGCCGTATCCACTGGGGTTCGTGATCGGTCTGGTCATCGCGATCGTGCTCGGTGCGTTGGTCGAGCTGATCTTCGTCCGTCGCTTCAAGAACTCTTCACGGCTCGTGCTCACGGTGGCGACCCTGGGCATCACCCAGCTGCTGGCCGTGCTCGGCATCCTCGTGCCGAGGTGGTGGGGCCGCAACGCGGCGTCCGAACGCCTGCCGCAGGCGATCTCGTGGAAGCTCGACATCGGAGTGGTGCGACTCCTGGGCAACGACTTCGTCGCGCTCGCCGTCGCGCCGATCGCGATGGTGCTCGTGGCCGTCTTCCTCAACCGCACGCGCACGGGTGTCGCAGTGCGCGCGTCGGCCGAGCGTGGCGACCGGGCGAACATGCTCGGCATCCCCGTTGCCAGGTTGAGCACCGTTGTCTGGGCGCTCGCCGCGGCCCTCTCGTTCATCGCGCTGTACTTGCGCGCCGGCATCCTGGGCGTGCCGATCGGCAGCGCGTTCGACGTGACCAACCAGCTGTTCGCGATGGCGGCGTTGGTCATCGGTCGGCTACAGAACCTGAAGACGATCGCGATCGCAGGCATCTGCATCGGCTTCCTCGACTACTGGGTCACATGGCACGCGTCGAGCCCGCTGCTCGTGGTTCCGATGGTGTCGGTCGCGGTGCTCGCCGCGCTGCTGCTGCAGCGGCGGTCGCACAGCCGGCGCGACACGGACGCGACGTCGTCATGGCGCGGCGCAGAGGAGATCCGGCCGCTCGACGCGGAGACGGCCCGCCTGCCGCTCGTCCGACTGGCCCGATGGGGCTCGGCCGTGCTGGTCGTCGCCGCCGTGATCGCCGTGCCGATGGTGCTTCGAGTCGATCGGTTGATCCAGGCCAACGAGGTGGTCGTGTTCTGCGTGATCGGGATCTCGTTGATGATCCTCACCGGATGGGCAGGCCAGATCTCGCTCGGGCAGATGGGCTTCGTCGCGGTCGGCGGCGCGGTCAGCGCGCTGTGCACGTCGCGATGGCACGTCGACCTGACCTTAGCGCTGCTGATCGGCGCCGTCGCAGGCGCGTTGAGCGCGCTGCTCGTCGGGCTCCCGGCGCTGCGCCTCCAGGGCCTGTATCTCGCAGTCACGACCCTCGCCTTCGGGTTGAGCGTGACCTCGTGGTTGCTCAACGATCGCTTCTTCGGTTGGCCCCCGATCGGCAAGCGCCTGAAGGTCGCGCCGCTGTTCGGTCGGCTCGACATCGACACGCCGACGCGGTTCTACGCGTACTCCATCGTCATCCTGGTGATCGTGATCCTGCTGGTGCGCGGGGTGCGCCGGTCACGCACCGGGCGGGTCATCGTCGCGATGCGCGAGAACGAGCGCGCCGCGCAGAGCTTCTCGATCGCTCCGGTGCGCGCCAAGCTCACGGCGTTCATGCTCAGTGGTGCGGTCGCCGGCGTCGCAGGCGGGTTGCTGTCGCACATGAACCACTCGTTCAACCTCAGCCAGTACGGCGCCCGCGACAGCTTCGGCGTCTTCACGTCGGCCATCATCGGTGGGCTCGGCTCCGTCACGGGCGTCATCACCGGCGCCATCTTCTCCCGCGCAACGCTGCGGCTGCCGTCGCTGGAATGGCGGTTGCTCTCGACATCCATCGGTGTGCTCCTGATCCTGCTGGTGCTGCCCGGCGGCCTCGGCAGCCAGATCACCAAGCTGCGTGATCTCATCGCTGATGCTGCCCGCAAGCGGCGCCCGCTGGCGCGGGCCGACTTCCCGCCTGCACCCGCTGACGCGCCAGTGGTTGCACCGGTCTCCGTGCACGGGGCGAACGTCGTGATCGAGCCGAGCGACCTGATCGAGCCGAGCGTCGCATCGATCGCCGATTCGTCCGCGAGCCACGCGTGATCACGAAGCGGTTGCGCGACCTGTGCGGTGGCGAGATGGCCTTCCCGTTGGTCGTGCTGTTCGGTCTCAACGCCGTCGACGAGTTGGACCGCACCGCGTTCGGCATCCTCCTGCCGAACATCCGCAAGGACTTCGGGATCGACCTGAAGACGGCGCTGGGGCTCGTCGCGCTGTCGTCGATCGCTGCACTGCTGTTGCAGGTGCCGATCGCGCAGTACGCCGACCGTTCGAAGCGTGTGCCGCTGGCGATCATCGGCGCGTTGGTGTGGGCCCTGTTCAGTGGGATGACCGGGCTCGCCACCGGCATCATCGTGCTGACGATCGCACGCTCGGGATCCTCGATCGGCAAGGCCGTGGTGGACCCGACCCACAACTCGTTGCTGGCCGACTACTACCCGATCGCATCGCGCAGCAAGGTCTACAGCGCGCACCGCGCCGCGAATGCGGTCGGTGCGTTCGTCGGACCGTTGAGCGCGGGGTTGCTGGCGTACTACTTCGGGTGGCGCACTCCGTTCTTCGTGTTCATGGTTCCGACGATCATCTTCGCGATCATGGCGTTCAGGCTCAGCGAGCCGATCCGCGGTCGGTGGGAGCGTGCCGCGACCGGCGCTTCCGACGAGGTCGTCAACACCGAAGAGATCCCCGCGTCGTTCGCGGAGAGTTGGCGCACCGTGCAGAAGGTCGACAGCCTGCGCCGGATCTGGTGGTCGCTGCCGTTCCTGGCCGTGGCGCTGATCGGATTCGTGACCTTGGCGTCGGTGCTGTACGAGCGTGAGTTCCATCTCGACGAACGTGCCCGCGGGTTCGCTGCCGCGATCGCAGAGCCGTTCCAGCTCGTCGGGATCGTGCTCGGTTCGCGGATCATCACCAAGCGGTTCATGACGAACATGGAGGGCCTGATCCAGTTCCTCGCCAAGATCGCGCTGCTGACGTCGATCGTCTTCGTCGCCTTCGCGCTGTCGCCGAACATCGTGGTCGCTGTTGCGATGAACTGCGTGATCTCCGCATCGCTCGCCACGCTCGGGCCGGGCATCCTCGTCGCGTTCTCGCTCGCCATTCCAGCGCGTGCGCGTGCCACCGGCTTCAGCGCTGCAGCGCTGTGGGTGATCCCGGGCCTCGTCGTGCTCCCGTTCATCGGCTGGGTGGCGGACAAGTGGAGCGTGCGCATCGGCATGCTGGTGATGGTGCCGCTGTTCATCATCGGCAGCCTGATCCTGCGCAG
>JAOBWO010000127.1 GCA_025463415.1 Acidimicrobiales bacterium | reverse complement strand
CGAAGGTCAGCCAGCCTGCGGGCACCGTGGGGATCACGCTCTGCAGGAACAGGTAGACCATCTTGCCCGGGTAGCCCATCTGCAGTTCCTTGAACGGCCCGATGACCGGCATCCACATCAGCAGCGCTGTCGAGACGAGTGCGAAGTGCAGCGAGTAGTGCAGTGGCCCGCTCTCGGTCGAGGTGTTCACCACACCGGGGATGTGGGTCACCATCACCGTCAGGTTGAAGAGGACACCGGCGACGACCGGCTTGGTCATGAACCTGAACGCGGAGTATCCCTTGCCGTTGCCGATGATCAGCCGCAGCAGCCACTCCGGCATCGCCAGCACCGCGAGGGGCGGCAGGAAGTACGACAGCATCATGTGCTGCAACATGTGCGCCGAGTAGAGGTACGTCTCGCCGATGTCGTGGATCGGCCAGTCGCTGGCAGCCCACAGGGTCACGATGGTGGCCACGAAGTAGACCTGTTGGCGACGGGTGACCACCGGGGTGCCGGGCGGGACGGCCGTCGGGCCGATGACCCGCACCGCGTAGATGTACGCGCCGATGAGGAGCAGCACCAGCGCCCACACCTCGGGGTGCGCGTGGAACGCCCAGGGATCGGCGGTGATGTCGAACTTGGCCAACATGATGCGTCGACCTCCTTACCGGCAGCCGCCGGTCAGCTGGGTGCGAAGAACTGGAACGTGCAGAGCGCGGCGAGGTACACGAAACAGGCCAGGAGCAGCCCGGTGTAGAACAGCCGGGTGAAGATCTTGTTGTCGAACTTCAGGTGCATGAAGTAGCTGACGACGGTCCAGAACTTGGCGACCATCAGCACGAGCAGGATCGTCATGAACACCTTGCCGGGCAGGTGCAGGTAGGTCAGGGTGACCTCCATCGCCGTCATCAGCGCGAGGATGAGCGCGACCTTGACGTAGCCCATGTCGGTGAGCCCGTGCTTGTGGTCACCGGCGGGATGCTCGTCGACACCGTGCGCGGGTTCGACGACGTCGTCGACCTTGTCGCTGATGTCGCGTTCCAGTTCTGTCTGTTCGCTGCTCATGACGGCCTCACGACGGGATCAGGTAGACGAGGGTGAAGATGACGATCCAGACGATGTCGACGAAGTGCCAGTACAGGCCGATCATCTCGACCACCTCGGCCTTGTTGCCGGGGATCTTGCCGCGGTTGATCATCCCGACCAACGCCATCAGCATGATGATCCCGACCGTGACGTGCACGCCGTGGAAGCCGGTGAGGGTGAAGAAGCTCGACCCGAACAGGTTCGTGGTGAAGCCGAGACCCTCGTGGTAGAACTCGGTGAACTCGAACACCTGCGCACCGACGAAGGTGGCGCCGAGCAGCGCCGTCACCGTGAGCCATGTCGAGGTGTTGCGGTCGTCGTGACGCTGGGCGGCGGAGACCGCGAGCACCATCGTCAGCGAGCTCATCAGCAGCACGAACGAGCTGACCGACGTGAGCGGGATGTTGTACAGCTGCGACGGTGACGGCGAGCCCTCGTGGCGACCGCGGTACAGCATGTAGGTGGAGATCAGTCCGCCGAACAGCAAGCACTCGCTGCCGAGGAACATCCACATCGCCAGCTTGTTGTTGGACAGCCCGGTCGAGGTTGCGTGGCCGTGCTCGCCGCCAGCGTGGTCGCCGCCACCATGGACGAGCCCGTGATCGTCGTGCGCGCCCGGTGTGGGCACCATCCCGTGGATGTCGGGCTCGACGCCGAGCGCCACTGCGGCGGTGGTGTCCGGCTCCGAGGCCGGCGTCGTGGGTGCTGCGATGTCAGCCAAGGGTCGCCAACTCCTTCGTCGATTCACCGTTGTCGCCGTCGACAGGTGGGTCGTAGTCCGACGCGTCGGCCACCGACGGCTCCAGGGACCAGCCGAAGATCGCGAACAGGACCACTGCCGCGCCGAACACGGACAGCAGACGGTTGAAGATGATGCCGTAGGCGATGATCGGCAGGCCGAGGGCCAGCACGATCGGCCAGTACGACGGCGACGGGAGGTGGATGTTCTTGTCCCCCTTGGCTTCCATCTCGGCCATGATCTCGGCGTAGGTGGTGACCAGGGTGAGGTCGCCCGTCTCTTCGTCCTCGACGTACTTGCGGTGGAAGAACTCGTCCAGCGCGTGCACCGTGGGGATGGAGTCGAAGTTGTGCTCCTTGGGCGGGCTGTCCGTCATCCACTCGAGGCTGCGCGCGTCCCACGGATCGCCTGGCGTGACCTCGCCCTTCTTGTAGGTGAGGAACACGTTGACGATGAAGGCGAAGATGCCGAGGGCGAGGATGAACGCACCGATCGACGACACCAGGTTCCAGAAGGCGCCGTTGAAGAAGCCGTCACCGGCACGGAACTCGGTCCAGATCTGCATGCGGCGCGGCTGGCCCTGCAGACCGAGGATGTGCATCGGGCCGAACGTGAGGTTCATGCCGATCACCATCAACCAGAAGTTCCACTTGCCGATCCGCTCGCTGAGCATCTTGCCGAACACCTTCGGCCACCAGTAGTAGAAGCCGGCGAACAGTCCGAACACGGCGCCACCGAAGAGCACGTAGTGGAAGTGGGCGACCACGTAGTAGGTGTCGGTCTGCTGGGTGTCCGACGGCGACACCGAGTGGGTGACACCGGACAGGCCACCGATGGTGAACTCGATGATCAGACCGATCGCGAACATCATCGCCGTGGTGAAGCGGAGCTTGCCGCCCCACAGGGTCATCGTCCAGTTGACGATCTTGACGCCGGTCGGGAGGGCGATGGCCATCGTGGCCACCGAGAAGACGGCGACGCTGACCGGGCCGAGACCCGACGCGAACATGTGGTGGGCCCACACACCCCAGCCGAGGAAGCCGATCGCAGCACCCGAGAAGACCACGAACTTGTAGCCGAACAGTGGTTTTCGAGAGAACACCGGCAGCACCTCGCTGACGATGCCGAAGGAGGGCAGGATGAGGATGTACACCTCCGGATGCCCGAAGATCCAGAAGAGGTGTTGCCACAGCAATGGATCAGCCCCTTTGTCGACGCTGAAGAAGGCGGCGCCGAAGTCGCGCTGGAACGTGAGCAGGAACAGCGCCACGGTGATGACGGGGATCGCGAACAGCAGCAGGAACTGCACGACCAGGATCATCCACGAGAAGACCGGCATCTTCATCAGACTCATGCCCGGTGCCCGCATGTTCAACACGGTGACGATCAGGTTGATCGCACCGGTGAGCGAGGCGATGCCGGTGATCTGCAGACCGAGCGCCCAGAAGTCGACGCCATGGGTGGGCGAGAACGCGACGCTGGTGTTCGGCGCATAGGCGAACCAGCCCGTGTCCGGACCACCACCGAGGAACCATGACGTGTTCAGGAACACGCCGCCGGCGAGGAAGCACCAGAAGCCGAAGGCGTTGATGCGGGGGAACGCGACGTCGCGTGCGCCGATCTGCAACGGCAGCAGGTAGTTGGCGAACGCCGCAGCCATGGGCATCACGAACAGGAACACCATCGTGGTGGCATGCATCGTGAACATCTGGTTGTACGCCTCAGCGCTGAGCACCTTGTTCGAACCAGCCGCGAGCTGCAGACGGATCAGCAGTGCTTCGCATCCACCGATGATGAAGAAGGTGAAGGCCGCGACGCCGTACATGATGCCGAGCTTCTTGTGGTCGACGGTGAAGACCCAGCTGCGCCATCCGGTGCTGGACACCGGACGGCGGAAGACACCGAGCGAGCTGCTCGGGGTGACGAGGACGGTTCCGCCGCTGCGGGCGAGGACGGGTGAGGGGCGTTCGGCAATGGCCATCGTGGAGCTCTACTTCCGCTCGGTCAGGTAGGAGATGATCTGGTCGATCTGATCTTCCGTGAGGTTCAGGTTCGGCATGCCGCGGGTCTTGCCGTCGGTGGGTCCGAGCTTGGCGGGATCGGCGTACATCGGCTTCTTGCCGGGCGCGTTGCGCAACCACTCGCGGAGGTTGACGGGATCGAAGCACTCGGGCGTGACGCCCTGCAGGTACAGCGCACTGAAGTCGGCGGGCTGCGCGCTCCAGAGCTTGTCGCGGCAATCGTCGGTGATCAGATCGAACGACGCACCGGCGAAGTCGTAGCGGGTCATCAGGTTGGTGAGGTTCGGGGCGGCGCCCGAGTAGACGTACTGGTCGGGGCGAGAGATCACGGGATCCCCATTCGCGTTGACGAGGCCGTTGACCTGGTGGCAGCGGCTGCACTGGGTGAGGAACGTCGACTCACCGGTCTTGGCTGCCGTGCCGTCGGCCGGGGACTCGTACGCAGCGAGCTGGTTGGTCTTCCAGGTCTCGAAGCCGGCGGCGTCGAGGGCGACCGCGTCCATGCGCATGTAGGCGTGGGACAGGCCGCAGAACTCGGTGCACTGCCCCGCGTAGATGCCGGGATGGTCGGCCTCCATGCGCAGGGTCTGGACGCGGCCCGGCACGGCGTCGCGCTTGCCGTTCAGCGCCGGGATCCAGAACGAGTGGATGACATCGCGGCTGGTGATCTTCAGCAGTACGTTCATCTTCGCCGGGAAGACGATCTCACCGCTGGTGACGATCGGCTCGGTGATGCCACCACAGCCCTCCTGCACCGGGTAGTCGTACTCCCACCACCACTGCTGGCCCGTGACGTTGATGACGCACTGGGTGTCGCTGGTCTTGGCGAGCATGAACAGCGTCTTGACCGTGGGGATGCCGATGCCGACCAGGATCAGCGCGGGCACGATGGTGAGCGCGATCTCCAGCGCCGGCTTGCCGTGGGTCTGCTTGGGGATCTTCTGCCCGCGATCGCGGAACTTGAACACGCAGAACATCACCACGGCGAACACGACCACGAACACGGCGCCGGCGATGTAGAACGGCGTGCGCTGGAGCTTGTCGATGTTGCGCGCGTTGTCGCCCTTCGGCTGGAACGTGTCCTGCGGAGCGTCCTTGGCGCAGCTGCTGAGGAACGTGAGCGCGGCGATCGCTGCACCCGGCAACGCGAGGCGCCGGGCCCGCGACACGAAGCGGGAGCCTCCATTGGACGGCACGGTCATCGAGTCTCCCGACGGATCGTTCACTGCGGCAACGGTAGTTGTGCGACGCGTCGCGCGCCCATTCAGCTCAGGGTGTTTCACGGCACCACGATCCCGAGCACAGCCGAGTCGACACCCGGCACCGTGAAGCTGTACTGGTCCGGCGCGGACGGATCCCTGGGCGACGGCGCAGCCGGCTTGATGATGATGAACTGGTCACCACCCTCCTCGACTGCCTGCGTGCACTCCTTGACCTCGCGGTAGGTGAGCGTGGCCGCCTTGGGGTCGACGACTTCCTTGCCGAGGTTGACGACGAGGCGGAACTTGCCGTTGTCGAGGTTCTTGAAGCGGATGAACGAATCGGTGGAGCGGGGCAGGGTGACGGCGTCCGGGTTCCCGGCGACACCGATGACCTCGGCGCGCAGCTTGCCGTTCTGGAGGATGATCGTCGCCGCCAGGTTCGACTTGGCTGCGATCGCCCGCGAGGACTTGTCGTCGGCTTCGCCCGAGGTGTCGGCGCCACAGGTGCCTTCGGCGTACGACGGGATCTCGTGCTTGGCGACGTGCCGGCCGCCGGCGACGGCGCTGGCCACACCAGCACCGACCACGCCGACCGCACCGACGGTGCAGAGCGCGACGACGAGTGAGCGGGCGACGGTGCGCTTCGTCGCGATCAACGAGCCGAACAGCACGACGCCTGTGGCGATGCCGCCGAAGATGATCGCGCCGGCCGCTGCCGGCACGTGCAGCATGATCCGCGAGAAGGAGAAGATGATCAGGCCGAGGCCGACGGCCCCGAGCACCGGGAGCTCCATCGGGTGCAGGATCCGCCGGCGGATGCCGAGGTTGTACACGGGATCGCTGGACGCGCCTTCGCTCCAGGCCTGCACCATCCATTCGACCATGGCGATCATCAGCACGATCACGGCGAGCCACGTGATCGCGAAGCCGACGATGAGGCCGACGGGCAGGAGTGCAGCGCCGGCGCCGGCGACCATGGGCCACATGCTGCGTCCGGGCGCGAGGTGCGCGGCCGGCGAGGACTCGATGCCGGCGGTGTCCATCGACGAGACGTTGCTGTCGCGGACCCAGAAGTTGATGCCGGTCAAGAACGCGAACACGAGGGTGACGGAGATCAGCCCGATGGTCCCGAGTGGACCGCCGCCCTCGGTCGCGCCGTAGACGAGGGTGGCCGCCAGGGACAGCACGGTGCCGCCCAGGAAGAGTTTCGAACCTGTGGTGAACATCGGGTGGTTACCTGCTCACTTTGTGACGTAGACGACGAACCAGAGCATGGTGAATGCTGCGGCGGCGAAGTACCAGTAGATGGCGTGGGCGGTGACGATCTCGCGCTCGCGGGTGCGCCCGCCGAGGTAGCGGAACGCCGTCACGAAGCTGAACACGACGCCGATGATCATGAACACCACGAATGTGCCGGTGATCGCGTAGAACATCACGCCGTAGGCGCTGGTGCCGTCCTTCGGATGGATCGGCAGGCTCATCTGCGCGTACACCGCTGCCTGAGCGTTGATCACGGCGAGACCGAGCAGACCGGTCAGCAGCAGGGCCACACCGACGTGGCGCTTGTCGTCGCGCTTCGCGGCGTAGACGGCCCACTGGGCGAAGATGCAGATCCCGATGAAGCTGAACAGCATGATGTTGCTGGCGACTTCCGGGAAGCTGATCCCCTTCGGCACCCACAGGTGGCTCGTGCCGGTCATGGCGGCCTTGCGGAAGCGCAGCCAGATCGCCAACATCCCGCCGATCAGCATCGTGCCGGCGGAGCATGCCAGCGCGGTGCCGACGAACAACTGCCGGCGCGGTGCGGGAGCCGGCGCTGGTGGAAGGGCAAGCATCAGGCGGTCTCCGTCTTCGGCGCGTCAGGGCTGGGCTTGAGATCGAGCAGGGGCTGCGGTGACATCACCGTGTGCAGGCCGACGAAGTTGTTCACCGGAGCGGGCGACGAGGTGGCCCATTCGAGCGTGTGCGCATCCCACGGATCGTCACCGGCGAGCTCGCCCGTGCGAAAGCCCTGCAGTGCCAGACCGACGTAGCCCAGCACGGTGAGCACCATCAGGAAGTGGCCGATCGTGGCCAGCGTGTTCCAGAGTGCGTGCGGGCCACCGTACGAGAACGTGATCGCGCCGGCGGGCTGATCGGCGAAGCCGGCGATGAGGTACGGCAGTGACGACAACACGACGGCCAGGACACCGAGCAGCGCCAGCGGCATGACCTTCTTGTCCGAGAGGCGGCGCCCCCACAGCTTCGGCCCCCAGTAGGTCACGGCGCCCAGTGCGGCGAGGATCGCGCCGTAGCAGACATAGGTGTAGGTGCCCTCTTCGTAGACGGTGCCCTGCAGACCGAGGTCGATGACGCCGTCCAGGACCGAGGCGACCATGCCGACGAGCAGCATCGTCACGCCGAAGAAGCCGAAGATGAACGGCGCGGTGATCTTCGGAGCGACGCGCTGGCCCTTCTTGGCGGCGAAGGCGAGTGGAGCCAGCAACACGACGATCACGACGCCGAGCACCGGCACGATGTTGAACAGGCTGTAGCTGATGAGGTCGCCGAGCTTGGTGCTGAAGTGGCCGAGGTAGAGCTTGGAGCCGCGCCAAGGCAGCAGGTGCGGGAGTTGGCTGGCGCCGGTGATGGCGGCCACGCCGACCATGGCGAGACCGGCCAGCACGACGCCGCGCATCGGCATCCGCCGGCGCGAGGCGACCGGGATCACTTCGGCGAAGAACCCGACTGCGGGGAGCACGTAGAGGAACGTCTGCGGCTGGGTCATCGAGAACCCGGTCCAGTCGAGGATGCCCTGGTTGCCGCCGAACGGAACCCGGTTGTAGCGGTAGCTGACGTACAGGTAGATGCTGGCGCCGATGACGACCGGCAGCACGATGATCAGGCCGAGCGAGGAGACCAGCACCGACCACGCGAACGTGGGCACGCGTCGCATGTTCATACCTGGCGCGCGGGTGGTGAGCACCGTCGTGGCCAGCGAGATCGCGATGATCGTGAGTCCACCGAGCATCACGGCGAACGCCGAGATGTAGAGCGCGACGTACTTGCTGGTGCCGCCGCCGGGACCACCGTTCGCGACGATCGACAACACCACGAGCGCCATGCCGAAGAACCACGCCCAGAAGCCCGCAGCAGCCAACCTGGGGAACGCAAGTGCACGCGCACCGAGCTGCAGGGGAACGACCGCGACGCCCAGGCCGAGCATGACCGGCAGCACGGCGAAGAACGCCAGGCCGACACGGAAGAGGGAGAACAGCTGGTCGATGCTGCCGCTGCCGAGCGTGGTGCTGTTGACGTCGATGCGCTCCAGCCCGAGCAGCCCACCGACGGCGGCGATCCCGAGCAAGGCGATCAGGCCGCAGCCGATCAGCATCCGCCCGAGCCGCTTGTGGTCGCTCGTGGTGATCCACGCACCCACCATCGAGATCGCATGCGATGCGCCGGCGGTGCTGGTCGCGGACGTCGAGTGAGGGGCGGTTTCAATTGTGGTCATGGGCAACAGCTCATTTCGAGACACCAGTCGATGGTGTGGGCGATGGTGCGCGTAGAACCGCCGAAGCGGCTGAAAATCGGTTCCGTTCTTGCTCCGACATTACCCACAGGCGCGACCACGGACCGAAATCTCCGCACCCCAGCCGCCAAAAAAGTTGGCCGGGTCGAGCACCCCCGGAACGTCCCGGGAGCAGCCGAAATCGCCCGGATCAGAACCCGTGGCGGACGAGCACGTCGAGGGTCAGCACCCCGAACAGCAGCGTCACGTAGCTGATGCTGTAACCGAACAGGCGCATCGCCTTCTGCGGGTCGGGGTCTCGGCTCAGTGCCAACGTGCCGCCGATGAACAGGGCGCCGCTCAGGCCAGCGCCGACGCCGTAGATCGGCCCGAGATGGCCCACCGGGACCAACACGATCGTTGCCGCGACCATCAGCACCGTGTAGATCAGCATCTGGCGCAGCACCACCGGAAGGGGTGCCACAACCGGCAACATCGGCACGTCCGCCGCGCGGTAGTCGTCGATGTGGCGGATGGCCAGTGCCCAGAAGTGCGGAGGTGTCCACAGGAACATCACGACGAACAGCAGGATCGGCGCCCATGTGACGTTGTTCTGCACGGCGGCCCAACCGACCAGCACCGGGACAGCGCCTGCGGCACCGCCGATGACGATGTTCTGGCGACTCGTCCGCTTCAGCCACAGCGTGTAGATGAACACGTAGAACAACGCTGCCGAGAGGGCCAGGCACGCGGACAGCAGGTTGGCCCCGCTCCACAGGACGGCGAAGGCAGCGACCTGGAGGGCGCAGGCGAAGACCAGCGCGTTGCGCGGTTCGATCAAGCCGGTGGCCAGCGGTCGGCCTTGGGTGCGCACCATCAGCTTGTCGATGTCGCGGTCGACGTACATGTTGATCGCGTTCGCGCCACCGGCGGCCAGCGTGCCGCCAACGAGGGTGATGATCACGAGCCGGGTCGACGGCCAACCGCTCGCGGCGAGCACCATCGTCGGGATGGTGGTGATGAGCAGCAGCTCGATGATCCGCGGCTTGGTCAACGCGATGTAGCCGCCGAGGACCGTGCGCGGGTTGCGGCGGGTTGCGTGTCCGAGCCCCGATGGTGCGAAGCGCGACGGCACGAGGGGGCGAGAGCCGACGGACATCAGTGGCCATCGTAGAAGGCTTTCTCTGCGGTTCCTAACCGCCCCTGCCCCGGGATCGGGCGAGTCGTTGCCTGTTCGACCGAATCCGGCGCAGACTGGGCACGAATGTCGATCGCCCCCACTCCAACCGTCGTCGATCGTCCGGATCAGGACGAGTCGGTCGCACCCGACATCCCCTGGATCGTCCTCGTCTGGAACGACCCGATCAACCTGATGAGCTACGTCACGTTCGTGTTCCAGAAGCTGTTCGGCTACAGCATCGAGAAAGCGACCGAGCTGATGCTCGACGTGCACGAGAAGGGTCGGGCGGTCGTGGCCAACGGCACTCGCGAGAAGGCCGAGCTCGATGTGTTCCGCCTGCACGAGCACGGACTCTGGGCCACGATGCAGCGAGACGACGCTTGATGGTGTTCACCTGATGGGCCGCAAGCCGCGCCCGCCGATCGAGCGTGAAGGCAACGGCTACCGGTTCAACCTCGACCGAGAGGAGCGCGCCCTCGTCCACCGGTTGATGACCGAGATGCGCGCCCTGCTCCAGGAACCCGACGCGGACTCGGGCGACGGGCAGGTCACCGACAACCGACTCAAGCGGATCTTCCCGACCGCGTACCACCAGGCCGGTGACCAGGAGCTGGACCAGGAGTACCAGCGACTCATGCGCGAGGAGATCCTCGCCTCGCGGCTGCTGGGCCTCGACGCCGTGGACGAGTTCATGAACGCCGCGTCCGGGGACCGGGCCAATGCCACGGAAGCGCAGATGATGGCGTTCCTCCAGGCGCTGAACGGCGTGCGGCTGGTGCTCGGCACGATGCTCGACGTCGACGAGCAGCACGACGTCGGCGACGTTCCCGACGACCACCCCAATGCCGGTGAGTACAACCTCTACGACTTCCTCAGCTGGCTGCTCGACTGGTCGGTCCGCGCCGTCCAGGGCTGAGGCGGCACCTCAGGACTGGGCGGGGAACACGACGCAGGAGACTGCGTCGGGGCCAGTCTCGGCGCCCACGCTTGGGCCGATCCGAAACGTGATCACCTCGGCGACATGTGCCGACTCGCCGACCGAGTGGGCGATCGCTCGGGCGATCGGCTCGGTGTCGGCGTGGGCCCAACCGATGCCGACGTTGAGCCGGGGTGCGCAGCTCTCCGGACGATGAGCCGGGTTCCAGTGCAGTACGTAGCCGGCCATCGAGCTGATCGCGTCGGACACGTCGTCGGCCTCGCGCACGAGACGGAACTCGTTCGCCTCGAGCGCGTGCACGCGACGCGCGCCTGATCGGCACATCTCGATGACACCCGGACCGGACGCCATGAACACCGTGCCGATCGAGGGTGCCAGCCCCTCGGCGATGGCCGCGGCCTCGTCGAGCGAGGCTCCGCCGGCGATGGCCGCGCCGGCCGCCCACACGCAGCAGCTGATCTGGAACCGTGCTGTCCCGGAGTCGACGATGCGGACGGGGACGGGCACCGAGTGCGCGCCGAGACGCGCCGCGCGCAGTGTGCTGCTGCAGGTCGATCCGGCCTGCGCGCCCGTGTGGATCGACAGGATCTCGGTGCAGCCACGGGCGACGAGGTCGTCGTACGCCCCGGCGAACTGCCCCGGACTCGGCTGGTTGCATCGCACAGCCGGTCGATGGCCGTCGCGGTACAGCTCGTAGAAGTCGTCGACCGACAGGTCAACGCCTTCGAGGTACTCGCGGTCGTCGATGGCCACGGTCAGCGGCACCACTTCGACCCCGAATCGCTCGGCCAGCTCGGACGGCAACTGCGAGTTGCTGTCCG